>CACYRK010000005.1 GCA_902776835.1 uncultured Bacteroidales bacterium
TGCTTCTAAATTATCTTGGATATTTGTTGCCAAATTCCTAATTGCAGTTATTGATGCTGTTTCCATATAATTCTCCTTTCCATTTTATTGCCCCATCTTTGCCAAAAGCAAAGACTGTAATTCGGTTAGTTTCTCGTTTTCTTTATGTATATTTGACAAATGATGATGAATGACTTTCATCTCATTTTCAAACTCTGTCAGCAGATATTTAGGAGGTATTAAAGATTCCATCATGTGTACATCATTCCGATTTAATGTCGGAACAGCTGCGAATCCAGATACCGTTTTAGCCAAATCCAACTCTTTTAATTTATAATACACAAAGAATGCTGGAGTATCTTTGAAATCCTTAACCCATAAAGTAGTGTTAAGAGGCCAACACTTTTTGTCAACATAAAAGACTTCACCTATAGTTCCACTTCTACCCGTAACGACACATGGAGGCTCTACTTTATAATCGTTGTGATATTCAGCAATGCCTGTTGAAGCATAAATAGGGAAGGCCCCAGCTATTCGATTCTGACTTGGCAAATCAAATCCACGTTGTAATTCAAACAAATCTCCGATTGTTCCTATTTTCCAGCCTTCGGGGAGGTTTTCTTTGTCGATGTTATCGACGAAGGTTTTGCGGTAGAGGGCTTGGGCGGTGGCTTCGAGGTGCTGAATCATTTGATTGTTGAGATGGATGCGGTTGGTCAGCGTTTCGTATTCTGCTACGATTTCACGTTGACGGGTGATAGAGGGAATATATATTGGAGTATTACAAAGTTCATCCCAATCATAACCTCCACGAACAGCTGCATCAGATTTAAAGTCGGCATATCGGTCAAATTCAGTCCTTTGAAACCACATCATTAAGTATTGAGGCAACAACTGGAAAGAGTCAATGACCTCAAATGTATAATATGCAGGAGAAACGATAATAGGATCATTTGTGTCATTTATTGCTATTGGTACTTTGTGAACACGTATTACGGACATGGGGTCAAACGCAAACACATTTCTGTCTACCACTTTATATTTGGTTAAATCAACACCGACAATATTTGAAGTAGATGGTCTGAATTGTTTGGACATACTAAGTCCCAGCAAGTTCGTAACCTTCAACTCCCGATTACGAACATTCACCTCTCTGATATAGTCGCCTAAACGTTTGTACTCCATATGTCAGATATCCAACTCGTTTACTAATTCATCAAACTGCTCACCTTTTATATACCCCCTCTTAACCTTATTAAAGGCTATTTCGGATAATAAGCCCCTTTGAAGCAATCCTATAATATCGGTCTTTGCTGTTGTTGGCGATATTAAAAACTTGTCTTGCAGATTTCTCACAGTGATAACTTCTTTGGGATTATCGATAAACATCTTTAAAATTTGTGCCTGACGTTCATTAATATCACCAATTTGCAAGAAGATGTTTGCAGCAACTTTCTCTTCTTGTTTTCTCTTGATATAGTCCTGTAACTGCTTGAAGGAGGTTTCAAGCACACTCATATTATAGGAAATAAAATATCCCAAATCTCTATCGTCAGCAGCAACATACAGGAATGCTTTTTCATAGGCTTTCTTTGATTTAGCGATCACACGGGAGATTGACATATACTCCGTGAGCCAATATCCTTCCTTAAGCATATACCAATAGAACAAGGCACGAGCGGTACGCCCATTGCCATCGACAAAGGGGTGCATATAAGCCAACATATAGTGAATGATGATACCTCTGATTATAGGATGAACAAACACCCTGGCATCGTTTTTATTAAAATAGTTGCACAAGTCATTGATAAACTCTGACAACACTTTATAGGTGGGGGGGTGATGCACAATTTCATGGGTAATTCCGTTCTCGACCACTACATTATCGTTAGTACGTAAGCGTCCAGCATCCTCAGGATTATCTAGCGTCTTGTCGGTCATGAGTTGATGAATATGCATCACCAACTCAGGAGTTAGCGCATTGTACTTATTCGCTACAATAAACTGGATGGTTTGATAATTGTTGTGAATCATCTGCTGGGATTTGTCTTTGGGGGTAATCTTTCTCCTCAGCATGTCCTTAGCCACTTTGCGTGTAGTGACAGCACCTTCCATCATGCTTGAATAAATAGCCTCCTCCATAAGAGAGCTCACCAAATACCTCTCTCTACTATCGTTAGGTATTAATGAACGACCTTCCCACGTGCCGCCAAAATTCAAATCAAACTCATGACATAGTCGTTGCATCTTATTAGTTAAGCCAAATAGCAAATTATATTTTGGCCATGGATAAACAGTGGTCAAAATGCGTGATGCCTTGGTCCGAAACCACAACTCTTGAGAGGATTTACACCCATCAGGAAGAGGTTTATACTTGACTGAATCCCAATATTCATAATTATCATTTATATTATCAACTAATGAATTCAATGATTCACTTTGGGATTTATCAAACATAAATCTCGCTATTTCATCATGTTCGAATTTTGGTGGCCTTTCTATCATTTTTATATATATTTATTGCCACAAAGGTAGGAAATCCTTTCCAATCTCACAAACATTGGAAAGAATTTAATAAAAATTTCGCCTAAAATTAACTATATTTAACCCTTTTAATCTTTTCCAGTTCTGCAAATATTGGAAAGAATTACAAACTATAGCCCAATTTCTCAAAGAGGTCTTTCAACTGCTGTTTACTCTCCTCTTCTTGCTGCAGGAGGTCGCGCATGTCGGCCTGCAGTTGCTTCATCTTGGTGTCGAAGTCTATTTGCTCGTCACGGTTGCGGAACTCGATGTACTTGCTGGGTACGAGGCTCCAGCCTTTCTTCTCTATCTCGTTGAGGGTAGCAGAATAGCAATATTCGGGCTCATTGTGATAGGTCTGTTCATAGCCCACACGCTGCCAGTTATGGAAGTTCTCGGCAATCTGCTGTATCTGCTCAGGCGAGAACTGGATATATTTCTTCTCGAACGGCTCTCCCCATTGACGCAGGTCAATGAAAAGCACCTCGTCCTCACGATTACGATAGCGAACCATCTTGCCGTTCTGTTCTACCGTGCGGGCTTTCTTGTTGTTATTGAGAATCCAAAGCGTTACGCTGATGTCAGTAGAGTAGAACATGTTACGAGGCAGAATAACAATAGCTTCTACCAAATGGTTCTGAAGCAGTTGCTTACGGATAGCAAGTTCCGTACCGTCGCCGCTTAGAGCGCCATTGGCAAGAAGGAAACCAGCCGTGCCGTTGGCAGAGAGTTTGCTGACAATATTCAGAATCCAACCATAGTTGGCATTACTAGTAGGAGGCACGTCGTAACCTGCCCATCGCGGATCATCCTTCAATTCGTTCTCAGCACGCCAAGCCTTCTGGTTGAATGGCGGATTAGCCATGATAAAATCAGCCTTCAGGTCTTTGTGCTGATCGTTGTGGAACGTATCGGCAGCCATCTCACCCAGGTTGCAGGCAATGCCACGAATGGCAAGATTCATCTTCGCCAGTTTGAAGGTGGTGTTGGTGTATTCCTGTCCATAGACCGAGATGTCGCGCTTGTTACCGTGATGTGCCTCAATGAACTTCATGCTCTGCACGAACATACCGCCAGAGCCGCAACAAGGGTCATAAATCTTGCCACGATAAGGCTCAATCATCTCGGCTATCAGGTTGACGATGGTCTTGGGTGTGTAATATTCGCCCTTACCTTTGCCCTCGGCAATGGCAAACTTGCCTAGGAAGTATTCATATACACGACCGATGAGGTCGTTCTCTGGGTCTTTCAGCGTATCAATCTTATTGATTTCATCAAGCAATGCCGCAAGCTTGGTACGGTCGAGCGACAGCCCTGCATAGTAATTGCTTGGCAAGGCTCCTTTCAACGTAGGGTTGCTTTGCTCTACCTTAGCCAGCGCTTTATCTATCTTGATGGCAATATCGTTTTGCTTGGCGTTCTCAATCAAGAAATCCCAACGGCTTTCGGGTTCCAGATAAAAGACGTTCTTGGCATTATAGAACACTGGATTGTCTGCAAAAGCCTCCTTGCATTCTGCCACCAGTTCTTTACGTCGCTCGGTGAAGCGATCGTGCGCATATTTCAGGAAGATAAGGCTTAGTACCACATGCTTATACTCCGATGGCTCCACGGAGCCACGGAGTTTATTGGCCGATTCCCACAAAGCTTCTTCTATAGCCTTTTCTTTAGTTACTTTCTTTGCCATATTGTTATATTAAAAACAAACTCCGATGTGGCCCAGCGAGCCGACCAAAGCTCATAAACTACAAGGGAGTTTGTTGTATCTTAATCAGTTAAGTGGTCGTTTGCTGACAGCAAGTTGCCAAAATCCTTGCCTATGAAATGCAAAGATAATAAATTTTTGTAACGTAGTTACAAAGTGGCCTATAAAGTTTTCCACAATTGCCCAAAAAGCGTGTGTGCAATAAGCGTGTAGTGGCTACAGGCTATAGTTATCGGCATGATGGTTGACAGGCGCAACGATTTTTGAGCCACGATGCCAAAAGTGTGTTTTTCGCACTCTCAGCATGCCGTTTCATCAGTTCTTGGTTAAATGGCCGATTGGGGTTCAATCGACTCTTTTGATAAACTTCGCAGGATTGCCGCCTACGATTGTATTGGCTTCCACATCTTTTGTCACGACTGCTCCGGCCGCCACCACGGCGTTCTCGCCCACGGTGACACCGGGCAGGATGGTCGCTCCAGCGCCAATCCAGGCATTACGGCAGATGTGAACCGGTTTGCATAGCAGCAGCGCGTGGTCGTGCAGGTCGTGGTTGTTGCTGATGAGTTGTGCATTGGCGGCTATCATGACGTCGTCGTCGATGGTGATGCCTCCGCGCGACATCATCAGGCAGTCGGGCATAATCATCACATTGTTGCCAATTTTCACCTTGTCGAAGCACACGCCCTTGAGCGGTGGCATTACCGTGGCACCCTCACCCAGGTTGTCGCCAAAGAGCTCCTTCACCAGGTCGTTACACTCTTCGGTGTAAGGCATGGTGTGGTTAATCTTAAATACCAGTTTCACGTCTCTCATGCCACGCTGCATCTCCTCGGGCGTGGTCTTGCGGGGATCTACTACAAATGCTTCCATAATTGTGTTTGATTTTTGGCACAAAATTACTGCTATTTTCTATTGTCGGTGTTTCACAAATTGCCTCAATGTTTTCACAAATGACACAATGCGCGCTTGCACGAGGGGCCGCCGGGATTCTTGGCTCATGCCACGGCCTTTATTCAAAAGTAATTGAGTGAATCCTACTTTTAAAGAAAAATCATTATCTTTGCAAAAAGATTTCTAAAATGACTTTAAAGGAGAGATACAAACGATTCAAGGCATGGCAACTCAACCCCTTCGATTGGAGTTTTGACGAGAACGTTCTCCACCATTGCGAGAATTGCGGGTATGACTTTGCTGGCAAGTTTTGTCCGGCGTGTTCGCAGAAGGCTGGGCTGAAAAAGGTGTCTTGGAAGAGTGTGTTTCAAAGCACCGCCGAGGTGTGGGGAATGGGCAACCGTTCGATGCTATACTCCTTGTGGCAACTGATTTGGCGTCCCGGATTTTTCATCAGCGATTACATCAATGGCAAGCGGCAAGTATCGTTCCCACCAGTGAAAATGCTGGTTGTCATGGGGGTGATAAGTGTCATCATTGATAGTCTTTTTGGCACGAAAAGAGCCGCCGTAGTTGCAAGCGACGCGTCATGGGTCGGTCACTTCTTTGCCTGGCTTGAGAGCAGTCCGGGATGGGGCTGGCTGATTATGACATGCTTCTTCATCCTTCCCACATGGTGTCTCTTCCACTATGCGCCACGCAACGCCAAGCACACATTACCTCAGGCAAGATTGACGCTGCCGCCGGAATTGAATATATCAAGCGCGCAACCGCAATCAGCACCATCGAGAGCGATAAGCCGACGCGTGACAGCAACATGTGGTTTGACATCACTGGCCGCACCTTTAGTGCCAAACCTACCGCCCCAGGCTTATACATCAACTCAGGCAAGAAATACATCATCAAATAGGAATTCAACGCACGCTCCGGCAAGCACGAGGCCCGCCGAGAGTGTCGCATGCCTGTTATTCTCAACTGATTATACATTCATTTAGAATAAAATACTATTATGGAAATAAAAGCAATCCGCATGTTCGACGGCGGTTTTATGAACCAGCCGTTTGCCTTCGGCGGTGAAGAAGGCAAGGAGAAATTCGACGAGCAAATCATCTACCGTAGCAGTCTTCAGAACTTCCTCATCGACACCGGCAGCGAGGTAATCCTCGTCGACACGGGCTTTAAGGCCGGATTTCCGGCACCAGCCAAGAAGTTGGGTAGCCCGCTATATATGGGCGAGAAGGTGGCCGACTATATGGACGCCTTCGCGGCCACGGGCTACAAGCCCGAGCAGGTGACGAAGATTCTCATCACCCACAAGCATCCCGACCACAGCGACTGCATCAAGGAGTTCCCCAACGCCAAGATTTATATCTCGCCCGAGGATGCCGACGCCATGAAACTGCCAGAGGGCGGCAATGTGGTGCGTGCCCAGTATGGCACCGCCTACAAGAACTTCCCCAACGCGCAGCAGGTGGCCGACGGCATCTGGTTTGTCGAGGCCAAGGGCCACACGGCGGGCAACAGCATTGTCATCGCTGAGTGCGACGGGCTCTTCTACATGATGCACGGCGACGTGACCTACTGCGACGCAGCGCTGAAGGCCAACAAGTTGAGCATCATCTTTGAGGATAAGGAGGCTGCCAGGCTGACTCTCGACCGCGTGCGCCAGTTTATCAGCGACAATCCCACCGTTTACCTCTCCACCCATTGCCCCGAAGGCTACGAGAATCTGGAGATGAAGCGAGTGATGAAACTTTAAAACAATAAGGATATGAAGAAGATAATCATTATCGATGGCGGGCCGCGCAAGATTTTCAACACGGCCTCCATGCTGCAGAAGTTTGCCGAGGGCGCAAGCTCGGTCAGCGAGGAAATCGAGGTAAAGACGATGCGCCTTTACGGCCTCGACTATAAGGGCTGCATGTCGTGCATGGCCTGTAAAATCAAGGGCAAGGCATCCAACGTGTGCCGCTTCAAAGACGCCCTGACCCCGGTGCTCGAGGACATCGCGCAGGCCGACGGCCTGGTCTTGGGCTCGCCCATTTATTTTGGCGACGTGACTGGCCAGATGCGCACTTTCCTGGAGCGACTGACCTTCCCCTGGCTCTCCTACAACGACTATAGCATGACAGCCCCCAAGCGCATGCCCGTGCTGCTGGTCGAGACCATGAACGGCACGCCCGACCGCAACAACAGCCAGGGCTACGGCTCGATGGAATACTGCATCAAGGCCGCCCTCGGCGAGCCCGAGCGACTCATTGCCTACAACACCTATCAGGTGAACAACTACGACCGCTTCGAACTTGCCGGATTCTCCGAACCCGCCAAGCGCCAGTGGCGCGACGAACACTGGGAGCAGGACCTCCAGCGAGCCTTCCAAGCCGGCCAGCAAATGGCCCAAAAAATCCTCGCCTAACCTCCCTCACGATAGCAATTCCCTTTTTGGGGAATTAACTTAATTACTGCAATGCATTTAATGTAAAAAGCGAGCGAGCCTTTGAGGGTTCGCTCGCGCGTTTTTCCTTTTTATCTAAATATTATGGTCAGTTAAACCCAAATCGGTCATTAGAAATTATGTCAGAATAGAATTTGTTTTGAGAGTCATCTCTGTCCGGTAAAAGTCCAAGGGATGTTGTAGTTTTGTTTTTTGCGCGCATCGATAGCCGCCTGTAGGGACGCGCCACGGCGCGTCGTGCGTGATGAAAATGATGAAAAAAGGACCGTCCCCTTTTCATCAGTCAACTGCTACACTTTTCTCGAGGAACCCGAAAAAGATTGGGCAAAGGTGCTGCAAGACGCCGAGCCACCACCCCGATTACTTTTTCAAAAAACATCCGCAATGCCATCAAAGGGGACGGTTCTTTTGATGGTGTTTTATTAACGTTTGTTTGTGATTAACCATCTCGTTATCAACCATTAGCAAAAGCACCATCAAAGGGGACGGTTCTTTTGATGGTATTTTATTAACATTTGTTCACAACGGAGTTGTTTTTCATAAATAAATGCCGCTCCCTTGAGACCATTTGGCGTAATTGGCGTAATTGGCGTAATTAGCGTGATTGTTTGCGTGTCTTGTTTGGTGCGATTGGTTGTTGGTTGGGAAAATAGTGCTATCTTTGTGGATGAAACAATTATTACGAAAAAGGTTATGAGACATTTGCTATTTGTTTTTGCCGCGCTTGCGGTGCTGCTGATGGGCTGCAGTTCGGTGACTAAGAAGCCTCAGCCGGTGGAGCACAAACAGGCGCCTGCCGCCAAGTTGGTGAGTTTCACCTACCGGCACTGGGGCACCATGGCGGAGCCCAATCACGACTACGAACTACGCCTGGCCGACGACAGCACGACGGCCGTGCTGATGTCGCGTGGCATGGCCTCGCCGGTGCGCGACACCATCACCGTTCCGCGCGCCGTGCTCGACAGCGTGGCGGCAATCGCCATGCGCCACAACATGCAGGACTACGAGAAGGATTACCAACCGCCGTTTGATGTGATGGACGGATGGATGTGGTCGCTGTCGCTGACCTACGACAATCGCGACTACATCTCGTCGCGAGGCACCAATGCCCGGCCCCACGACAACGGCATCGCCGAAATCACCGCCTTTCTCGACTCGCTGCTCGTGAAGTGATTTGGCCCTGTTTTTCATGCTGTTCGCAGCAGAAAATCGCTATCTTATAGATTCTGCAAAACATCGCCAACGGGCTGTAAACCACGTGGTTGCGGGTTAACAAACATTAATAAGCCACAATGCTTTTGCGTTGTGGCTTATTTTGAGTAATTTTGCCGAAATTTTAATAACACAATACACCAATTCTTAAACGATTATGAGTTTGAAAATCGTGGTCCTGGCCAAGCAAGTGCCAGACACTCGAAATGTGGGAAAAGACGCCATGAAGGCCGACGGCACCATCAATCGCGCCGCCCTGCCGGCAATCTTTAACCCCGAGGACCTCAACGCGCTCGAACAGGCATTGAGACTGAAAGAACAACACCCCGGTAGCACAATAGGACTGCTCACTATGGGCCCGCCCCGAGCAGGCGAAATAATTAGGCAAGGTCTGTACCGCGGAGCCGACACCGGATGGCTGCTCACCGACCGACTCTTTGCCGGTGCCGACACGCTGGCCACAAGTTATGCGCTGGCCACGGCAATCAAGAAAATCGGCGACGTCGACATCGTGATTGGCGGCCGCCAGGCCATCGACGGCGACACCGCACAAGTGGGTCCCCAGGTGGCTCAGAAGTTGGGCCTGAACCAGGTCACCTACGCCGAGGAAATCCTCAAGGTAGAAAACGGCAAGGCCACCGTGCGCCGCCTCATCGACGGCGGTGTTGAGACCGTCGAGGCTCCGCTGCCCGTGGTCATCACCGTCAACGGCAGCGCAGCACCGTGCCGCCCCGCCAACGCCAAGTTGGTGATGAAGTACAAACGCGCCACCTGCCCCATGGAGCGCACCGGCGAAGAGCCCTGGAGCGCACTCTACGAGCAGCGCCCGTACCTCACACTCAACCAGTGGAGCGTGGCCGACGTCGACGGTGACCCGCAGCAGTGCGGACTCAGCGGTTCGCCCACAAAGGTGAAAACCGTGCAAAACATCGTCTTCCAGGCCAAGGAGAGCAAGACGCTCACCTCGAGCGACGCCGATGTCGAGAGCATGATCAAGGAATTGTTAGACGAAAAGATTATTGGCTAAAGCACCGCGAAACGACTATGAACAACGTATTTGTATATTGCGAGATTGAAGGCACAGCAGTTGCCGAAGTGTCTCAAGAGTTACTTACCAAAGGCCGCAAATTGGCCAACGAACTTGGCGTGGAACTGCACGCTGTGGTCATCGGCACAAACATCAAGGGTAAGGTCGAGGAGCAGATTCTGCCTTACGGTGTCGACCGCCTCTTCGTCTTCGACGGCGACGGCCTCTTCCCCTACACCTCGGCGCCGCACACCGACGTCATGGTGAACCTCTTCAAGCAGGAGCAGCCGCAAATTTGCCTCATGGGCGCAACCGTCATCGGTCGCGACCTGGGACCACGCGTGTCGTCGTCGCTCACCAGCGGCCTCACCGCCGACTGCACCCAACTCGAGATTGGCGACTACACCGACGTGAAGACCGGCCAGCACTACGACAACCTGCTTTATCAGATTCGTCCCGCCTTCGGTGGCAACATCGTGGCCACCATCGTCAACCCGGAGCACCGTCCGCAGATGGCGACCGTGCGCTCGGGCGTTATGCAGAAGGCTTTGTGCGAGACACCGTTCCGTGGCGAGGTGGTTTATCCCGACGTCGCCGAGTACGTCACTCCCGAGGCGTTCGTCGTTAAGGTGCTCGACCACCACGTCGAGGCCGCAAAGCACAACCTCAAGGGCGCGCCCATCGTTGTGGCCGGTGGCTACGGCGTGGGCTCGAAAGAAGGCTTCGACCAACTCTTCCAACTCGCCAAGGTGCTCCACGGCGAGGTGGGCGGATCGCGTGCCGCAGTGGATGCAGGATGGATCGACCATGACCGCCAGATTGGCCAGACAGGCGTCACCGTGCATCCCAAGGTGTACATCGCTTGCGGCATCTCCGGACAGATCCAGCACATTGCCGGCATGCAGGATTCGGGCATCATCATCAGCATCAACAGCGACCCCGATGCACCCATCAACCGTATCGCCGACTATGTGATCGTGGGAACCGTCGAAGAGACCGTGCCAAAATTGATTAAGTACTATAAGCAGAACAGCAAATAACACAACACATCATGACAAACTACAATATACCTGAGATCGGTTTCCACCTGAACCATCCTTTGATGAAGCGCATCGTCGAGTTGAAGGAGAAAGATTTCGTGGACGCGCAGCAATTCGACGACGCTCCGGTCGACTACGACGACGCCATCGAGAACTACCGTCGCGTGATGGACATCACCGGCGAGGTGGCCGCCACAATCCTCGAGCCTAACAGCGAGAGCGTCGACCTCGAGGGTCCCCATCTCGAGAATGGCCGCATGATTTACGCCAGCAAGACATTTGAGAACCTCGACGCCACGCGCAAGGCCGGTCTGCACGGCGTGTCGATGCCGCGTCGCTACGGCGGTTTGAATCTGCCCAACGTGGTGTTCTCGATGCTCAGCGAGATGATTTCGGCCGCCGATGCCGGATTCCAGAACATCTGGTCGCTGCAAAGTTGCATCGACACCCTCTACGAGTTTGGCAGCGAGGAGCAACGCCAAAAATTCATCCCGCGCGTGTGCGCTGGCGAAAGCATGTCGATGGACCTTACCGAGCCCGATGCCGGCAGCGACCTGCAGCGTGTCATGCTCAAGGCCACCTACGACGAGGCTAACGACTGCTGGCGACTGAACGGCGTGAAGCGTTTCATCACCAACGGCGACAGCGACATCCACCTGGTGCTCGCACGCAGCGAGGAAGGCACGAAGGACGGACGCGGCCTGTCGATGTTTATCTATGACAAGCGCGACGGCGGCGTGGACGTGCGTCACATTGAGCACAAACTCGGTATTCACGGCTCACCCACCTGCGAGTTGGTCTACAAGAACGCCCGTGCCGAGTTGTGCGGCAGTACCCGCCTGGGTCTTATCAAGTATGTGATGGCGCTGATGAACGGCGCACGCCTGGGCATCGCCGCACAGAGCGTGGGACTCAGCCAGGAGGCCTATAACCAGGCTCTGGACTATGCTCGCGAGCGCGCACAGTTTGGCAAGAAAATCATCGAGTTCCCCGCCGTTTACGACATGCTCTCGCGCATGAAGGCTAAACTCGACGCCGGACGCTCGCTGCTCTACACCACAGCACGCTACGTCGACGTGTACAAAGCCCTTGAGGACATCGCCCGCGACCGCACCCTCACGCCCGAGGAGCGCCAGGAGATGAAGAAGTACTCGCGCTTGGCCGACGCCTTCACGCCGCTGGCTAAGGGTATGAACTCCGAGTATGCCAACCAGAACGCCTACGACTCCATCTCGGTGCACGGCGGCTCAGGTTTCATCATGGAATACAAGTGCCAGCGACTCTATCGCGACGCGCGCATCTTCTCAATTTACGAGGGAACAACGCAACTCCAGGTGGTGGCCGCAATCCGCTACATCACCAACGGCACCTATCTGGGCATCATCCGCGAGATGCTCGCCGACGATGTGGCGCCCGAGTTGCAGCCCCTCAAGGAGAAAGTGCTCCGCATGACCGACCTCTATGAGCAGGCCATGGCAGCCGTCAAGGAGGCCGACAACCAGGACATGCACGACTTCGTGGCCCGACGCCTCTACGACATGACGGCCGAAATCATGATGTCGCTGCTCATCATGGCCGATGCCACCGTGGCTCCCGAGATGTTCTCGCGCAGCGCGCAGGTGTATGTGCGCATGGCCGAGGCCAACGTGATTGGCCACCATGCCTACATCACTGCCTTCGAGCCCGACGCACTCGACGCCTTCAAGGCCTAACACCAAAATGCCATCAAAGGGGACGGTTCTTTTGATGGTGTTTTATTAACACTTATTCACAATCATCAAGCCATCAAAGGGGATGTCCTTTTGATGGCTTTTTTCTGCCTTTTTGATTTATCCTGTGATTTCCCATGCACTAATAGATTATTATACCAAATCGCTGTGTTTGCCACCAATGGCCGAATCGGGATTATGTCAACTTTGCATATTCAGAAATTAGTTGTAACTTTGTGGCCAATGATATTTTATTAACCGCTAAAACAACTACAGAACAATGAAAGAGAAAGTTTTACAGGCAATGCGCGACGCTGGCAAGCCGATGTCGGCAGGCGACGTGACAAAGGCACTGGGTGCCGACCGCAAGGAAGTTGACAAGGCGTTCGCCGAGTTGAAGAAAGAGGGTGCCATCACATCACCCGTACGCTGCAAGTGGGAGCCCGCCAAGTGACCCATTTGAGATTAACGCAACAACATTATTAATACACCAAAAATGATGAAAAGGGGACTGTCCCTTTTTCATCATTTTCTCCCCAATTTCTTGGCTGCTCAAGAAGATAAAAGCGCCCGCAGAACGTTGATTTCTGCGGGCGCTGTCGTTACTCTCTCCTCGAGAGTCGTTGCTATATCATCTTACTTGACGACCTTTGCAACCTGGCGGCTGCCGTCGTTGTAAGTGACAACCACGATGTTCATGCCGTCGAAGGGCTTGTCGCTAACGCTACCCGATACGTTGACGTAACTTACCGAAGCCACATTGCCGTTGGCAAGCAGCGATGCAATGCCAGTGGGGGTGCTCTCAACGAGAACAACATTCTCGATGGCATCCTCGCCCACGGTTTGTGTCACGTAGCCATCCTTAGCGAAGGTCACGTTGTAGTTGGCATCGGCAGGAACCTTAAGTTCAAAAGTACCCTCGTCATTGGTGACAGTGGTCAGCGGTTGACCCTCGGCGCGAATGATGCCCTGAGGCTCGTCGGTGATAGCCACAGCGGTAACGGTCACGCCAGCGATGGGCTGGTTGTCCTCGCCGCGCACGGTACCGGTCAGAACCTTAGTCTCGGGAATGAACTCGCCGGTAATCTTCAGCGTGGTAGCCTCCTCGCCCATGGTGAAGGCGAAGGTGAACTGGCCAGCCTTCTCGAAGTACAGGTTCTCGAAGTTGGTCTCCTCGGTGTCGATGCCCATGGTGATGTCAACATCCAGCATGTTGGCGTTAACGAGGAACTCAGCGCCGTCGGTCTGAGCGCCGTACCAAGCGTCCTCGGCGATGTCGTAACTCACGACAACCTTGAACTTCAGACCAGCCTCAACATCCTTGTCGGCCAGGGTGTAAACGCCCTCGTTCTCGGTCAGTTCGCCCAGGTCGGCCCAATCGGCATCGCCAACAGCGCCAAACAGATGCACGCCAGTGATTTGCGGAACGGGATCGGGCTCAAACTCGCCAGTAATGGTGAGTTTCAAGGTCTCAACGTTGAAGTTGAACGTGAACGTGCCGCCCTTCTCAAAGTACAGGTCTTTAAACTCGTTGCCAGCGCCCATGGTAATAGGGGTGTTGAGCATGCTTTCGTTGACGAGGAAATCGTTCTGGCCAGCAGCTCCGTACCAGACATTAATTTCGTCGTCGTCGTAGGTAGCAACCAACTTGAACTTCAAGCCAGCCTCGACTTCAAAGTCCACAAGTTTGAAATTGGGGTTGTTGTCGGTCAGTTGGCCAAGTTCGTTCCAACCTTGATCGCCAACAGCGCCAAACAGGTAAACGCCAGTAAGCTGCGGCCCAGGCTGCGCCGGGAATCCGGTGACGGTAAGCACGCCATTTTCAATGGTGAAGGTGTACTCGCTCTCCTCTTCCAGAATTATGTTGCCACCTAAATCAGAAGTGACAGAGACAGTATTGTCTGCAGCGGTGAGAGTCTTATCACCACCACCGAGCCAATTGCCGTTCTCGTCAATTACCTTAAATTCGCCGCTCATGGTTTCTGTGAGCGTGAACACACCATTATTTTCAGCGAACTTGTAGTTTTCATCTTTAGCTGCCCAACCATTGAATCCGCCCACCAGATAGTAAGCCTTGTCAGGGATGATTTCCTGATTGACCGTGATGTTGAGTTTGCACGAGTTCTCCGTGACCTCGCTGATAGTCAACGTAACGTCGCCACTTACTGGGAAGCTCATGTTGCCCGTGCCGAAACTTGTCGATAATTCGTTGTCGCCTTCAGCAAGGCCCGATTTTCCCATTGCGCCACCATTGAACACGCTCCAATTGGTGTCGAACACATCGTTGATGCCTACGCCCGAGAGCTTGAATTGAGCCGCCGAAGCACCTTCATACACCAGTGTGTAGGTGCCGTCGCCATTGTTGGTAAACGTTTGGGCGGCTGTTGGCGGCATGCTCCATCCGCCAAAGGCATCACCCGTAACAGCAAATTTGCGCTGAGTTGCATCAAACTCTGGAGTGGGGTCGGGATCTGGTTCGCCAGTCTCAATACTGACAGTATTGCCACCAGTATAGGTGTAGATGGCACCGTCCTGAGGAGTCAGGTCGCCAGTTTGCTGGCCGTTGTAGTTGAAAATCAGGCCTTCGCCCGATGCCTCATGAGTGTACACGAAGGTGTAGTACTCAACGTCGTTAACGGTAGCAACATCCAGGGTGGTCAGCGCGACACCCGGCCATCCGCCGTAGTTACCATTGCTATCCCAAGCGTAGATGTTACCAACCGAACTCTTGTCGATGTAGATGGTAGTGGCGGCCGAAGCCATCACAGCCATCAACAGCATACTGAAAAGAAGTGAAAGTTTTTTCATAATGCATTGATAATTAAGTTGATAAATATGTTAATTGAATCTCAAAAACTCCTTGTTCTATCTCCAACGAGCCACATGGCAGCGTTGGCCTTCAACCCAAGCATTGCAAAAAATGCTACAAGAATTAAAGATAAACTTTTTTCATGATGAAATTGATTAATTAATACATAAATAACTCTCGAAATAATTCTGATGCAAATATATGCATTTTGTTTGTAAAAATGCATATAACTATTTATAAAAAAAGCAAAATGCCATTTAACACCCACAAACGCCAACATTACTCCATCACACACCATTATTGTTGTCCGCTAAATCCATTCATGAAGGCAAGTCGGCCAACTTGCAACATCTGGGGACGGTCCTTGAATGTTACATTCCCCCCTTTGTGGCGAGGACAACCGCTGGACAAAGGCGTTCCTCTCGCGTCGGTCTGTATTGCGGGCGACAGCCCGTACTTCCCCCATAGCCAATAATTCATATTTTGCAACATTCAAGGACCGTCCCCAGATGTTGCGGTTATGACCAAAAAAAACTCAAGCTGCAATTATGGTTATTATTCAAAATTTTGTCCTCAAAGGGACGGTTCTTTTGAGGACACTCTTTTTTCAACCTGTCCTCAAAGGGACGGTTCTTTTGAGGACAAATTGTCCGATTGATAACAGAGGAAGAATTGATTGTAAAATTTGGCTTATATTCGCATAAGCATCTGTCTTAAAATCAATTGATATGTCAAGAATGAAGAGGAAGACTGTCTTATTATGAGTATTTTGTTTCTAAAAAATCGATTAATTTTAAAATCAAAATGTCCTCAAAAGAACCGTCCCTTTGAGGACATTTGGTGGTTGATTTTGGGATGTGATTATGGTTATTTGGCGCAAAAATAGAGGCTGTTGCTGGTGTTGCAACAGCCTCTGGTGCGTTGTCGTGGTTTTGGCGGCGCTCACATGGCGGCGCTCACTCGGCGGCGGTTACTGGACCGCGCTTACATGGCGGTGGTTACTCGGCGGCGCTCACATGGCGGCGGTTACTCGGCCGCGCTCACATGGTGGTGCTCACTGGATTGTGATTGTGGTGGGTGCAGCGACGCTCACCGCTACGGTGAGCCTTGCGGCGGCCTTGTCGTAACCGAAGCGCGCGTTCTTGCCGTTGATGGTCACCCGGCGGGGCTTGGCGGTGATGTCAGGCATCACGAGTTGGTATTGCTTCGCAATGCTGGTGCCATCGATATTGCCCTCGGGGGTGATGGTGATCTCGTAGCCGCCGTTGAGCGGCTTGGCAGCAAAATGTATCAGGCGGTGCTTACCCTCGGCCAGGGTGCCGGTGGAGTGCATGTCGTCGTCGAAGAGGGTGTAACTTGACTCGGCATTGCTGTGATAGTACACGATGTCGAGTTGGTCGGGGTTGTAGTCGCCCACGTTCTCCATATGGCCCGTGGCACGCGGCAGGAAGGCTCCGGCGCGGACAAAGAGCGGCAGCACGTCGATCGGTGTGGGGTAGACCGTGGTGGTGTGGCCGGCAAAGCGCTTCGACGGGTTGTTATAGTCGACCCACTCGCCGTCGGGGAAGGCGATGGTGCGCTGGGTGGCGCCCTGCGTCATCACCGGAGCCACCATTACGTCGCGGCCCCACAAGTACTGGTCGCTGATGTCGTCGTACTGGCGGATGCCGTTCTGGGCCTCATACAGTCCCAACGGGCGCACCAGCGGCAGGCCCATACTGGCGTTTTCCCACGCCAACGTGTAGTTGTAGGGCAGCCAGTTGTAGCGCTCGCGAATGATGCGCAGCGTAAGGTCGCCAAACTCCTTGTAGTTGTAAGGCTCGGCCTGATAAGTGGAGTGGGTGCGCAGCACGGGCGAGAACAGGCCCAACTGCAGCCAGCGGATATACAGTTCGCCATCGCGCTTATTCTCGGGGTCAACGGCAAAGCCACCCACGTCGTGCGACATATATCCCAAGCCGCTCAAGCCGGTGTTGAGCATGATGTTGACTTGCGGAGCCAGGCCGCCCCACGAGCGCGACACGTCGGTCGACCACGGGAACACCGAGTAGCGTTGCAGGCCAGCGGTGCCGGCGCGCATCATCGTCATCAGTCTTCGGTCGGGGAATTCGCTCTTGAACATGTCGTAGATGATTGAACTCCAGTCGTTGCCGTAGAGGTTGTGATACTGCTCGGCCGTCAGTCCGTTGTTGTGGCAAATCTCCAGCGGGTGCTTTTCCGGCTCGCCCAGGTCGCCCCACCAGCCGGTCACGCCCTCGTCGGTGAGTTGCTTGTAGCGGTTGCTCAGCCACTGGCGTGTGGCGGGGTTCGACACGTCGAACATGCCTCCTTCGCCCACCCAAATCACCACGTTTTGCGTGGTGTCGGTGCCTGCCGTCTTGCACAGCAGGCCGTCGCGGTCGAGTTCGCGGAAGTTGTCGATAGCGCGGCCGTTGGTCAGCACATAAGGTTGTGAGATGGTCACTACATTCACTCCCTGGCGCTTGAAGTCGGCGAGCATCTTGCGGTGGTCGGGCCATTGCTCTTTGTCCCACTCCAGACGGCCCATGTCTTCCTCCTTGCCGTACCAGTAGAGGTCAAACACAATGCCGTCGAGCGGATAGCCCTCGCGCTTCAGCGTGTCGACGGTGGCCTCGCTCTCATGCTGGTCGCGGTAGCCGTATTTGCTGGTGATGTAGCCAAGCGTCCACAACGGCGGCAGGTCTTGGCGGCCAACCAGCCACGTGAAGTTCTTAACCACCTCGTCGACCTTGCCGTTGCCGTTGATAATATAGTACGACACCGGGGCAGGGCGGGTGGTGCTGTATTCCAGGCCGTCCTCGCCCACGATCAGCGTCGAGCGGCAAAAGTCGTCGAAGAAGATGCCGTAGCCTCGCGACGAAATCACCATGGGCATGGTGATGCCCATCTGGTTGGTGCGGCTCTCACCGCCCTGGTAGCCGTAATTTTGGGCGTTATAGTTCACCAGGGTGTCGCCCATGAGGTTGAACGAGAGGCCGCGCTCACCGGCGCCGTAGAACGACTCGCCGCTGGGGTGCTGAAGGCGCACCGTGCCATTCTCGCGGTCAAACAAATCGGTCACACACAGCGTGTTGCCGCACATGATTGCCACGCTCTTAGCCTTCTCGTCGACGATGGCCCGCATGCCGCTGCTGGTGCTCAGCAACTTGGTGTCGCCGCCCGTGCGTGTGATGGTGAGTTGCGGATGTGCCGCACTCTGGGCCGGTTCGCTCAGCAGCGTCGGCAACTGCGGCGCCAACACGCCGTCCTGCGTGACGCTCACGCGAAGTATGTCGGGTGTGATGGCCGTCACACTGATTGATTGATGGCGGGCGGCGTCGCGAACGACAAGGCTCGTCGGCTGCGCACTCGCCACCGTGGCGAGCAGCACAATGCCTATCAAGGCGAGGATTTTTCTGCAATTCATATCTCTGTTCTTTAACTTATGCAACTCTTATGTGACTCACTTCACAATGCGGTAGTAGCCCGCTTTGCGAGGCTTGCGCTGGCTTGGCGTAAACTCATCGGCAGGATAGCCCAGCGAGATGGCGCCCACGCCAATCAGGCCCTCGGGCAGGCCGAAGCGTTTCATCAGCGCTTGACCCTCGGCGGTCTCAAACATCTCGCGCTCGCGGTGTATCCAGCACGCGCCCAGCCCCACGGCATGGGCGGCATTCATCATGTTGCCCAGCACCAGGGTGCCGTCGCAAACCGACGTCGGCCTGACCTCGGGTTTCGAGGCAAATACCAGCACGATTGTCGGCGCGCCGTAGTAGGGGTTGATGTCGCCGCGGCCAAACACCTCGGCATTCATCTTCACCAACTGCTTGATGATTTCACTGTCCTGCACGGCCACAATCCATGGGTCTTGCATGCCCATGCCGGTGGGGGCGTAAGTGCCCGCTTCGAGCACGGCCGTCAGTTCGTCGTCCTTGATTTGCTCACTGCTGAATGCGCGCACGCTGTGCCGTTCACGCAATATTTTCAAAAATTCGTTATCCATAACAAATTCATTTTAATTTCTTTCCAACCGCAAAGTTAACAAAAAATATTGTCACCGCAAAACGCCGAATGCGTTCGCTATCCCGCAGTTATGTTGAAAAAACCTAGATGTTCTAGGTCCTCTAGGTTTTCTAGAATCCCCTGGCGAAAGCCATTTTGGTGGCGTTATGGCTTGTGGCAGATGAGCAGGATGTGGCTGGGCTTGGCGGCGGGGGTGGGGGAGACGGTGGTGCCGAAGATATAGGTGTCGCCACCGTCGCGCAGCCGCAGGCGTTGGGCCAGGGCGGGGGCGCTGAGGGGGAAGTTGCGCACCGCCACATTGGCATGCGTGATGCCGGCCAATGCAGCCTTGAGGTCGCGCTTGTTGAGCGTGGTCACCGCGTCGACCACAAACTCTCGTCCGGGGAAATCGGGCACGCGTTGCTGCGACACGCACAGGTGGCTGTCGCGCCCGGCAAGCAGCACGCCGTAGTGCTCGGCAAGCAAGGCATGGCAACCAGCCTTCATCAGCGAGGCGTTAGGCTCATAGAGGTAGAGCGGCGCGCCGGGCGTGCCGTCCCACAGCGCGGGCGACGGAGCCGATGCACCAAACTCGTAGGTGAAGTCATCGCCGTCGTTAACGCAATGTACCATCGTGGCACCGCTATGGCCAGGCTCCAGCACGAGCAGTAACTCCTTGCACTCGCCCGCCACGCTCAGGATGTGCACCTGCGCCACATTGGGCAGGCTGGCGACAGCCTGGCTGACGTCGAGCATGGGCGACAATTTGATAATCACGCGTCGCGCGCGCGCAAGCATGGCCGGAGCGAGGGCCGTGACGTCGGGCGTGCAGTCGGCAAGGCGAAACACGCGGTTGCCGGCCTTGTCGCGCCGCGCTGGGTCGATGTAGATGGTGTCGGCTGGCTCCATGGTCTCGAGGTAGCGCGTGCCGTCGTCATTGATTACCCTTGCATGAGTCAGGCCAAGCACTTCGCAGTTGTGGTGAACGATGGCGCACAGTGCGGGCTGGATTTCGATGTAGGTGGCACGCTTGCAGCGGCTGGCCATAAAGGCGAAGTCCACGCCGAAGCCGCCGGTGAGGTCCACCAGACTGTCGCCGCTCACCAGCGCCGTCTTATACATCGCCGTGACCTGCGACGAGCATTGCTCCATGGCCAGGCGTGGCGGAAAGATAAGGTTCGGATTGTCGGCCCACAGCGGCAGTTTCGTGGCGGCGATGCGTCGTGCGGCAATTTGGTCGAGTGCGCACGGCAGGTCCACGTCGGGGTAGCGGTCGGCTTGCAAGGCCAGTTGCCGCACATCGTCGTGCGCGTGCGCGCGCGCAAACGCCGTCACGGCTTGCCACCGCGCCGCCTCTTGTGGCGTCATGGCGGGCCACTGCCGTTCGTCACTTGCCATCGGTGTTGTTGGGGCTGTTGTTGCTGTGCCACAGCGCGTTGTGCCGTGCCGCCAACTTGGCCTCGGCGGGGTTGTCCTGCGGCACCCACAACTGCGGATGCTTGAGTTCCTCGGGCATGTACTGCTGTAGCACAAAGTGGCCCGGATAGTCGTGGGCATAGCGGTAATCCTTGCCGTAGCCCAGTTGCTTCATCAACTTCGTGGGCGCGTTGCGCAAGTGCAGCGGCACTGGGGCGTTACCCGTCTGCTGCACCAGTTCGAGCGCGGTGTCAATGGCCAAATAGGCGCTGTTGCTCTTGGGCGACGTGGCCAGATAGATGGCGCACTCGCTCAGCGGGATGCGCCCCTCGGGCCACCCAATCTTGTTAATGATGTCGAAAGTGGCGTTGGCCAGCAGCAGCGCGTTGGGGTTGGCCAACCCGATGTCCTCGGCGGCCAGGATGCATAGGCGCCGCGCGATGAATTTCGGGTCCTCGCCGCCGCTGATCAGCCGTGCCAGCCAGTAGACGGCGGCATCGGGGTCGCTGCCGCGAACACTCTTGATAAACGCCGAGATGATGTCGTAGTGCATCTCGCCGTCCTTGTCAAAGGCCAGCGGATTCTGCTGCAGCCGCGAGGTCACGATGTCGTCGTTGATGACAAAGGGCTCGTGAGCGTTGAGCGACTGCATGATCAGGTCGAGGATGTTGAGCAGTTTGCGCGCGTCGCCACCGGCAAAGCGCAGCAATGCCTCGGTCTGCTCGACGCGCACCTCGCGGTCGGCAAACATGCTGTCGGTTTTCAGCGTGCGGTCGAGCAATTGCAGCAGGTCGTCGCGGTCGAGCGGGTTGAGCACGTACACTTGCGCGCGCGAGAGCAACGGGCGTATCACCTCAAAAGACGGGTTCTCGGTCGTGGCGCCAATCAGCGTCACCGTGCCATTTTCCACGGCACCCAGCAGCGAGTCTTGCTGCGACTTGTTGAAGCGGTGAATCTCGTCGATAAACAGCACCGGGCGGCCCTTGGTGAACATGCTGCGCACGTCGCTGCGGCAACGATCCAGCACCTCGCGCACCTCTTTCACGCCCGAGGTCACGGCGCTGAGCGTGTAAAACGGCACCTGCGTCTGCTCGGCGATAATCCGTGCCAATGTGGTCTTGCCAACGCCCGGAGGCCCCCACAGGATGAACGACGAGATGTTGCCGCTCTCAATCATGCGGCGTATCACAGCACCCTCTCCCACAAGGTGCTGCTGACCGATGTAGTCGTCGAGCGAGTGGGGACGCATGCGCTCGGCAAGTGGTTGATATTGATTCATAAGTGTTCTTTAGTGTTATTGGTTGGTGGCCACTTTGAAGGTCTTCATGCCGGCGCGCACGATGTACACGCCATGGGCGGCCACGTCGATTGTGGTGTTGCTGCCGCGATACACCTCACGGCCGGCGAGGTCGTACACCTCGACCACCGTGGGCTGCTCGACGCCAGTGATGCTGATAATCGTGCCATGGGCGGCCACGACAACCTGCTGGCGTGCCACCGGCTCGACTTGCGACTCTTCCATCTCAACAATCTTGCCGAAGTCGCGCCACACCTCGGCGGCACGATAACTCTCGGCTGTGCCGGCGGGCACACAGAGCGTGAGCGGCTGCAGGTTGGCCAGGTAGCCAAACGGTGAGGTGACCGGCGTCAGCGCCAACGGCTCGCGCCACAGGCACTGCACCGTGGTCAGACGCGAACAGCCGGCCAGGGCATTGGCACCTATCTGGGTGACCGTGGCAGGCAGGATGATTTCTTTCAGGGCGCCGCAACTTGCCAAGGCCCACTCGCCGATGCTGGTGAGGCCGCTGGGCAGGTCGATGGAGCGCATATTGTCGTTGCCATGAAAAGCGTAGGGGGCAATCTCGCGGGTGCCGTCGGGCACGATAAAGTCGCGCCACGAGGCATTCTTGCGCGGCGAGGCGATGAGGGTGGCGCCGTCGGCAGTGAACAACACGCCGCCATAACTGGCATAGGCCGTGTTGAGTGCCGACACCTCGATGGCCGCCAACTGGTTGCAGTCGCGGAACGCCTGAGCGCCGATGTGGCTCACGTTCGCCCCGATGCCGACCGTGCTGAGCGCGCGGCAGCGAAAAAAGGCGTAGTCGCCAATGCTGATCGTGCTGGCGGGCAACTCGAGGTCGCGCAGACGCTCGCAGCGGGCAAAAGCACGATCACCGATGGCGGTCACTGCGTCGCCGAGGACTACCGTCGTGAGCGAGTCGCAATGGTTGAAGGCGTAGTCGCCCAGCAGCGTCACGCTGGCGGGCAGCGACACCGTCTTCAGGCTGTGGCTGCCGTTGAAGGCACACCAGCCTAAAGCGGTCACCGTGTGCCCCTGAACCGACTCGGCAACGGTGATGTTGCCCGATGGAAACTGGTCGCCGAGCACCACGCTCGCGGTGCCGTCGTCGGCGAGGCTGTAGGTTAACGGTCCCTCAACGACATCCTGCGCCCGTGCGGCGATGGCGGCAAGCGCCAGAAGCACAACTGTTACGACCTTGCAACGCATCATTCCTCGTCTTCGCTGTCGGTGGTGTATGGCATCAGACTCTCATCAGGAGTCTTGCCTGTTATCTCGTAATACTCGGCCTGTGCGGCAGCCATCTCGGCGCGGAACTCGGGGCTGTTGTGCAGGCGGGCAAAGCATGCGCCACCCACCACGCGGCCAGCGTTCACGTCACTCTGCCAGTGCGCGCCAACGATGACGCGGCTCTGGCCGAACTCGTAGCCGCGTTGCAGCACGGCGTCCTGGTTGTCGCCGTTAATCTCCACCAAAAGCAGCGCCATCACCCAGCCGCGCAGCGTGTGGCCCGACGGATAGGAGGTCTGGCTGAGTGTCTCGCCCGATGCCACCGGCTCGTTGTAGAGTTGGAACGGACGCACGCGCTTGTAATAGTTCTTGCACTTGCTCGAGCCCTTGTTGGCTGTGCTGATGGCATTGCTGAGCATCAGATAGATGGCAGGGGTGTTCTCTTCCGACAGTTCCAGGCCGAACGGCTCCGAGAATATCTCGCACAGATGGTCGATGCCGCAGTCGGCATCGGCGATGGCCATAGCGCCACGCTCGGTGTCGCGAATCGACTTGCCCCAGAAGTACTGGCTCATGTCGTAGGCAAACGCCGCGTTAACGCTGTCGGGTGGGGGTGGGAGATAGTTTACCGCGTTGGGCATCTCGTCGGTGTGATAGTATGCGTCGGCACGCATTTGCGCGCTGACCGTGATTTGTGCCAAAACGAGTGTTAAGGCTATAAGTAACGTCTTCTTCATTTTGTATGTGTTATTATCTGATCTCTTTCTTGTTTTTGCTCACTACCACGCCACGTGTGTGCTCGGTGGCGGGGAGGCCGTCGATGGTGTACCACTGTGCGTCGGGCTCGGCATCGACACCCACTTGCGGTGTGGTGGTGATTACCGGCTTGGTGAGTTCGGCATACTCGGCTTGTGCGGCGGCCATCTCGGCGAGGAATTGGGGGCTGTTGTGCAGGCGCGCGTAACAGGCGCTCGCCACCACGCGGCCGGCATCCACGTCGCTCTGCCAGTGCGCGCCCACGATGACGCGGCTCTGGCCGTACTCGTAGGCCCGCTTCAGGATGGCGTCCTGGTTGTCGCCGCATACCTCAATCAGCAGCAGCGCAGCGCTCCACGCCTTCTGCGTGTGCCCCGACGGATAAGACGTCTCGCCCAGGCTCTCGCCGGAGTACATCGGCTCGTTGAAGCGCTGGAACGGACGGCGACGGTGGTAATATTCCTTGCACTGCTTCGTGCCGAGGCTGGTGGTGGCAAGGGCATTTTTCAGCATCGTGTAGATGGCGGGTGTCTCGGTCTTGTTGATATCCAGGCCGAATGGCTCGGAGAAAATCTTCAGGATGTTCGACAGGCTGGAGTTGGAGTCGATGAGCGCCGTATCGCCACGTTCGGTGTCGCGCATCGCCTTGCCCTGGAAGTACAGGCTCATGTCGCAGGCAAAGGCCACGCTCGTGGTGTCGGGTGGGGGAGGCAGGTAGTTCACGGCATTGGGCATCTGCTCCAATTCGTAGTAGGCAGCCCGTTGCTGTGCCATCGCCATCGACGCGGTTATTGCCATGGCGAGTATTGCGAGTAGCGTTTTCCTCATGATGATGTTACGGGTCAAACTTGTTGGTGATAATTATTCATCTTCTTCGACTGGCGGGGTGTCGTCGTCCTCGACATATTGTCCGGTGGCAATGAGAAACTCCTTCACCGCAAGTCGCATCTGCTGCAAGAAGATTGGGTCGGCCTGCAGCCGGGCATATCCCGCGCAGGCAATCAGGCGGCCCGCCGTCACGTCGCTCTGCCAGTTGGTGCCCAATATCACGCGGCTTTGACCGTAGTCGTAGCCTCGCTTGAGAATCACGTTTTGCTGGGCGGGGTTGACTTCGGCCAGCAGCAGCGCTGTCAGCCAGCCCGCCATGGCGTGCATCGAGGGGTACGACCCGCCTTGCTGGCGCAACGCGGCTACGCTCTCGCCGCTGGGCGGCACTGTGCGGAAGCGCTCGGCAGGCAACGTGCGACCGTTGTCGTGCTTGGCAATCAGCACGATAGGCTCGATGGTGCGAACCGACTTGTCGATGAGTTCATAAATCTCGGGCGTGCTGTCGGGGTTGATGTCGATGGTTAACGCCTCAGAAAACAGCGCGCACAGCGACTCGCTGTCGCGTTGGGCATCGGCGATGGCCTGCGTCAGTGCAGCGTTCTTCTGCTTGCGGCCCCAGAAGTATTGCGTCACGTCGTAGTAAAACGCGTCGCTGGTCGAGTCGGGAACCACAGGCAGGTACGTCGCGGGGTCGGGCAGACACTCGGCGCCGAAGTACACCGTGGTGTCGGCCTCTTGCGCTTGCGCGCCTACTGCGATGGCCACAAGGCCCAACAAAATGAGAAATATCCTTTTCATGGTCAATGCTTTTCTGTTTCAACGCCTTACGGCACAATTACTTTCTTGCCTCGGCCCACCAGCACGCCGTGGCTGTCGCTCGTGGCCGGGCGACCGTCGATGGTGTAGAGCGCGTCGTCAGCGCTCGTTCGGTCAATGGTCAAATTCGGCTGCTCGGTGAAGATGTGGTGTTGCGTGGCCAGGAACTCCTCCTTGGCTTGACGCATCAGTTCGCGAAAATCGGGGTCGGCATGAAGGCGTGCCACACAGGCGGCGGCAATCAGGCGACCGGCATCCACGTCGCTCTGCCAGTGCGCGCCCACGATGATGCGGCTCTGCCCGTACTCGTAGCCGCGCTTCAGGAGCGCCTCTTGAGCGTCGGGATTCACCTCGGCAAGCAGCAGGGCCATCGCCCAGCCGCGCAGCGCGTGACCCGACGGGTAGGAGTAGTCGGCAGCCAGCACGGTCATGTTCTCGGTCGAATAGACCGGGTCGCCAAACACCACAAAGGGCCTGCGGCGCTTATTCGCGTTCTTGGCTTGCGTCACGCCCTTGGCTGCCGCGGTCAGTCCCGCGTCGAGCATGGCGAAGATGCAGGGTGTCGTGGCCGGACTTACCGTCTGGCCGAAAGCCGACGAAAACAGGCGCGCCACCACATCGATGCCATAGGCGGCGTCGCTGCGGGCCTGCACGCCACGCGTGCCCTTGCGATTATCCTTGCCCCAGTAGTACTGACTCACGTCGTAGGCAAAGGCCGCGCTTGCCGAGTCGGGCTGGTAGGGCAAGTAACGCCGCGCGTCGGGCATGTCTTCGGTGTGAAGATTGAGCGCCGCGCGCTGCTGAGCAACAGCGCCAACGGCCATCACCGCCAATATGATGAGTGTAAAAATTCTCGTATGCATATCGTTATAAAATTATCAAAACTAAGAATCTACAAAGTTACACCATTTTCGCCACAACGCAAAGCCCGCCATGTTAAAAAATTGCTACAACGTTAATCATGCACCATCAAAGGGGACGGTTCTTTTGATGGTGTTTTGTTAACACTTGTTTATAATTCCCTTTCTCAATATCAGCCATTTAGCAAAAACACCATCAAAGGGGACGGTTCTTTTGATGGTGTTTTTGCTAATTTTCCCCTTACTGATTTCCATAGGAGTCCTCGATTACTCGACTGTTCGAATGCTCGAATGTTCGCCTGCTCGAACCCTCGCCTGCTCGAACCCTCGCCTGCTCGAACCCTCGCCTGCTCGAACCCTCGCCTGCTCGAGCACCCCAGGGCAGAAAATTACCCTGCAGCGTTTTGCCCGAGGCCGACTCGCTTTTGCCTCTCGCCAAAATTAGTTTTGCAAAAACGGCCGCTTTTTGAGAAATATTCCCTAACTTTGTGCTTATAATTTTACACCATCACACAATAGCATTATGACACCGAAAGAAACACGCAACAATCTCCTTGCCGAACGCTTGATTAAGAACTTGAATCGCCGCAACATTCAGGCGGTGTATTTCCCCACGGCAGCCGAGGCATGCCAGGCCGTGAACCAGATGATTGGCGACGGCAGCACCGTGGCTTGGGGCGGCTCGATGAGCATCCGCGACATGGGCTTGCTCGATGCCTTGCGCGCGCGCAAGACGCTGCATCTGCTCGACCGCGAGTTGGCCACCACGCCCGATGAGGTGCAGCAGGTCTACCTCGAGTCGATGGCGGCCGACTTCTACCTCACCAGTGCCAACGCCATGAGTCAGGATGGCGTGATAGTGAGCATCGACGGCAACGGCAACCGTGTGGCCGCCATCACCTGGGGCCCGAAGAAGGTGATTTTCGTGGTGGGAATGAACAAGGTGATGCCCACCGTCGAGAGCGCTCTCGCGCGCGCAAGAGGCGTCGCCGCCGCGACCAACGCGCAGCGCTTCGACATCGACACGCCGTGCCGAACCACGGGCTGTTGCATGAACTGCAACTCGCCGCAGAGCATATGCAGTTACATCCATTTCTTGCGCAACAGCCGTGGCGGAAACCGCCACATCGTGGTGCTCGTGGGCGAAGATTTGGGCTACTAATAGCGGAGAATGAGCACGGCCCAGCACGAAAAATTCGTGAAGATGACCAGCCAGCCGGTGGGCAAGTTGGTCACCCAACTCGCAATCCCCTCGATTGTGAGCATGCTCGTGTCGGGCATCTACAACCTCGTCGACACCTACTTTGTGGGGCAAATCAACACACAGTCGGTGGCGGCCCTGGGCATCGTGTTCTCATATATGACGCTCATCCAGGCCATCTCGATGTTCTTCGGCCAAGGCTCGGGCAACTTCATCTCGCGCGCCCTCGGGCGCGAGGACACCGACCAGGCCGGCAAGATGGTGGCCGTGGGCGTGGTGTCGTCGGTAATCACTGGCGTGGTCATTGCCCTGGCGGGATTTGCGCTGATGAAGCCCACGCTGCGTTTCTTCGGCTCCACCGAGACCATACTCCCTTACGCCAGCGATTATTACAGTTATATCTTGCTGGGCACGCCGTTCATCATGGGGTGCTTCACGATGAACAACCAGATGCGCCACCAAGGCAACGCCTCGCTGGCGATGGTGGGCATCGCCGCGGGAGCCGCCCTCAACGTCGCCCTCGACCCGATATTGATTTTCGGCTTCGGCATGGGCATTAGAGGTGCCGGCTTGGCCACCGCCATGTCACAAGCCATGAGTTTCGTGCTTATGCTGGCGCTGATGGGCCGCAATGGCGGTGTGCCGATGCGCCTGAGCCAGTTCCGCCCCACGATGCAGCGTTACCGCGACATTTCCGCCGGCGGGCTGCCCTCGCTGGCACGACAAAGCCTGATGAGCATCTCGGCAATCTGCCTCAACCAGGTCGCCGCACACTATGGCGACGAGGCGATAGCCGCCTTTTCAGTGGTGGGGCGCGTGGCCATGCTTGCCGGCGCGGCAATGATTGGCTACGGACAGGGATTTCAGCCCGTGTGCGGCTTTAACTATGGCGCCGAACTGTTTGGCCGTGTGCGCGATGCTTTTTGGCATAGTTGCCGCGTGTCGACCATCTATTGCACCGTGCTTGCCATCGCCGGATTTGTCTTCGCGCGACAAGTTGTCGCGCTCTTTGTCAACCACGACCCAGTGGTGATCGACACCGGCGCGACCATTCTGCGCTACCAGTGCCTGTCGTTCCCGCTGAGCGGCTTCATCGTCATGAGCAATATGTATCTGCAAAACATACGCAAGACCGTGCCCGCCGTCATTATGGCCTCGGCCCGCCATGGCCTCTTTTTCATCCCGGCCCTCTACATCGGCTACGCCACGCTGGGCCTCACCGGAGTCGAGATGTCGCAGGCCGTCGCCGATGTCATCGCCTTCATCCTCGCTATACCCCTCTCACTCACCGCCCTCCGCCGCATGGCCCCCAACCCCAACTAACCTCACCCCTCCCAATCCTCACAGTAATAAATAAGAGTTGCATTTTTCCTGTTTTTATGGGGATTTTTGGTGTTTTTGATGAGGTTGATGTCGAATTATTTGTTTTTGTGGGCAATTTGCATTAACTTTGCAATTCAAACGCTATATGGAGTTCCAATGCTCTATATGGCGAGTCAATGAAAAATAGTAACACTAAAACAATAATATTATGTCAACACCTCACATTAATGCACCCGAAGGTGCTTTCGCAAAGACCGTGCTTATGCCGGGCGATCCACTGAGAGCAAAGTTTGTCGCCGAGAATTTTCTTGAGGATGCCAAGTTGGTGACTTCGGTACGCAATGTTTTCGGCTTCACCGGGACCTACAACGGCAAGCCGGTGACCGTGATGGCCAGCGGCATGGGTATGCCCAGCATGGGTATCTACTCTTATGAGTTGTTCCACTTCTACGATGTCGACAACATCATCCGCATCGGCTCGGCCGGCAGTTATACCGAGGAACTCGACGTTCACGACCTGATTCTTGCCGACTCGGCTTACGGCGACTCCCGCTTTGCCCGCGTGCAGAACGGCGCCGCCGAGCGCATCAATTATCCCAGCCCCGAGTTGAACAAGGTGATTATCGAAACGGCACAGCGCCTGGGCATCGACCTGAAGACCGGCCGCATCCACTCGAGCGACGTGTTCTATGGCGGACCTAACGGTGTGAAATGGACCGATGTGCGCGAGAAACACGGCGCACTGTGCGTCGAGATGGAGAGTTTCGCGCTCTTCCACAACGCCAACTTCCTGGGCAAGCGTGCCGCTTGCCTGCTCACCATCTCCGACTCGCTGGTGACTCACACCTCGCTCAGCGCCGAAGACCGCCAGGAGTCGTTCCGCACGATGATGAAACTGGCCCTCGAGTCGGCCATCGCCATATAATGCCACGGCTGTAACATAACGATTCACTGCTCATTGTCGCTGGAGGATACGCGCTTTATGCTTCGACCCACTGCGACAATGAGCATTGCTATTACCACCTTAATAAAATTCAAAAAGATGAAAAAGATTATCTATTTTCTGATAGCCTTGTCGCCGATGCTTGCATGGGCACAGCAGAATGTGATTACTTATAACCCGGTTGACAAGCAGGTGCTGCTTACTGAGGTGAATGCCGAGAATAACCTGGAAACGCTTGTGGTCATCGATGAACAAGACTTCAACACCGTGCAGTATGATAAAGATGGACGTGTCACCGAGCTTACCAACAGCTTGGGTACGCTGGCTTTTGAGTACGAAGACAACTGCATAAATGTGACATACAACATCGACGGCCAAATTCTTTCGAGGCATGTCTACTACTACCAAGACACCAAGGAATACGCTAAGTTGACCAAACTGATAAAGGATTGGGCAGGCACGCTGAACACTACCGACCGCGTGGTGAACTTCATGAACAGCGACGCATTCAAGTCGACCTACGAGTTTCTCGACAACACGTTCGACGGCGTTAGCAATCCTGTGAAGGCACTCTATGAGAATGTGTTGCGCAAAGCTGTTTATGGTGAGAAAAAGGACATGAACGGCATGGATGAGGCATTCGACGATATGATTTCGCTTGTGTTCAAGATGTCGGAAGGGGTAAAAGATAATATCAAAGATGCAGTTTTCACCAACCCCCGAAAGTATTTCGACAAATTTGTGTCATATGTGTATAATCTGCACAAAGAGAAGTATAATCGTCAAAAGGCCAACAACAATTTCAAGATGTCATGGCGCGAAGGGCTGTGGGAGAAAGTGGTACGCAACGAAATCACCATCGAGGAAGCCACGGCCAAGGTTGCCGAAGTTATGGCCAAGAAAGAGCAATACGAAAAAGAACACTCCAATGAATTTGCCGACATACTGATTGAGATGATGACCGACGAGCAAACTGGCGAGGAGAAGATAGAGTTCAGGGAAGTTGCTAAGACAAGCGACGATGCTCTGTTAGAGTCGAGTGCGGCTTCGGCCGAAGGTGATGCCGACCTGATTTTTAAAAAACTCGACAACTATATCAATCATAGCGAGTATGGGCGTCTGGACAATATGTTTATCTACTACAACTATTATAAAAGTACCGGTCCAGAAGAGTGGACATATAAACGTCATCCCTCTACCGAAAGTGGCAAGCTCACCCTGCAGAGACATTCACCACCTCTCAATGGCGCAAGTTTCGGTGTGGAGCCTTCAAAGTGGAAGAACCCCTTCTACAAAGTCGAACTTTACTACGAGAACGATGTTGACTATAGCAACTGGGGAACTGTAATGGTGCGCCTGTGGCTGACACCTTCAGGCTCAATTCTCAACACCTATATTATGGACTATCGCCACCAATATTCCGACGAGGTCAACATCCCCACTCCAAAAATCACAGGAAGCGACTGGCTTAACCTGGTGTTCGACTAATAGCCAAAATCAAAGGTTCTCTTGATTTTCGGTGCTAGGGGTGACGCGCTTGATGCGCCAGCCCAGGGCGGCAATGAGCAGTGTCATTAGCGGGCACAGTATGTTGAAGAAGCAGTAGGGTAGGTAGGTGATGGTGGGCACGCCGAGCACCGTGGCTTGCGTCATGCCGCACGTGTTCCACGGCACGAGCACCGACGTCACCGTCACTGCGTCCTCGGTGGTGCGGCTCAGCAGGCGAGCCTCGAAGCCCTCTTCCTCGTAGACGTTGCGAAACATGTCGGCGCCAAGCACGATGCTGATAAACTGGTCGCCGGTGGCCACGTTGAGGAAAAAGCCTGTCACAACAGTCGACGCCACCAGGCTGAACCGCGTGCGCACAAAGCGAATAATCTGTCGCGTGATGCTCTCAATCATGCCGCTGGCCACCATGGCCGAGCCGAAACTCATGGCGCAAATTATCAGCCAGATGGTGTTGAGCATGCCGGCCATACCACCCGTCGACACCAGGTCGTTCAGGGCGGCAAACCCTGTGTCGACCGCCGTCGCGCCATAGAACGTGATGGCCAAGCCCTTGGTGAGTGCCGCGGCGGTGCTCAGCGAGGCATCGTCGGCGATTTGGCACAAAATGTGGGGCTGAAGCACCAAGGCGGTGATGCCCGCCATCACCGACGAGGCAAACAGCACGATGAGCGACGGCACGCGGCGCACGATGAGCACACCGGTCACGAGCGGCACAAGCAGCGTCCACAGCGAGATGTTGAAGGTCGATTCGAGGCCTTGGGTGTACTGCGAGACGTTGAGCGGGCCCGAACTGTCGTGCCCGAAGCCTGCCACACCGAATATTATCAGCGCGATGGCAAGCGCCGGCACGGTGGTGTGCATCATGTAGCGGATGTGCACGAAAATGTCGACCCGCGAGGCCGACGAGGCCAGGATGGTGGTATCGCTCAGCGGCGACATCTTGTCGCCAAAATATGCCCCGGAGATAATCGCGCCCGCCGTCCACGCCTCGCTGATTCCCAGCGCCTGGCCCACGGCCAGCAGGGCCACACCGATGGTGGCGATGGTGGTCCACGAACTACCGGAGAGCAGCGACACAATCGAACATATCACGCACGCCGTAAGCAGGAAAAACCGCGGCGAGAGAATCTGCACGCCATAGTAAATAAGCGTGGGCACAATGCCGCTCACCATCCACGACCCCGACAGCATGCCCACGGCCAGCAGTATCATGAGCGTGACGAAGATGCTGCCCATGGTTTTCGACATCTGCTTGTCGAAGGCGCGCCACGGCACGCGGTAAAACAGCATCGAGATAATCAGGCACACCGCCAAACCCATAATCAGGGCTATCTGACTGCCGCCCATGAGCGAGTCGCTGCCAAAAAGCGAAATCACAACGGCCAAAAGGCCAATAAGCACCACCAGCGGGATGGCGGCTATAAGCGGATGCGGAAGTTTTCGTTCACTCATATCACAACAAGAAATAATGGTTAATCCCCCTTTGTGAGAGTCGTCAATCTCGATATAAAACCATCATTATTCAATTTTTCCTCTCTTCAGTTCTGTCTCAAGAAAATCAAAGACGTAGCGCGGACTTTGGTGGTAAAAGTGCGTGTTCTCGTCTTGTATTCTTTGATAAGTATCTGAATTAAAGACTATATCCAACGCTGTTTCCATGGTCATCGTTGAGTCTTGTTCAATTAGTAACTCAGCAAGACTGGTGACCATACTCATTTTCATTTGTGTTGTCTCGCTCATAGCCTCTTTAATTTACTAATTGCCTTTTCAGTACCAAAAAAATACTGGATTGTTACGCCTTTCATGTATCGCAAATTATTCACCAAAGTCGGCAAATCAATCATTTGATTCTCATATCTCCATAACTGCGCGCCAACACGGTCGTTGGCTATTGGCCCAATAACAACATCATAATCATGTGCTGGATCTTTTCCGGCATGATTGCGATTGAGAAGTATGAATTTTGCCCATTCTTCGTTGTAATTGTCAAAAACCAAAACCTTCAACTCTTTATAACTGTCCTCGTCAAGTTCAAATGTCAACACCACAGGTGAACCTTCGCCAATCTGAGCACATTTTATTTTGGCCATATCCATTGCTTGGCTATAATTGGGCGATAAGTAAAACCCACGACCAAAATCTTTGTTTGGCCTTGATTTTTTCAAGTCGACATTGTCGAATGGCTTGTTGGTTCCATGATAAAGAATCATACTAACTCACCTCCCATTCTATGGCAATACTCTGTTATGTCGGCTACCATCGACTGGAATGATTGTGTGTGAACGTAGTCATAATGATGGTCGACGAAATCAATCCCCTTGAAACGATTCAAATAGTTGAATGACTGTTTCAATGACAAACTGTGTTTTTTACCAAATTCATGGATAAATATCACAGTCCACTCAAGTTTATCTTTGATGCTATAACTCATGTGGTCGTTATTTCTTGGCGACAAAGTTAATAACTTTATTACAAAATGCCAAATCAAATAACTTAGATTCAGTTTAATCATTACAACATCAAAGGGCATGCTTCATGCGATGAGGTTTTCTCGATCTTTATTATTGAAGTTTTTGGCGATTATTGTGGTGTTTTGTACCTTTGTCAAAAAATATGCTGTTATGAAAAGGACTTTGTTTTTGCTGGCTCTTGCCGTGGCACTCTTGGTGCAGGCTCAGCCCATCCAGGTGAAAGTGATGACGTTCAACATCCACGCCGGGCATGATGCGTCGCTGCAGGAGATTGCCGACCTCATCGTTAGCGAGGCCCCCGACTTTGTCGCTCTGCAAGAGGTGGACTGCAACACCCACCGCGCCAATTCGCCACACCAAAACGGGCGCGACTTCATCGCCGAACTGGCCCACTACAGCGGCATGATGGGCCTCTATTGCCCCACCATACGCTTCAGCGGCGGCTATTACGGCATCGGACTGCTCACCAAGCACCCATATATAAAGGTGGAAAACCTGATGCTTCCCAACCCCAATGCCAAGATGGAGCAGCGCGCCATCCTTGAGGCAACCGTCGTGCTCCCCTCGGGCGACACGCTCATGGTGGCCAGCACACACCTCGAGGCCTTCGACGCCAGTTGCCGTCAGGCGCAAGGACAGTACATCAGCGAGCGTTACGCCACCGTGCAGTATCCCACCATCATCGCCGGCGACTTCAACGCCGCGCCGTCTGACTCCGTGATAACCGACTACATTGCACCTTATTGGCTCAACTGCACCGACAGTCAGCCCACCTTCAGCACCCAAGACCCCACCCAGAAAATCGACTACATCTTCGCCCAGCCCCGTGATGCGTGGACCGCCACCGACTCGCGCGTCATCCCCTGCAACCTCAGCGACCACCTCCCAGTCACCGCCACCCTAAGAATCCGCTAAGGCCCTTAAAGCGATTGAAGCCCTAAAAGTTACTCTCGCTCGGAAAAGCCCAAATAAATTTGGCTTTTCGCTCGCTTATTCGTAACTTTGCAAAAACGATATTTCTTTAGATATGAGTAGGAGATTTTTATTGGCCGCTGTGGCGGTCGTGATTTCTATGGCCGCGAGTGCCTATGAGTTGTCACTGAGCGACTTTGTGTTAAGTGGAGCGCGCCCAAAGGGCATCGGAACCGTCGAGCCCGCCAAGCAGGGCAAGTATTATTACCAGCAAGATGGCAACCGCATAATGCGTCGCGCCTATGCCGACACGAAAACCGAGGAGGTCGTCCTCGACCAACTTGCCGACGGCGTGGAGGAATGGGACGGCTACCAGATGAGCAGCAACGAGCGCTCAATTCTGCTGTGGACCGCCTCGAACCCCATCTATCGCTACTCGTTCACCGCCGACTACTACGTGTATGTGCGCGACAATGGGCAACTGCTCAAACTCAGCGAGGCTGGCGGCGAGGAAATCGCCTCCCTGTCGCCCGACGGACGCCGCGTGGCATACGTCAAGGACAACAACGTATACATCCGCGACCTCGACAGCCCGTCGCCCACACAAATCACCCGCGACGGCGAGAAAAACAAGATAATCTATGGCGTGCCCGACTGGGTCTACCAGGAGGAGTTCGGCATGCTCAACTCGCTGTGCTGGTCGCCCGACGGCAATACGCTGGCCTTCATCCGCTGGGACGAGAGCCAGGTGCCCATGTACTCGATGACCATGTACGAGGGCGATTGCCACGCCAATGCCGACTACGCGCTCTATCCCGGCTCGTTCGACTATAAATATCCTGTGGCAGGCGAGAAAAACTCGGTGGTAAACGTCATCACCTGCGACGTGACGACGGGTGCCACAACCACCATGCCGCTGCCCATTGGCGACGACGGATACATCCCGCACATGGCGTTCTCCACCCGCAACGACGCGCTGATGGTGAGCACCCTCAACCGCACACAGAACGACTTCAATATCTACCGTGTGAATCCCGCCACGGCCCAGGTGCGCAGCATCTACCACGAGACGTCCACGTCGTGGATCGACAGCGAACTGATGAACCAGGTGCTCTATGTGGCCGACATCATGCTTCTGCCCAGTGAGCGAAACGGCTGGGCGCAACTCATGGCCTATGACCTCGACGGCAACCTGATGCGTGAACTCACGCCCACAGGCGAAAATGTCACCAACGTCTACGGCTACGACGCCAAGCGCGCCGCGGTCTATTATCAGACTACCGCCGGACCGCTCAACCGCCAAATCAAGTGCACCGACCTTAAGGGCAAGGTGCGCGACATCACCCCGGCCGCCGGCACCTACAGTGGGCAGTTCAACAGCGACTTCACATACTACATTCAGTCGTTCAGCGACGCTAACACCCCCACGCAGTACCGCCTGATGACCACCGCCGGCAAATTGGTGCGCGACCTGCAACTCAACGAGGAATATGCCGCACGCTACACTGCCGTCAACATCCCCAAGCGCGAGTTTGTGTCATTCGAGAGCGACGGATACAAGATCAATGGCTACATCATCAAGCCGGTGGACTTCGACCCGGCAAAGCGTTATCCGGTTATCATGTCGCAGTACAGCGGCCCCGGTTCGCAGCAGGTGCTCAACAAGTGGAAGATGGACTGGGAGGAATATTTCGCCACTCAGGGCTATGTGGTGGCCGTGTTCGACGGTCGTGGCACTGGTGGCCGCGAGAAGGCGTTCCAGGCTGTCGTATATCAGAACCTGGGTCACTATGAGACCATCGACCAACTCGCCGCAGCGGCCTACATGGCTAGTCAGCCCTGGGTCGACGCCGAGCACATCGGTATCTGGGGATGGAGTTTCGGAGGCTACGAGGCTCTCATGGCGATGTCGCACCCCGACGCCCACTATGCTGCCGGCGTGTCGATTGCACCGGTGACCAGTTGGCGCTTCTACGACACGATTTATGCCGAGCGATACATGCGCACACCGCAGGAGAACCCCACGGGCTTCGAGCAGAGCGCGCCGCTCAACAAGGTCGAGGACCTCAAGGGCGAACTGCTGATTATGTTCGGCAGTGCCGACGACAATGTGCACATCATCAATTCCATGCAGTACATCGCCAAACTGCACGGCCAGAAGCGCCAGTTCGAGATGATGGTTTACCCCAACATGAACCACTCAATCAACGGCTGTGGCGTGCGTGAGCCGCTCTACCAGCGCGTGCTCAACTTCTTCAACCGCACTCTCAAGAAGTAACACCACTCATCATGGCTGAAAAGCGCCTCATCGTAATCACTGGGCCCACGGCAAGCGGCAAGACAGCGCGTGCCGTCGACTTGGCACGCGAGTTCGACGGCGAAATCATCAGCGCCGACTCGCGCCAACTGTATCGCGGCATGGACCTGGGCACCGGCAAGGACCTCGACGAGTATGGCGAGGTACCTTACCACCTCATCGACGTTTGCCCGGCGGGCTACAAGTACAACCTGTTTGAGTACCTGCGCGACTATCAGGTCGCTGAAGCCGACATCGTGAGCCGCGGCAAGCAGGTGGTGGTGTGTGGCGGCACGGGCATGTACGTCGAGACGATGCTCAAGGGCATCCAGTTGCCGCCGGTGCCGCGCGACGAGGCCTTGCGCGCGCGCCTGCGCGACAAGCCGCTCGACGAGTTGGCAGCCATGCTCTCCACCATGAAGACGCTGCGCAACAACAGCGACATCGACACCCCGGCACGAGCCATTCGCGCCATCGAAATCGCCACTTACTACCACGAGCACCCGCACCTCAAGGCGCTTACCGAGCCGCACCCGCGCACCGATGCCGTGGTGGTGGGTGTGAGCATCGACCGCGACACGCGCCGTGAGCGCATCACGCGCCGGCTCAAGCAACGCCTCGAGGACGGCATGGTCGACGAGGTGCGACGCCTCATCGAGGTCGACGGCATCAATCCCGACGACCTCATCTACTACGGCCTGGAGTACAAATTCATCACTATGCATGTGCTGGGGCAACTCACTTACGACGAGATGTTCAGCCAACTCGAAATCGCCATCCACCAGTTTGCCAAGCGCCAGATGACCTGGTTCCGGGGCATGGAGCGCCGCGGCACCCACATCCACTGGCTGCCGTGGGACATGCCGCGCCGCGACTTTGTCGACGCCGTTAAGCAACTTGTCACACAACACACAACCTCATAACAATGAAACGCTACATTCTTCTTTCCACTTTATTATTGGTTGCCGCAGTGGCGCTTGCCGGGCAACTGGTCATCGGCTCTTACAACATCCGCCTCTTTGTCACCAGCGACGAGGAAAAGGGCGAGTTTTGGAGCACTCGCTGCAAGGTCATGTGCGACCAGATGAACTTTGAGTCGCCCGATGCCTTCGGTGCGCAAGAGGTCACCCACAAGCAACTTGTCGACATGCTCGCCATGCTCGACGGCTACGGCTACACCGGGCGCGCTCGCGACGACGGCAACACCGAGGGCGAGTACTCCTGCATATTTTACAAGAAAGACCGCCTGCGACTGCTCGACGAGGGCACCTTTTGGCTCAGCGAGACACCCGACCAGGTGAGTTTCGGATGGGATGCCGCTTGCCGGCGCGTGTGCTCGTGGGCGAAGTTCAAGACTCGCAAGGGTGGCTTCACGTTCTACATGTTCAACATGCACATGGATCACATCGGCACCACCGCGCGGCGCGAGGGCGCAAAGTTGGTGATGCAGCGCATCGCCGCCATCGCCAAGGGGGCTCCCGTGGTTCTCACCGGCGATTTCAACGTCGACCAGAACGATGAGGTGTATGGCATCTTTGCCGCCGACGGAACCTTGCGCGACACTTACACTCATGCCCGCCTGCGATTTGCCGAGAACGGCACCTTTATTGACTTCGACCCCGACGCTTTCACACCCAGCCGCATCGACCACATCTTCGTTTCACGGCAATTTGCCGTCGACGCCTACGCAGTGCTCACCAACTGCTATTGGACGCCAACCGTCGAAACCGCTTACGCCCCAGTATCTGAAAACGGCCCCGCGCAAATCAGCGTAGCCACCTACAGCCGCCACACCCCCAGCGACCATTACCCCATCATCACAAAACTCCTCTACAAATAACAACATAGTCCCCATAGTATCTATAGTTGCTATAGAACCTATAGTTTCTATAGTCGCTATTGCTGTCTCTGCCAGTCTCTGGCTCGGAAAAACTCAAACAAGTCTTGTTATTCGCTCGATTTTTCGTAACTTTGCATGGAAATTGCCGAAATGGGCGATTTGCTGTTTTTAATCACGTAATTTAAGCAGAATGAAAGACGAAAACGAGGCTATTGACGACATCAATGCCGAGAACGACAACAATAACGCTGAGAACGCCGCGACCGACGCCGCTGCGACCGATGCCACCGAAATCACCGGAGGCGACGATAGCGCGACGACCGAGCACTCCTCATATCAGGTGCCGAAGGACAAGAAACTGCAACTCTCGGGAATGTACGAGAACTGGTTCTTGGACTACGCTTCTTACGTAATCCTGGAGCGCGCCGTGCCGCACATCGAGGACGGCTTCAAGCCCGTGCAGCGCCGCATCATGCATGCCATGAAAGAGGCCGACGACGGCCATTACAACAAGGTGGCCAACTTGGTGGGTATGACCATGCAGTACCACCCGCACGGCGACGCCTCGATTTACTCCGCGCTGGTGCAGTTGGGCCAAAAGGAGTTGCTCATCGACACCCAGGGTAACTGGGGAAACATCCTCACGGGCGACGGGGCCGCCGCGGGCCGTTACATCGAGGCGCGCCTGAGCGAGTTGGCTTTGGACGTGGTGTTCAACGCCAAGGTCACCGACTGGGGGCTGAGTTACGACGGACGCAAGCGCGAGCCGCTCACGCTGCCCGCCAAGTTCCCGCTGCTGCTGGCGCATGGCGCCGAGGGCATCGCCGTGGGTCTGTCGTGCAAAATCTTGCCGCACAACTTCAACGAGATCATCGATGCCGCCGTGCATTACCTGCGCGACGAGCCTTTTGTGCTGTATCCCGACTTCCAGACGGGCGGATACATCGACGTGAGCCACTACAACGATGGCGAGCGTGGTGGCAGCGTGCGCGTGCGCACCAAGATTGAGAAACTCGACAACAAGACGCTCGTGGTGCGCGACGTGCCTTACGGCAAGACCACCGGCACGCTCATGGAGTCGATTGTCAAAGCCAGCGAGAAGGGCAAAATCAAGGTCAAGCGCGTCGACGACAATACCAGCGCCAACGCCGAAATAATCGTGCAGTTGCAGCCGGGCACATCGAGCGACATCGCCATTGACGCACTCTACGCCTTCACCGACTGCGAGACGTCGATTTCGCCCAACTGCTGCGTCATCAAGGACGAGAAGCCGCAGTTCCTCACCGTGAGCGACGTGTTGCGCTTCAGCGTCGACCGCACAAAGGACATCTTGCGCCAGGAACTCGAGATTCAGCGCAAAGAGACCATGGAGACCCTCCACAATGTGTCGCTGGAGAAAATCTTCATCGAGGAGCGCATCTATAAGGATCGCGCCTTCGAGCAAGCACGCGATCAGGAGACCGCCATCGCCCACGTCGACAAGCGCCTCACGCCTTTCAAGCCGCAGTTCTATCGCGAAATCACCACCGACGACATCCTGCGACTGCTTGAGATACCCATGAAGCGCATCATCAAGTACAACAGCGACAAGGCCGACAACTACATCGCCACGCTCAACGAGCGCATCGAGGACATCGACTACAAACTGGCGCATCTGGTCGAGCACACCATCAATTGGTACGAGGGCCTGAAGACCAAGTACGGCCAACGCTACCCGCGCCGCACCATTATCCGTGAGTTCGACACCATCGTCGCCACCAAGGTTGCCGAGGCCAACGAGAAACTCTATATCAACCGTGCCGATGGCTTCATAGGCACCTCGCTGAAGAAGGACGAATACGTGTGCAACTGCAGCGACATCGACGACATCATCATCTTCTACAAGGATGGCAAGTACAAGGTCATCAAGGTCGCCGAGAAGACCTATGTGGGCAAGAATGTGATTTACCTGAACGTGTTCAAGCGCAACGACACGCGCACCATCTACAACGTCCTCTACCAGGATGGCCGCGGTGGCACGGTGTACATGAAGCGCTTTGCCATCACCGGCGTGACACGCGACCGTGAGTACGACCTCACACAGGGCAAGCCCGGCAGCAAAATCATGTGGTTCACTGCCAATCCCAATGGCGAGGCCGAGGTGCTGCGGGTGACTCTCAAGCCTAAATTCAGGCTGAAAGTGCTGCAGTTCGACCTCGACTTGGCTAACCTGCCCATCAAGGGTCGCAACACACGCGGAAACATGGTCACCAAGAACGAGGTGGCGCGCGTCACACTCAAGGAGCGTGGCGGCAGCACCCTCGGCGACCGCGAGGTGTGGTTCGACAACGATATCCTGCGCGTGAACTACGAGGGACACGGCATGTCGCTCGGCTTCTTCGGCAGCGACGACCGCATCATGGTCATCATGCGCAATGGCGAGTTCTATACCACCACGGCCGACGCCTCGAACCACTACGACGAGGGTATCCTGCGCATCGAGAAGTATCGCCCGGGGGTGGTGTGGACGGCAGTGCTCTTTGACGCCGACCAGGGCTACTATTATGTGAAGCGCTTCCAACTTGAGGACAACAGCAAGAAGCAGAGCATGATTGGTGCCAACCCGGCTTCGCGCTTGATCTTGCTCAGCGACGACCGCTATCCGCGCTACCTGGTGACGCTGGGTGGCGACGATGCTGCGCGTGGCGAGTTTGAAATCGATGCCGAGCAGTTTATCGCCGAAAAGAGTTTCAAGGCCAAGGGCAAGCGCGTGACCAACTACGAGGTGGAGACCATCACCGAACTTGAGCCTCGCGAGCCCGAAGAGGACCCCGAGGAGCAGCCTGAGCAGCCTCAGGATGCCATCCTCGATGCCCAAGAGAAGCCTCAAAAGGAACAGCCTCAAGAGGATCAACCTCAAGAGGATCAACCTCAAGAGGAAGAGCCCCAAGAAGAGAAGCCTCAAGAGCAGCCACAAGAGGAGAAGCCTCAAGAAGAGGCTTCAGAGCCCTCCGATGAGCAGCCTGCGGCAAATCCTCAGCCTGGGCAGCAATCTTCAGGACAACTTCTCCTTTTTGACGACTTGGACAATGAGTAGACGCATTATCATAGCGGTGGCATTGTTGTGGCTGGGCGCATTGGCCTTGCGGGCCGACGACAGCATCGAGGTGCAGAGGCCTCTCTCAATCATGTTTATGACCGACGTGGGCCACGCCAGCGTCCTCGACAGTTACCTCACGCCCATCACCTATGACGGCGTAGACCTCAGGCTGAGTTTCGACGCCATGCGGGCATGCGGAAACCATAACAACTGGGCGCGCCAACTCAATGTCGCCGTGCAATACGACAACGTCGAGAACAACGTGGGCAACAACACGATGCACAACCTCGCCGCTCAGGCGCGCTGGGGCATGATGCGTCGCTGGGACGACGTCACGCCGGCCCACCTGCGCTTCATGGTTGGCCCGATGGCGCAACTGCGGGGTGGAGCAATCTACAACCCGGCAAACAGCAACAATGTGGTCTCAATCAAGGGCCACGCCAGCGTGGGAGTTACCGGCATGGCCGTCTACAACACCCACTTGGCTCACCGACCGCTCACGCTGTCCTATCAACTCACGATGCCGGTGCTGGGGGTGTTTATATCGCCCGAGTACGACGAGAGTTTTTACGAGATTTATCTGCGTGATTACCGCAATATAACTTATGTGGGAGGGTGGGGTAACCGCTTCGACATGGAGAACCTTCTCGCCGCCGATTTGCGACTGGGTGGCACTATACTTCGCTTGGGCTATCGCTGCTGTATCGAGCGCAGTTGGGTAAGCAACATCAACACTCACATAACCACCCACTCGCTGGTGATTGGTGTGGGCGCCGAGTTGTTCACCCGCCGTCTTTCGTCGTCATCTTCGCCAGCATGTGTCTCACCGCTTTATCACTCCGACCTATGAAAAAACTCCCCGTAATATTAGGCTTGTTGCTGACTATGCTAGCTTTCACGGCTTGCCATGACCAGCCACAGTGGAACGACGACCCTTACGGCAACTTCGACGCTTTGTGGACGATTCTCGACGAGCATTACCCCTTCTTTGAGTACAAAGATGTTGACTGGGAGCAGGTGAGGGTCGCTTACCGGGCCAAGATTTCGCCCAAAATGACCACGACCGAACTCTTCGACCTGTGCGGCGCGATGCTCAAGGAACTGCGCGATGGACATGTCAACCTCATTGCGTCACACGATGTGTCGCGCTACTGGATTTGGGAGCAATACCCCGTCAACTACGACGAGCGCCTCGTCGACGAGCACTATCTTCACTTCGACTACCGTCGCGCCTCGGGCATCAAGTATCAAATTTTGCCCAACAACTTTGGCTACATGTATTATGGGTCGTTTTCCTCGTCGGTGGGCGAGGGCAACCTTGACCTGGTGTTGAACTATCTGAGTACGTGCGACGGCTTGATAATTGACGTGCGCAGCAACGGCGGCGGTTATTTGACCAATGTCGAGAAGTTTGTGGGGCGCTTTATCGAGCAGTCGCTTCACGCTGGCTCCATCCAGCACAAGACGGGGCCTGGCCATGATGAACTCAGCAAGCCTTACGAGTATTATTTCGAGCCTACCAAGAACCATATCCACTACCTCAAGCCGGTGGTGGTGCTGGCCAACCGGGGCTCGTTCAGCGCAACCAACAACTTTGTTTCCATCATGAAACAACTGCCGCAGGTCACCATCGTGGGCGACACCACCGGCGGCGGTTGCGGACTGCCGTTCACCAGCGAGTTGCCAAACGGCTGGAACGTACGCTTCTCGGCAAGCCCCATACGCGATGCCGACGGCAACCTTACAGAGTACGGCGTGGCGCCCGATGTGCGAGTCGACCTCACCGATGCCGACCGCCTGGCAGGCCGCGACACCTACATCGACGCCGCCTGCGAAATCCTCGCCAAGCAAACCACCAAGTAGCCCCCTATAGCCCCTATAAGTGCTATTAATGCTATTAATGCTATAGTTGCTATAAACCACAAAAAAAACCGCCTCGCAACCGAGGCGGTTTTTTTGTGGCTGTTTATTTCTTGACTTTTTTGAAGAATGAAATCAGGCGTTTCAAGGTTGTCTTACCGATGTCGGCGGTAGCATGATGCTTGCCGCTCTCAAACTGGAATTGCAAGTATTTGCCTCCGATAAACTTTTTCTTTAAAACGCAATTAATCGTTGTGGCGTCGCCGAGACGTTCGCCACCGCCGGTGCTCAGGCGGCCGGGGAACGATGCGACGTAATTCACATCTTCGTCAAAAATGTCGACAAGCGAGTTAAGGGATTCTACGGCCTCGTCGCGTGTGCTGCCGAGACACAAACTTGCATCGTCAACAAGGCTTAGCGAAGCCCCCAAAATCTCGAAGCCGAATTCCTCTGAAATCCTAAACTCATGACCAAGGCTCAAATAGTAGTTCTCAGAGCCGTCTTCGTCCTTGTAGGTGTAAATTACAAATTCGTTGTCATTTTGCTCAACCGATACGATTTCCATTCTCATCCCCTTGGCCTTGTCTTTTGCCGAGGCCTGGAAATCACAAAGTGTCAATGTGCAGGTGGCGATAACAGCCCACATCAAATAATGTTTCATAAGTTGGTTTTTTATAATTATGTCAATAATAATATGACTCAAAAATAGCTCTGAAGTTTAAAACTGATCAGAATAAAAACACGAGGGCGTGCTCGCTTTATTGGCAGCACACCCTCGTGAATATTTAACCTGCTAAGCGTTTTACTTAGCCATCTCTTTCTTCAGGCGCTCGGTGAGCATGGGCACGATTTTGTGCAAATCGCCCACGATGCCCAGGTCGGCGACGCTGAAGATGGGAGCAAACTTGTCCTTGTTGATGGCGATGATAAAGTCGCTCTCCTCCATGCCGGCAAGGTGCTGGATGGCACCGCTGATACCGCAAGCCATGTACAGGCCCGGACGCACGGTTTTACCCGTCTGGCCCACCTGGCACTCATGCGGCATCACGCCATTGTCAACCATGGCGCGCGACGAAGCCACCTGGCCGCCCAGCGTGTCGGCAAGTGCCTGCAGTTTGTCGAAGCCTTCCTTGTTGCGAACACCGCGACCTCCCGACACCAGAATCTTTGCCTCCGAAATGTCGGCAACCTGCTTGTCGGCCTTGATGGTCTCGATGAGTTTCACTTTAAACTTCGAGGTGTCGAACTTAGGTGCGAACTCAGTCACCACACCCTGGCGTCCGGGTTGACGCTCCATTTTCTGCATCACGCCGGGACGCACGGTCGACATCTGCGGACGCGTGTTGGGGCATACGATGGTTGCCATCAGGTTGCCGCCAAAGGCGGGACGTGTCGAGTGCAGGTCTACCTCGCCCTTGTCGTCGGCTTTAACCTCGAGTTTAGTGCAGTCGGCCGTAAGACCGGCTTTCAGGCGCGAAGCCAGACGCGGAGCCATGTCGCGACCTATGGTGGTGGCACCGTAGAGCACGATGTTAGGCTTGCGATCAATGATGATTTGCGACATCACCTGCGAGTACTGCTCGCTCAGGTAGTGCTCCAACTCGGGAGTGTCGGCCACAATCACCTCGTCAGCGCCAAACTCAATCAGGGTTTGTGCCTGGTCCTTGATGCCATAGCCCAGAAGCAGAGCCACAACCTTCTCGCCAAGGTCCTCGGCCAGGTCGCGTGCTTTGCCTAAGAGTTCAAAAGCAACGGGCTGAATCACGCCTTCGCGCTGCTCAGCAAATACGAATACGTTTTTATAATCTTTCTTTTCCATGGCCATGACAATTAGATGATGTGTTTCTCTTTCAATTTATTCACGATGAGTTCAACGGCTTCCTCCTCGCTCACCTCATGCACCTCGCCGGGGGCTTTCAGTGCCTTGGGGAACGATTGGAACACCTTAGTGGGCGAGCCCTTCAGACCGAGCAGGTTCTCATCCACGTCGATCTTGTCGGCACTCCACACTTCCACTTCCTTGTCGTAAGCCTCGACGATGCCGCTCACGCTCATGTAGCGCGGCTTGACGGCCGAAGCGAGCACGGTGAGAAGGCACTTGCCTTCCACCTCCAGCACTTGCACGCTGTCCTCGTTCTCCTTGCGCACCTGCAGGTGGCCGTTGTCCATCAGTTTGATGTCGGCAACGTAGGTGATTTGAGGCAGACCCAGATGCTCGGCCAACTCGGGACCCACCTGTGCGGTGTCGCCATCGATAGCCTGGCGGCCAGCGATAATCAGGTCGTAGTCGAGCATGCGGCACAGGCCCGACAGGGCATAACTGGTGGCCAGTGTGTCGGCACCGGCAAACTTGCGGTCGCTGAGCAGGATGGCGCGGTCAACTCCCATAGCGTACGCCTCGCGAAGCATCACGTCGGCTTGTGGGGGACCCATCGAAATCACGGTGACGTTGGCACCATATTGGTCCTTGAGTTGCAGGGCGAGTTCAAGACCACCCTTATCGTCGGGATTCATGATGCTTGGCACGCCTTCACGAATCAAAGTTCCTTTTACGGGATCAATCTTGATCTCGGTGGTATCGGGAACTTGTTTGATACAAACTATGATATTCATATGCTCTTACTCTAATTATTTAAACAAATGACCTGCAATGACCATGCGCTGAACCTCCGATGTGCCCTCGTAAATCTCGGTGATCTTGGCGTCGCGCATCATGCGTTCTACTGGATACTCACGGGTGTAGCCATATCCGCCGTGGAATTGCACGGCCTTGGTGGTAACCTCCATTGCCGTTTCGGCGGCAAAGAGTTTGGCCATGGCGGCGTCGGCCGTGTAGGGCAGACCCATGTCTTTCTTCCAAGCGGCGCTGCGCACCAGCAGGCGGGCAGCCTCAACCTTGGTCTTCAGGTCGGCCATTTGGAACTGGGTGTTCTGGAACTTGGCGATAGCCTTGCCAAATTGCTTGCGCTCCTTGGTGTATTTCACGGTCTCGTCCATAGCGCCCTGGGCGATGCCCAGTGCCTGCGACGCGATACCGATGCGGCCGCCGTCAAGCGTCTTCATGGCTATCGAGAAACCCTTGCCGAGGGCGCCCAGAAGGTTCTCCTTAGGCACCTCGCAGTTTTCGAAAATCAATTCGCATGTGGCGCTGCCGCGGATACCCATCTTCAGTTCCTTCTTGCCAATAGAGAAGCCGGGCATGCCTTTCTCCACGATAAACGCCGAGATGCCCTTGGTGCCCTTCGACTTGTCGGTCATCGCCATCACGATAAACACGTTGGCGTAAGAGGCGTTGGTGATGAAAATCTTCGAGCCGTTGAGAATCCACTTGTCGCCAGCGTCGACGGCTGTGGTCTGCTGCATGGCGGCATCGGTGCCGGCATTGGGCTCAGTGAGGCCGAAAGCGCCAATCCACTCGCCCGAAGCCAACTTGGGCAGATATTTCATCTTTTGCTCCTCGGTGCCATGCTCCATAATCGGTGCCATGCACAGCGAGGTGTGGGCCGACAGCACGACGCCTGTGGTGGCGCACACGCGGCTCAGTTCCTCGACGGCCATGATATACATCTGTACTGTACCGCCGGCACCGCCGTACTGCTTGGGCACGGGAATGCCCATCAAGCCAAGTTTGCCCATCTTCTCCACGGTCTCCAGCGGGAAGCGCTCCTGCTCATCGACCTCGGCGGCAAGCGGCTTTACTTCGTTTTCTGCAAACGAGCGTATCATCTGCAGGAAAAGTTGTTCTGTTTTTGAATAACTAAAATCCATATCTATTTTAGATTATTGTAGTGTGAAACGGCATGATGCCACGCGCCGGCATGGCACCAGCCTCACATATATTAATATTTATAGAATCCCTCTCCGGTTTTGCGGCCAAGCAGTCCGGCACGCACCATCTTGCGCAGCAGTGGGTGGGGACGATACTTCGGGTCGCCAAACTCGTTGTAGAGAACCTCCATGATGGCCAGGTTCACGTCGTTGCCAATCAGGTCGGCCAAGGCGAGCGGGCCCATCGGGTGGTTGGCACCAAGCATCATGCACTTGTCGATGTCCTCGGCGCTGGCAATGCCGTCGGCCAGGATGCCCACAGCCTCGTTAATCATCGGGATGAGGATGCGGTTCACCACAAAGCCGGGAGCCTCGTTAACGGGCACCGGAGTCTTGCCGATGGATGTCGTCAGGTCGATAATGCACTGTGCGGTGGCGTCGCTGGTGAGTTGGCCCTTGATGACCTCAACCAGTGCCATGCGGTCGGCAGGGTTGAAGAAGTGGCAGCCAATGAACTGGCTGGGACGGCTCGTGCAAGCGGCAATCTCGGTAATCGACAGCGACGACGAGTTGGTGGCGAAGATCGTCTCGGGCTTGCAAATCTTGTCAAGTTCCATAAACACCTCTTTCTTGAGTTGCATATCCTCAACTGCGGCCTCAATCACCAGGTCGGCATCGGCAAAGGTGGCATAGTCGGTCGTCGTGCTGATGTTGGCCAGCATGGCATCCATATTGTCCTGTGCGATTTTGCCCTTCTCAACCAACTTGGCATAGCCCTTGGTAATCGATGCCATGGCCTTGTCGAGGCTGGCTTGAGTGCGGCTCTTCATGACCACCGGCATCTTGGCGGCAAACGCCTTGACGATACCCTTGGCCATCGTTCCTGTTCCAATAATACAAATTTTCATTTCTTAATGCGGTATTTTTAATAGTTATTGTTTTTTATTCTCCGGTAAAGGTGGCTTTGCGCTTCTCGAGGAACGCGGCCATGCCTTCTTTCTGGTCGCGGCTGGCGAAGCACTTGCCGAACATCACGTTCTCGTAGGCAATGGCGTCATCGGCGCTCAGGTCGTAACTCTCGGCAATGCAGTCCTTGGCATATTGTATTGCCAGCGGCGCATTCTTGAGCATGCGGTCGGCCATCTCGAGGGCGCGGTCAAGCAACTCGCCCGGCTCGTAGACGGCATTCACCAGGCCGATGCGCAGTGCCTCGTCGGCACGGATGGCGCGGCCCGTGTAAATCATCTCCTTGGCCATGCCCTGGCCCACCAGTTTGGCCAGGCGGTAGGTGCCCGAGAAGCCCGGGATGATGCCTAAGCCCACCTCGGGTTGACCAAACTTGGCGTTGTTGGAGCAGATGCGGATGTCGCATGCCATGGCAAGTTCGCAGCCACCACCCAGCGCAAAGCCGTTGACGGCGGCAATCACCGGTATGGCCAGCGTCTCAATCTTGCGGAACACAGCAGCGCCAAGTTTGCCAAATTGCGTGCCGCCGGCCTCGTCGAGGTGTGCCATCTCCGAGATGTCGGCGCCGGCAACAAACGCCTTCTCGCCGTCGCCCGTGATGATAAGCACGCGCGTGCTGGCGTCGAGATTGCTCACGCAGTCGTCAATCTCGCGCAGGATCGTCGAGTTCAGGGCGTTGAGGGTCTTGGGCGAGGATATCGTCAGGATGGTGATACTCTCGCGGCGCTCAATTTTCAAGAAGTTATAATCCATCGTTGCTCGGTGTTATCAGATGTCCATCGGTTTCAAGTCGGGCGAGATGATGAGTTTGGCCTCGGTAGCGGCCTGCACTTGCTCGACGGTGAACTCAGGATGCAACTCGCGCAGCACGATGCCTTCGGGAGTGATGTCCATCACACCCATCTCGGTGATGATCATGTTCACCTGTCCGGCTGCTGTCAGTGGCAGGGTGCACTCTTTCAGAATCTTCGGAGCGCCCTTCTGGGTGTGCTCCATGGTCAGGATTACGCGCTTTGCGCCCACCACCAGGTCCATGGCGCCGCCCATGCCGGGAGCCATCTTGCCGGGGATAATCCAGTTGGCCAGGTTGCCCTTCTCATCCACCTGCAGAGCGCCCAGGAACGACACGTTCACGTGGCCGCCGCGGATGATGGCAAACGATGTTGCCGAATCGAAGGTGCACGCGCCCGGAACGAGCGTGATGGCACCGCCGCCAGCATTAATCAGGTTCTTGTCGGCCTCGCCCTCGCCGGGTGTGGGACCCATACCCATAGCGCCGTTCTCGGTTTGAAGGGTCACCGATACGCCTTCGGGCAGGTAATTAGGAATCATTGTGGGAATACCGATTCCCAGGTTTACTACGTCACCATTATGCAACTCTTTGGCTGCACGTTTTGCGATGACTTCTCTCATTTCGTTTTTATCCATAATTGTTAAAGGTTTATGAGATTAATTATATTATTAATTATGTGTTATCTCATTTCATGCCTCGCTTGTGCATCTCTTGCACGACAAACGAGGCCACGTCGTCGGCATAAGTGTTCATGCCGAAGCCGGCGTCGAAGCCCAGTTCCTTGGCCAACTCATGGGTGATGCGCGCGCCGCCGCAGCAGCATATCATCTTGTCGCGCAAGCCCTCGGCCTCCATCAGTTCGATGAAGTTGGTGAGGTTGTGGATGTGAACGTCCTTTTGAGTCACGGTCTGCGAAATCACAAGCGCGTCGGCATGCAATTCGATGCCCTTGGCGATAAATTCCTCGTTGGGCACTTGCGACCCCAGGTTGTAAGCCTCAATCATCTCGTAGCGCTCAAGGCCGTAGTGGCCTGCGTAGCCCTTCATGTTCATGATGGCGTCGATGCCCACGGTGTGAGCGTCGGTACCCGTCGAGGCACCCACAATCACAATCTTGCGGCCAAAGTTCTCCTTGATGTACTTGTCGGTCTCGTACATGTCCATCGTGTCGCTCTCCACCTTGGGAACGTAGATGGTCGAGTAGTCGACGGTGTGCTGGCAACTGCCGTAGCAGTTGAAGAAGGTGAAGCCGGGCGTGAGTTCTTTGTAATACACCACGCTGGGATTCTCGAGCCCCATCTTGCGCAGCAGTTGCTTGGCGGCCTCCACGGCCTCGGCGCCACACGGCACTGGCAGCGTGAAACTCAATTGAGTCTTGCCGTCGTTCATCGTGTCGCCGTAGGGCTTGATTTTCGATAAGTCTAAGGTTTTGTCGAAATCCTTAGATTCCATTGAATATAGTCCTTCGCTCATAGTATCTCAGTTTATGGTGTTAACGTTTTCCTTTCATCAGTTCCACAAAGGGATTGAAATAATTCTCGCCCTTCATCGTCACGCCGGCAAGGCCCTTGCCGCCGTTCTTGGGGCGTTTCACATCGCCGAAGATGCCCTTCTCCAGTGCGGTGAACAGGCCTTCTTTGACGATTTCATCAAGCAACTTGATGGTGTTGTCGAGCACCTCCTTGGCGCGGTTGCGGCAGATGCCGCCCTCCACAAACTCCATCTCCTCGCCTATGCTCTTCATGTTGTTGAAGATGTACTTGGCATTTTCAATCGACAGGTAGCGGTCGCTCATAAACGGCGTGTGGATAGCCTCGGTGGGCATACCCAGCAACTGGATGCCCTGGTGAGTCCAGATGCCGACCATGTTGAACAGCGCGTCCTGAATGTGGCCACGGAAGATGTTACCGGTCATAAACTTCGTCGGCGGCATGTATTTCAGCGTGGCTTTGGGGAAGATCTCACGCGTCATCTGTGCCTGAGCCAACTCCAGCAGGAAGCCGTTCTCCAGCATCGGGTCCATCTCGAAGGCGTGACCCAGACCCATCTGCTCCTCGGGCAGGCCGGCCATCAGAGCCAGTTGCTCGTTAATCAGGTCCGAGGCCAGCACCGTGTGGGCGGCCTCCACAGCGTCGGCCGTGGTGAGGTAGTTGTCCTCGCCGGTGTTGATAATCACGCCGGCAAAGCCGTTGATGATGCGACTCATGTACTGGTCAACCAGCGTGCGCTGCATGTTTATGTCGCGGAACAGAATGCCGTAAAGTGCGTCGTTCAGCATCACATCCAGGCCCTCAAAGGCTCCCATGATGGCAATCTCGGGCATACACAAGCCCGAGCAGTAGTTACACAGGCGGATGTAGCGGCCTTGCTCCTCGCCAACCTCGTCAAGCGCCTTGCGCATGATGCGGAAGTTCTCCTGAGTGGCAAACGTGCCACCGAAGCCCTCGGTAGTGGCGCCATAGGGCACATAGTCCAGCAGACTCTGGCCCGTAGTGCGAATCACGGCAATCACGTCGGCTCCCTGGCGAGCACCCGCCTGGGCTTGCACGACGTCCTCATAGATGTTGCCGGTGGCAACGATAATGTAGAGATAGGGTTTCGGACCCTCGCCGATCGTGTCGATATAATGCTCGCGGCGGGCGCGGCGAGCGCGGATGCGAGCCATGCTCTCGTCGATAACGGGCTGAAGCGTCGCAGCGATGCGCTGCGGGTCGCGAGTCACCACCTTAGTGATGTCGAGCGAGCCCTTGGCAACCTCCTCGGCGATGGCCTGAGGCTGAAGCCCCGTCTGGATCATGGCGTTAGCGATGAAGAACAGGGCACCCTCGCTCAGCACGCCATTGTCCTTGAGTGTGTCGACTACAACGTTGGGCAGGGGCACCTGGTTGTCGTCGATACCGTCAATGCCCATCAGGCGGCACAGCGTACGCTCGACAGCCACCGTGGTGTACTGCTCGACAAAGGCTTGCACATCTTCGGCGATGTTCTTGGCCAAACCTCTGGCATACTCTACTTTAGTAAAATCTAAACCTAACTTGCTTTTTTGCATATCTATATCAATATTATATTATGTGTCTTTCAGGATTCTTGTCACGATTGCGCTCGAGCAACTGGCGGGCGCGGCCAATCCACTGCTGGTCGATGCCCAGGCTCTCGGCAATGTTCAGTGCCTCATGGGGCACCTCGCCGGCGGGGGCGTCGACGAGTTGATAGTTCATCTGGCCGTTTTCCAGGCCTTTCACGCGCAGGCAGTGCGCGCCGCGGGCGCTCACGTCGTAGTGCGTGGTCATCACCAGGCTCAACTGGCCGTTGCCAAGCACGTCGAGAAGGGCCTCAACGAGCGCGGTGCCCTCGGTGGGATTGGTGGTGCGAGCCGGCTCGTCGATGAGGGCCAGAAGGCGGCCGCCACGGCGCGAGGCCGCAATCACTGCGTCGATGTGCTTCATCTCGGCGGCAAACGACGACAACCCTTTCTCCACCGACTGGTCGTCGCCGATGCAGAAGTGAACCTCGTCGCGAAGCGTGATGCTCGCAGCGGCGGCCGGTATGCCAAAGCCATATTGGAACAGGTATTGGCACAGGGTGAGCGTCTTCAGCACCACGGTCTTGCCGCCCATGTTGGCGCCCGTGATTAGGGTGGGCGTGCTGCCAAACTCGATGTCGACGGGCTGGAACGTCTTGCGCACGCGCGCGAGCGCGTCAAGCACCTGCGGGTTGAACAGACCCTCGTAGCGCGTCACGTCGGTGGCGCTCAGCGTGGGGAAGCAAAGCCCCCAGCGTTGCATCTGCAGCGCCTTCGCCAGGAACACGTCGATGCGAGCCAGCGACGTCAGCGCCTGCTCGACGCTGGCGGTGAACGGCCGCAAATCACGGCTCAGGTCGGCGCGCACTTGCGCCTCGAGTTCGCTGGCTTGGGCCAGCAGAGCCTCCTGCTCGTCGGGGTTGGAGCGCATGGCTTTGCGCAGGTCTTTCAACTCCTCGCAGTAACTGTCATATATATAGAATGTGGCAATCTTCATCCCGTCAGGGTCGAGGATGGTGATTACCGGCGATAGGTCGGGGATGGCGACGACACCCTCCATGCCGTGGGCGAGCAGCAGTTTGGCCACGTCGGTCGACAGGATAGCCAGGTGCTTCACCTCGAATAGTTCGATGTCGTCGAGTATGGCACCGCCATGCAGATTCTTGATGGTGGTGCGTATATCTTTGAGTTTCTGCAACTTAAATTGCAGCGTGGTGATGTAGGTTTTGTCAACCTGCTGAACGAATGCGGCAAACTTGCGCAGCACGGCATAAGCCGCCTCGACGTCCTCGGCCGTGGTCATCATCTCGGTCTCAAGGAGCCAACGGCGAGCGTAGCCCGACTGCAATTCCAGTTCATCGAGCATGTAGCGCAAGCCACAAGGCGATTCTATGACATTCTTCAGTTGCATTGTTGCTCTTTTAGCAGGTCGTATACGGGAAGTTTGATAACTTCGGTAAGTTTCTCGCACAGCGTGTCGGAGTCGAGCCGGTAGCCGCTGGGCGAGGTGGGGTTGACGGTGACGGCAATCAGTTTGCTCTTTTGCAGCACTGTCACGCGGCCGCCACCGCGCAGAAATTGTGTGAACAGCCGCTGGTCGACGAAAATCTTCGTGAAGTCGCGCACCACCAGTTCGCACTTGCGCAGGGTGGGGTGCTGGCGCACTTTCTCCAGCAGGCTGTCGACGAGGGCGCCGGCCACATATAGCGTGGCGCAGCGGTCCATGCCATCGAAGTGCAGTTGTTGCGACAGCGAGGTCGTGCCGTTGACCTCGTGCAACTCGCCGTCGATGTCGATGCTCCACACACCCTTCTCGAGCGGGGTGAGAGCCGTGAGGTTGGCCTCGCTGGTGAGTGGCAGGTTCACCAGGTCGACGACGTGCTTGGTCTTCTGAACCAATGTCGTCAGGTTGGCCGAGTAAGCAGCGCCGGTGGCCAGAATCATCGACTGGCTGATGGCCGGTGACGCCGAACTGAGGCGCGACAGCGCTCCGTCGATAATCACCAGGTCGATGCCATGCTGCTGCGTGTGCGCTATCCAGCGGCGCAACCCGCTGCCCGACGACGGGCCCGACAGCAAAATCTTGCCCGGCGTCAGCGCGCGAGCGGTGACCACGCGGCCCAGCGAGGTGCTCTCGTCGCTCACATCGATGAGTTCCGACAGCAGTTTGCGTTGGCGGTAATGCATCTCCGACGTGCCGAAGTACATGCCCTCACGAAGCACGATCTCGGGCTTCTGCGTGCGCGTCACCTGGTCGACGCTCTCGCCGTCGATGCCTATCGATGTCACGGCAACGCGCTTGTGGGCCAGCGGCAGGCGCTCGAGCACATATTTCAGGCACTCGGTTTTGCCAGTGTTTTTCTCCAGCCCCACAATCGACAGGCTGCCGTAGTTCATTATGTCATCGATAATTTCTGCCATCCTCGCTGTTTGGCTGCCAGCCGGGCGAGGAAGCATTGTCGCTCCCTCGCCATGCCAGCGGCTTATTTGTTAGTTGTCGCGTTTCGCATTGCGCTCATGGCGTTTCAGCGCCTTGGGCTCAATGTTCATGCGCTCGCCTTCGAGCAGTGAAATAACACCGTCCACAGCCTTGTCGGCGGCCACTTGCTCTTGCGCCTTGGCACGAGCAGCCTCGCATTCGGGGCAGTGGCAATCGTTGTGGTACTCGGTAGGCTCGGTGTAGGTCGTAATCACGCCCTCGAAGTTGCGGAGAACAACCTTGCCGGGGGCTTGCGAAATGATGTACTGAGGCATCACAGGCGTCTTGCCGCCACCACCGGGAGCATCAACCACAAAGGTGGGGATGCAGAAGCCCGACGTGTGGCCGCGAAGGCCTTCGATAATCTCGATACCCTTCGACACCGGGGTGCGGAAGTGCTCCAGACCCATCGACAGGTCGCACTGATAGATGTAGTACGGACGCACGCGAATCTTCACCAACTCTTGAACCAACTTCTTCATCACGTGCACGCAGTCGTTGATGCCGCGCAGCAGCACGCTCTGGTTGCCCAGGGGCACACCGGCGTCGGCGAGCATCGCGCACGCGCGAGCGCTCTCCTCGGTCACCTCGTTGGGGTGGTTGAAGTGGGTGTTGAGCCACACGGGATGATACTTCTTCAGCATTGCGCACAACTCGGGAGTGATGCGTTGCGGGCACACCACCGGGGTGCGAGTGCCCAGGCGCACGATCTCCACATGCGGGATGGCGCGAAGGCGCGAGATGATGTATTCCAGTTTCTTGTCGCCCACCATCAGCGCGTCGCCGCCCGAGAGCAGCACGTCGCGCACACACTCGGTCTTCTCGATGTACTCCAGTGCCTTCTCGATGCGGTCGGCGCTGCACTCATTGTCGGTCTGTCCGGCGAAGCGGCGACGGGTGCAGTGGCGGCAATACATCGAGCACATGTCGGTAATCAGGAACAGCACGCGGTCGGGATAACGGTGGGTCAGGCCGGGCGTGGGCGAGTCCTCATCCTCGTGCAGCGGGTCGAGCAGGTCGGCAGCGGCCTGGTGGGTCTCGGCGCCGGTGGGGATGCATTGCTTGCGCACGGGGTCGTGCGGGTCGTCGGGATTGATGAGGCTCAAATAATAAGGGGTGATGGCCATACGCAGCGTCGACAGCGTCTTCTTGGCACCCTCTTCTTCCTCAGGGGTGAGGTCGATGTATTTCTTCAGGTCCTCGAGCGTCTCGATGCGGTTGCGCACTTGCCAGTGCCAGTCGTTCCATTCAGCGTCGGTGACGTTGGGGAACAATTGTTTTCGTCTTGATGTAGCCATATCGTTTTTTTAGCGTTAATGCCGCTGGGGAGTAGGAACACCCCAGCGGCAATGGTGTCTTATGCGTAGAGTTCCTCAAATATCTTGCGGAGTTCAGGGCTTTCACGCAACTCCTGGAGCGTGAACTCGGCGTGGCCCTTGGTGTAGCCGTTGCCGATGATCATGTTCACGTCGGCTCCGATACCCTCGGCACCCAGTGCAGCCTTGGTGAAACTCGTGGCCATCGAGAAGAAGTACACGATACCGTCGTCCTTGGTGCAGAGCACAGCCGTCATCTCGCAGTCGGGCACATTCACGCAGTTGATGGTAACATCGGCCATCTTGCCATCGGTGAGACGGCTCACGAGTTCGTTCACCTCGACCGGGGTCATGCCGGCAACGCTCTCTACCACGTCGCAGAAGCCCAGGTCTTTGATGCGCTGGGTCGAGCGCGGGCTGTTGGCCAGGCCAATCACCTTGCCAGTCACGCCTACGCGCTTCTTGGCCTCGTAGCAGCACAGCATGCCGCTCTTGCCACCTGCACCCAGGATAACCACGTTCTGGCCATATTGGCACAACTTGGCAGTCTGGGCGGGAGCGCCAGCAACGTCGAGGGCGCTCAGAGCCAACTTCTCGGGCATGTCATTGGGAATCTTGGCATAGATGCCGCTCTCGAACAGGATAGCCTTGCCCTTGATGTCGACCTGGTCGACGTCGGCCTTGATATTCAGAATCTCGTCGATGCGAAGCGGGGTCAGTGACAGCGACACCAGCGTGGCGATGCGGTCGCCCTCTTTCAGGTCGATTTTGCCCTTCAGAGCGTCGCCAATCTTCTCCACGGTACCCAGCAGCATGCCACCCGAGCCGGTGCGGCGGTTGCGGTGCTTGCCCTGGAGTTCCACGTTTAAGAACATCTCTTTCTTGATCTCCTCCATCACCTCGGCTTCGTCGTCGGGGTTCTTCGCCTGGCTCTTGGCGTAGTTGTGGATATCGGTGAACGAGGCCGAGTCGATGTTCAGCGTCTGAACGTCGATCAGAATCTCGTTGTCGTAAATCTCGTCCATGTTGTTGTCGAGTTTGTTTGCCGGTTGGGGCAGGACGCCCTTCGGTTCAATCACGCGGTGCGTGCCGAATCTGTTTCCATGTTTCTGCATGTCGTTGAATGTGTTTTATTGGTTTATACTATTAATTGATTTTGTTGTTTGCTTTTTAGTGTAAGCCCTTATTTGCGGGGAGGCAGGCCCAGGATTTCGCGGGCCTCGTCGCTCGTGGCGATGGGGCGGCCCAGTTCCTTGGCGATGCGCACAACCTTCTCCACCAGTTCGCCGTTGCTCTTGGCGAGCACGCCCTTCTCCAGGTACAGGTTGTCCTCGAAGCCCACGCGCACGTTGCCGCCCATGGCAATGGCTGCGGCGGCCATCGGGAAGGCGTGACGGCCTACGCCGGTCACCGTCCACGTCGAGCCGGCGGGGATGCCGTTGACCAGCCAGCACAGGTTGGCCACGGTAGCCGGGGTGCAGCCGGGAACGCCAAGCACAAAGTTGAACTGCATGGGAGCACCCGGTGCCTGGCCCTTGCGGGCCATGTTCAGGATGGTGTCGAGATGACCCATCTCAAAGCACTCATACTCCGGCTTGATGCCGCGCTCCATCATGCGCTTGCCGAAGGCACGCATTGTGGGCATCGTGTTGTCGAAAATCTCGTCGCCAAAGTTGCACGTGCCGCAGTCCAGCGTAGCCATCTCGGGAAGCGGGGTGGTGTCGGTCGACTGAAGGCGCTCGTCGGGAGTCATGCCCACGGCACCGCCCGTCGACGGAATCAAGATCACGTCGGGGCACACTTTCAATATTGCCTCTTCGCACTCCTGGAAGCGGGCACGGTCCTGGGTCGGCGTGCCGTCGTCCCAGCGGACGTGCAGGTGAACGATCGCCGCGCCGGCATCAACGGCCGACTTGGCTTCGCGTACTATCTCCTCGACCGTGTAAGGAACGTTGGGGTTCTGCTCCTTGGTCACCTCGGCGCCACAAATTGCGGCGGTAATGATCAGTTTATCCATATCCTTATTTCCTTTGACAATCTTTGGGGGTTACACATGTGCCCGATGCGCGGCACACCACGATGGGCTCGTCGAGAATGTCGGCTGCCGACGGCGAGATGTCGGGACGCGACACGGCCACCTTGCGAGCCTCAAACTGCATGTGGCGCGACGTGTTGCCCTCGCGGTCAATCCAACCCTCAGCCTCGATGTAGTCGCCGGCATAGACCGGTGCCAGGAAGTCGACACTGTCGTAAGCGCGGAACAGGCCCTCGTCGCCGTCGCGCATAATTAATAACTCGGTAGCCACGTCACCAAACAGGTGAACCATGTGTGCTCCATCAACCAGGTTGCCGCCGTAGTGGGCATCCTTTGCGCTCATGCGCAGTCTGATTTTTGTGCGATATTCCATACTCTATAACCCTCAGTGTTATTGTTCAACATAGATGGCGTCAACATAGATGCCCGATGCGTGGACGCACTCCGGCTTGATCTCGCCTGTCTTCACCAACTTCTCGGCCTCGACGACGACATAGTCGGCTGCCGTGGCCATCAGCGGGTTGAAGTTGTTGGTGGTGCCCAGGAACACCATGTTGCCAAACTCGTCGACGATGTTGGCGCGCAGGAAGGCGATGTCGGCCTTCAGCGGCTTCTCCAGCAGGTAGTCCTTGCCGTCGACGTTGACGATCTCCTTGCCGTCGGCCATGATGGTGCCCAAGCCCGTCGGGGTCAGCACGCCGCCAAGGCCGGCGCCGTAAGCGCGGATGCGCTCGGCAAGGGTGCCCTGAGGCACGTACTCGACGATGAGCGTGCCCTCGTTCTTCTGAAGTGCGGTCTGCTTGTTGGTGCCCGTGTGCGACACAATGGCTTTCTTCACCTGATGGTTGCTCACCAGTTTGCCGTGGGCAACATCGTCATACGCCGTGTCATTGGCGATAATCGTCAGGTCCTTAACTCCTTTTGCTACGATGGCGTCGATGATTTGAGTGGCGCTACCAACGCCCAGAAATCCGCCAAACATGATTGTCATGCCGTCGTGAACTTTCTCAACGGCTTGCTCAAGTGTGATTTGTTTATTCATAATGTTATGTTTAGGTATATGTTGGTTTTCCTTTTAAGACTGCAAATATAGTGATTTTTACTGACTTTTACACCATATTTTAAGGAGTTTTTCTGAGAAAATCTCGCGCTTGTTTGTAACCCCTATTAATTCAGCACATTGCGATAAAAGAATATTGGGGCAAAAATTGCCCTGTCGTGGCATTTTTCTGCCCTTATTTAATGTTGCGCGCGCATGTGCGCGCACAACAAGTTGCCACATTCCCTTGCGCACACGCGCGCACACAAAACCGTAAATGAATATAACAATCAACAAAACCATTTATTTATGCAAAAAGTGTGGTCAAAGGGACAGTCCCTTTGACCACACCTGCGGTGCGAATATTTTGGTTGTTAGGGTGTTATCTGTTAATTTTTTAAGCGCAAAAAATGCATAAATATGATTATTTTGCTGATAATTTGATGTTTTTTTGGACGTCGTCAATGGCCTCAGCGTTATTGCTCGCGAAATTCGCCCGGAGTGACGCCTGTGAGCCGCTTGAAGTACTTCGAGAAGAACGACGCGTTGGCAAAGTTCATCTCGTCGGCAATCTGCGCCACGGGCTTGTCGGTGTGGCGCAACTCAGCCTTGATGCGCGTAATCAGGGCGCGGTCAATCCACTCCTTGGCCGTCGTGCCGCTGGCCTGGCGCACCACGGTGCTCAGGTATGAGTCGGTGAGGCACATCTTGCTGGCGTAGAAGCCCATGCGGTGCTCGCACGTGGCATGCTGGTTCACGAGGTAGATAAAGCGGTCGAAGATGGTCTGCTCGCGCGACAGCGTGTCGCGGTGGTTGTCGGCATACTCGCCGTACACGCTGTCGTAGTGGTGCATCTGCGCCGCTATCAGGTTGGCCACCACGGCCTTGTTGTAATTCTCCTGATGCACAACGTGCCACATGGTGTCGAGGATGTGGCGAGCAGTGGCAATCTGGCTCGGCGTGGCTGGCACAGTGAAGTCGCGGGCGCGGCCGTTGAAGGTGGAGGGCTTCTGGCCCGACGCGAAGGGCAATGGGAAGTCGGTGGGGATGCCGAAGCCGTAAATCTCAAAGTCGTCGCTGAAGCCGATGGGGTTGATGACCGACCCGGGGCCGATAAACACCAGCATGCCGGCGCTTAAATGCCGCTCCACAAGGTTCAGCGTCACGTGTGCCTCGCCGTTGGCCACAAAGCCCATGCGGTAGTCGTCGGTGCTGAACGGGGGCTGCTGCTGGATCATGACTTTAAACAGGTCGGGTGCCCCATGGATGATTGCCAACTGGTTGTCGATGTAGATGCGCTCTTTCAGCAGTTCGGGATGCGGGGTGAAGATGTCGCGCATCACCTTCAGACTGATAAGTTTCGGTTGCCGTCTCATTTGCTCAATCTTTTAAAAATCCAATGCAAAGATAATCATTTTTGCGCTTTCAGTAGTATATTTTTTGACAAATCTAATAAAAAGAACATAATGCCCCAAGTAAGGATAACAATCGGCCTCAAAATCGGTAATAACTTTGCGGCATCAACCCAAATCGGTCATTAGAAATTCTGTTATGGTATAATTAGGGATAAAAAATACATAATACCGTTCTAATGACCGATTTGAAATAAATAACAACGCTTAATATTATGAAACGTGCTTTGAGTTTGATTTGCGTCGCCGCGATGGCCGTGGCCGCAGTGAGCCAGACGCTCGAGCAGTGCCAGCAGGCCGCCGAGCGCAACTATCCGCTGATTGCCCGCTACGGCCTTATCGAAAAGACGACCGAACTGACCGTGGAGAGCATCGCCAACGTGTGGCTGCCCCAGGTGTCGGCCTCGGCGCAGGCCACCGTGCAGACCGACGTGCCGGAGTTCCCCGACGCCATGCGCAACGCCTACAGCCAGATGGGTGTCGACATGAAGGGCCTGCGGCGCGACCAGTACCGCATCGGCGTGGATGTGCAACAACTCGTCTACGATGGCGGCGCGTCGGCCAACCGCCGCGAGGTGGCCCGGCAGCAGGGACAACTGCAGGCCGCGCAGACGACAGTCGACGTGTATCAGGTGCGACAGCGGGTCAACGACATGTATTTCGCCCTGCTGCTGGTCGAGGAGCAAATCGCATTGAACAACGACTTGCAGGAGCAACTGGCCGCCAGCGAGAAAAAGTTGCAGTCGATGTACCGTCACGGTACGGCTGCCGAGTGCGATTATCAGAACGTGCGCGCCGAGCGGCTCAATGCCGTGCAGCAGATGACCACGCTCAACTCGCAGCGCCAGGCGTTGCGACGCATGCTCGCCACATTCTGCGGCATCGAAATCACGTCGCTCACCAAACCAGCAGCAACGCCCGTCGCGGCCACGGCGGTAAGCCGGCCCGAACTCGACGCCATCGACGCCCAACTGCGGCTCATCGACGAGCGACAGAAAGCCGTCGACATCGCCTTGAAGCCGCAGGTGGGATTCTTCGCACAGGCTTTTTATGGCTATCCGGGCTTCGACATGTTTCACGACATGATGAGCCGCAACTGGACGCTCAACGCACTGGTGGGCGCACGAGTCACCTGGAACATTGGCGGACTGTACAACCGCAAGACCGACCTGGCAAAATTGCAACTCGAGCGTGAGTGGGCCGAGAACAGCCGCGACCTCTTCCTCTTTAATAATAACCTCGAGCAGGTGCAACTCAATGAGAGCATCGACCGCTACAACCGACTGCTGCAGCAGGACGACGAGATAATCGCATTGCGGGCATCGATACGCCACGCCGCCGAGTCGAAACTCGCCCACGGCATCATCGACGCCAACGACCTGGTGCGCGAGGTCACCGCCGAGAACGCCGCGCGAATCCAGCGCTCAATCCACGAGATCGAGATGCTGAAAGAAATCTATAATCTTAAATTTGTCACCAATAATTAATCACGCGATATGAGACGTATAACTATTATAGCCGCCGTTGCCATCGTCATGGCATCGTGCAACAAGACCAAGAAGGACTACGATGCCACGGGCACTTTCGAGGCCACCGAGACGACGGTGTCGGCCGAGCAAAGCGGGCAACTGGTGCGCTTCTCGGTCGTCGAGGGCGAGAACGTGGACGACGGAAAAGAGGTGGGCCTGATCGACACCACACAGTTGTGGCTAAAAATCAAGCAACTCGACGCCACAAAAGCCACCTATCAGAGCCAAAAGCCCGATGTGGAGCGACAAATTGCCGCCACACGACAACAACTCGCCACAGCGCGCAACGAGCAGCGCCGCTACAGCGAGTTGGTCAAGGACGGCGCCGCGCCACGCAAGATGCTCGACGATGCCAACAGCCAGGTGCAGGTGTTGCAGAAACAACTCGACGCGCAATTGTCGGCTCTGCAAACGAGCACCAACGCCCTCAGCAAGCAGATGATCACCGTCGACGTGCAGGTGAACCAACTGCTCGACCAAATCGCCAAGTGCCACATCTTCGCGCCGACGCGAGGCACCGTGATTGAGAAATACGTCGAGCAGGGCGAGTTTGTGACAGCCGGAAAGCCTCTGTTTAAAATCGCCGATGTGGACCAAATCTACATCCGCGCCTACGTCACATCGACGCAACTGCAGAACTTAAAAGTCGGGCAGCGGGTCAAGGTGTTCACCGACTATGGCGGCGGAAACCGCAAGGACTACGACGGCACGGTGACATGGATTTCGAGCCAGTCGGAGTTCACCCCCAAGAGCATCCTCACCGACGATGAGCGTGCCGACTTGGTCTATGCCGTGAAGATTGCCGTGAAAAACGACGGCTTTATCAAGATTGGTATGTATGGCGAAGTGAAATTCCAGTAACGCGATGAACGCTATCGAGGTCAATGGAGTAGGGAAGAACTACGGCAAGGTGCAGGCGCTGAGCGACGTCACGTTTGCCGTGCGCCAGGGCGAGGTGTTTGGACTCATCGGGCCCGACGGTGCCGGCAAGACGTCGATGTTCCGCATCCTGTGCACGCTGCTCAAGCCCGACAGCGGCACGGCATCTGTGCTCGGCCACGACGTGGTGAGCCAATACAAGGCTGTGCGCCGCAAGGTGGGCTATATGCCCGGCCGATTCTCGCTCTATGACGACCTCACCGTGCGCGAGAACCTGGAGTTTTTCGCTACGCTCTTCGGCACCACCGTCGGTCAGGGCTACGACTTCATCAAGGCCATCTACAGCCAGATTGAGCGCTTCGACAACCGCAAGGCGGGCGCCCTCTCGGGCGGCATGAAGCAGAAACTCGCTCTCAGTTGCGCATTGGTGCATCAGCCCGAGGTGCTTTTCCTCGACGAGCCCACTACGGGTGTCGACCCGGTGAGCCGAAAGGAACTCTGGGAGATGCTCGGCTCGCTCAAGGAGCGCGGCATAACCATCGTGGCGGCAACGCCCTATCTCGACGAGGTGCGACGCTGTGAGCGGGTGGCCTTTCTCGACCATGGGCAGGTGCAGGGCATCGACACCCCCGAGGCCATTCTCGAGCGCTTCGCACATGTGTTCAACCCGCCACCCGTGAGCCATGAGCAGGGGGGCGCATTGGCCGGCGATAATGTCATCGAGGTGGAGCATCTGGTCAAGGCGTTCGGCACGTTTCACGCCGTCGACGACATCTCGTTCACGGTGCGCCGAGGCGAGATTTTCGGCTTCCTTGGGGCCAATGGTGCCGGCAAGACAACGGCCATGCGCATCCTCACCGGCCTGAGCCAGCCCACCAGCGGACGCGGCAAGGTGGCCGGGTTCGACGTGGGCACCGAGTATGAGCAGATCAAGCGGCACATAGGCTACATGAGTCAGCGTTTCTCGCTCTACGAGGATCTTACGATTGCCGAGAACATACGCCTTTTTGCCGGCATCTACGGCGTGCCGGCCGACGTGATTGAGCGCAAGACCGACGATTTGCTCGCCCGTCTGCAGTTTGCCGACCACAAGCACGACCTGGTGGGCTCGCTGCCACTGGGATGGAAGCAAAAGTTGGCGTTCTCGGTCAGCATCTTCCACGACCCGGGCGTGGTCTTCCTCGACGAGCCCACCGGAGGCGTCGACCCGGCCACGCGCCGCCAGTTTTGGGAGTTGATTTACGAGGCGGCGGAGCGCGGCATCACCGTCTTCGTCACCACTCACTATATGGACGAGGCCGAGTATTGCGACCGCATCTCGATAATGGTCGACGGGAAAATCAGCGCCATGGGGTCGCCCCAGGAGTTGAAGCGGCAATACGGCATGCCCGACATCGACCACGTGTTTACTTACCTTGCTCGCCAGGCGGCGCGCAGCAGCGATTGACAATGCCATGCGACAATTCTTCAGTTTTGTGATAAAGGAGACAAAGCACATCTTGCGCGACCGGCGCACGATGCTCATCCTCTTCGGCATGCCAGTGGTGCTGATGACGCTCTTCGGCTTCGCCATCACCAACGATGTGCGCAACGTGCGCACCGTGGTAGTAACCTCGCAAATCGACCATCTCACGCGCCAGGCCGTCGACAGGCTCGCCGTGAGCGAGTATTTCGTCATAACGGCAACCGTGCCCACGCCACGCGAGGCCGAGCGGATGATTCGCAACCAGCAGGCCGACTTGGCCATCGTCTTCGCAAACGACTTCGCCTCGAAGAAGAGCGGCCTGCAATTTATCGTCGATGCCGCCGACCCTAACATGTCGCAGCAATGGACCAATTATGCCACACAGGTAATCACCAACCCATCATCGTCGGTGGTCAACGTGCGCATGCTCTACAACCCAGGCATGAAGTCGGCCTACAATTTCGTGCCGGCCATTATGGGCATGCTGCTAATGCTCATCTGCGCCATGATGACCTCGATATCGATTGTGCGCGAGAAGGAAAAGGGCACCATGGAGATGCTGCTCGTGTCGCCCGTCAAGCCGCTGGTAATCATCATTGCCAAGGTGGTGCCCTACATGATGCTCGCCATCGTCATTCTCGTCACCATCTTGCTCATGGCTCGCTTTGTGCTCGATGTGCCGCTGGCGGGCTCGCTGGTGTGGATTGTTGTGGTGAGCGTGATTTACATCGTGCTGGCTCTGTCGCTCGGACTGCTCATCTCCAACATCGCCACGAGTCAACTCATGGCATTGCTACTGTCGGCAATGGTGCTGCTCATGCCCATCGTCATGCTCTCGGGCATGCTGTTTCCCATCGAGTCGATGCCCACGGTGTTGCAATGGGTGTCGGCAGTGATTCCACCCAGGTACTACATTGCCGCGATGCGCAAACTCATGATTATGGGCGTAGGCATCGACGGGGTGTTGCGCGAGGTAGCAATCCTCACCGGCATGACGGCGCTGCTGCTTGTGGTTGCCCTGGCTAAGTTTAAAAATCGTCTTGAGTGATGCTGCCATGAATACGCTACGGTTTCTCATTACCAAGGAGTTCCTGCAAATCAGGCGGAACTCGTTCCTGCCACGGCTCATCGTCGCGTTTCCCATCGTGGTGATGTGTGTGATGCCCTGGGTGATGAATATGGAGGTGAAAAATGTCGTGGTCGATGTCGTCGACAACGACCGCTCGACGCGTTCGCAGCGCCTCGTCCACGACATCGAGGCCAGCAACTATTTCATCTTCAACGGGCAGAAACTCACCTATCGCGACGCTCTCGCCGACGTGGAGACCAGCCGAGCCGATGTGATCGTGGTGATTCCGCAGCATTACAGCCGCGACATTGCCAACGGCACACAGCCACAGGTGCTCATCGCGGCTAATGCCATCAATGGCACAAAGGGTGCCATCGGAAGCGCGTATCTCTCGCAAATAGTGACACGAAACGCCAACCCCGACGCGTTCGACATCGCAAGCCGCATCGCCACGCTCAACCTCTACAACAAGAACCAGAACTACAAGTTATACATGATTCCGGCCTTGCTGGCCATCGTCATGATGCTGATGACGGGTTTCCTGCCGGCTCTCAACATCGTGGGCGAGAAAGAGAAAGGCACCATCGAGCAAATTAACGTCACACCGGTGAAGAAGTCCACTTTCATCCTCTCGAAACTCATTCCTTACTGGATTATCGCCCTCTTTGTGGTCACCGTGTGCCTGATTCTCTCGTGGCTCGTCTATGGCATCACGTGCCAGGGCTCGCTGTGGTATGTTTATCTGCTGGCCATGCTGCTGGCTCTGTTTTTCTCGTCGTTCGGGCTGATAGTGTCGAACTATAGCGACACCCTGCAGCAGGCAATCTTTGTGATGTGGTTTTTTGTGGTGTGCTTGCTCTTGCTCAGCGGACTGTTCACGCCGTCGCGCTCGATGCCGGCCTGGGCCTATGCCACCACCTACGTCAATCCCATGAGTTACTTCATCGACGCCATGCGCACCGTTTTCATTCGCGGTGGCGGCTTCGCATCCATTGCACATCAACTCGCCGCCCTCGCCGGCATATCCATCGTCATGGCCGTTTGGGCCATCGTCAGTTACAAGAAAAACCATTAAAAAATCCCCTCTTGTGCGCATGTGCGCTCGCAAGAGGGGACTGTCATGTATGCTGCGTTGCAACGCAGCCTGTGTTCTGTCAGCGATTCCGCAGCAATTCGAGCACTTGCTCCACGGGCAGAGCGTCCACGTGGTTGCCATCGCGGCCCGTCATGCTCTCGGCCATAAATAGCGAGTTCCACAGCGCCTCGGCGGTGGCTTCGATGGTGGCCGCAAAAATGGCCGACATCTCGCTGTTTGCCAGCACTGTGGCGGGAACTAACTTGGCCTTGTCGTTGATAAGGTTCTCAGGGGCTACCGACAGGGCAATAACGTAGTCGCCGCTGCCGTTCGACGCTATGCCGCCAGTTTTGGCCAGGCCCATCATGGCGCGCTTGGCGACGCGCTCGAGGTTGCGCGAGTCGAGTGGTGCATCAGTAATCACAACCATCATGCACGAGCCGTCAACGTTTTCGTTGTTGCTCACATGCTGCTTGAAGTCGTAGCGACCCAGCGCGCGGCCCACCTGCACTCCGTCAATCTCCAGGATGCCGCCATAGTTGGTCTGCGCCAGCACGCCAATCGTATAGCCGCCCAACGATGCCGGTAGCACGCGCGACGACGTGCCTATGCCGCCCTTGTAGCCGAAGCAGATGGTGCCCGTGCCGGCACCTACGCAGCCTTGCTCCACAGGGCCGCCCTTCGCGCTCTCGATGGCATCAATCACCATTTGTGGCGTCACTCGCATCAGCCTGATGCTGTTCAGCCGGCCGTCGTTTGTCTCGCCCACCACGGCATTCACCGAGTTCTCGCGCTCGTTGCCGGCCTGTTTAAGCGTGTAGCGCACTACGCCCTCGATGCCCGCAGCCACGCTCAGCGTGTTCGTAAGCACAACGGGCGTCTCGATATTGCCCAGTTCGCGCACCTGCGTGTAGCCGGCCAACTTGCCAAAGCCGTTGCCCACGTATATCGCCGCCGGAACCTTGTTGCGGAACAAATTGCCGGGGTGGGGCACGATTGCCGTGACACCCGTGCGGATGCTGTCGCCCTCGATGCACGTCACATGGCCCACGCTCACACCGGGCACATCGGTGATCGCGTTGTTCGCGCCGGGGCTGAAAATGCCCGTCGCGAAGCCCCACTCACGCAGCGTCTTGTGCTCACCGGCAATGCCCATTGTGCCACAAAGCGCCAATGCCACTATCATTGTTAAGCAAAATCCTCTCATATCTACAGTTTTAATGTTTCACAATTTCACTTTGCAAAGTTAAGAAAAACAATAGTGATTTCTACTTAAAAAAAACTAAAACAGCGGTTTTTTCAAAGTCATTTTGCTAACTTTGCAGGCTGAATATTTTTGTGAATAATAAAATGAAGAAATTATATAGTTTTTTACTGATTGTTCTCATCGCTTCACAGTTGTGGGGACAGAACCGCAATCGCATTTACGACCTCGAGGAGGTAAACATTGAGAATAAGGCCGTCCAGGACTACATGGCCGACGCCCTCGCAACCTACTCCAGCAATAGCGACTACCGCGTGAGTGTCATCACCAAGTACAACAATAGCGACATCTACGGCACCAAACTCTATTGGCCTGCTGGAAAAGAGGTCAAATGGACACCCTCGGCTACCGATTTCGCCGAGGTTCGCATCAGCGCCAGCGAGTATCGCGACTTCCGCAACGCTTTCACCTATTTCCCCCAGAGCAAGGAAGACAGCACTTACATCATCCGCAATTTGCTGCCCGGACGCATCTATTACTACAAAGTTGAGGAAATCAGCAACGACGGCCGCGCCACGCGCAAGGCAAGTGGCGTGTTCCGCACCACAGGACAGGTGAGGATGATTTGGGTGCCAAACAACGCTAACCTGCGCGACATCGGCGGATGGAACACTTGCTACGGCAAGCCGATTAAGTATGGCCGCCTGTACCGCAGCGGAAGCCTCGAGCGAATCACCAAGGAGGGCCGTCACGCATTTGTCGACAACCTGGGTGTGGTTGCCGAACTTGACCTGCGCAACGAGACGCGCCGCACAACGTCGTGCCTGGGCGACGACAAGGACTACCTACGCATTTCGCACGGAATGTACAAGTCGGGCATGACCGAGCGCAGTTCGGTTTACCCGAGAGACTTGCGGTGGATTATCGCACGCCTCGATGAGGGCAAGAACCTCGATTGGCACTGCGCCATTGGTTGCGACCGTTGTGGCACGCTCAGTTTCCTCATCGAGGGCCTACTGGGCATGAGCGAACTCGACATCTGCCGCGACTACGAACTGTCGACGCTCAGCCTCTCAAGCAAAAACAAGCGTGTGCGCAGTCCGCTGAAGAGCATGTTCAAATACATCAAGCAGTTTGGCGACGAAGACAACCTGGCACAGTGCTTCTACAACTACTGGATCAGCCTGGGCATGAAGCGCGAGGAACTCGATCACTTCATCGCCGTCATGGTCGACGTGCCAAACGTTTCGCAAATCACTCGTTCCTATTGACAAACACATAATTAGCCTTTATTTTACAAATAGAAACCATGTTAAAGAAAAGCACCTTATCCCGTTACATCTTCTCGCTCGCGGCAGCAGCGTTGGCACTCACTGTTGTCATGCTCAACGCTTGCTCGAGCAAGGAGAAAGAGAACGCCTTTGTCATCAACGAAATCATGGCGGCCAACCACACCGGGCTTCAGGCAAGCGACGGTGAGATTTACGACTGGATTGAGATAAAGAATGTCTCCGACAAGCCAGTCTCCCTCGCCGACTACAGTCTGTGTTTCGAGAAGAATAAAAACAAAGACAAAAAGAAGGACAAGAAGGACAAGAAAGACAAAAAGGATAAAAAGGACAAGAAAGCCGACAAGCCAAAGAAGGACAAGAAAGACAAGAATAATGGCGACGGCAAGGGCAAGCAGTGGAGTTTCCCTGATGTTACGGTCCAGCCAGGCCAGTGCATCATCGTGTTCGCCTCGAAACTCGACACCATCACCTCAAGCGGCGAGATGCACACCAACTTCAAACTCTCGGCATCGGGCGGAAAGTTGATGCTCAAACTCGACGACAAGGTGGTCGACGAGGTCACTTACACCGACATGATGGACGACCAGGACTACCGACGCCTGCCCGACGGCAAATTCGAGAAATGCTTCACTCCCACGCCGGGCCACGACAACACGCCGCAAGGCTACGAGCAGTACAACAGTATGCTCGACAAGCAGCGCCAGGGCCCACTGCGCATGTGGGAGATGCACTCCAAGGGCTACAAGACCGGTAAGGCCTGGATCGAGGTGAAAAACGTCAGCGACCAGCCCGTGGCTCTGCAGGACTACTGCCTGACCACCAGCAACAAAAAGCCTAACCAATGGCAGTTCCCGGAAGTGATGCTGCAACCGGGAAAAACCTATGTGGTACACTGCCAAAATGTGGGATTCAAAACCACAAAAAACCGCTCGGTGGCGCTGACAAAAAACGAGCGCTTCGTCGACGGGTTGACGTGTAATGCGGCACCCTACGGGGTGTCGGTAGGACGTGTCGAGGGCCTTACAGGCACCTTTTTTTTCTCCTCACCTACGCCTAACGCCGAAAACAGCACACAGCATTACCGCTTTATCAGCGACGAGCCGCTGTTCAAAACAGCACCGGGCGTCTACGCCGGACGCGACAGCATGCTTATCAAACTCGACACTCACGGCTTTACCGTGCACTACACTACCGACGGCACCGAGCCCAACGCTCAGTCGCAGGTTTATGGCGATTCAATCCTGATCACCCGCTCCACGACCATTCGCGCCTATTGCGACGGCGACTCAACCACGCTGCGCAGCCCCTCGGCCACGGCGTCTTACCTCTTCGAGCAGCCACACACAGTGCCGGTCATCAACGTGACGATGAGCAACTACGACCTCTACGACTACGGCCACGGCATCTATGCAACTGGCCCCGGGGCACAAGTGGAATTTCCTCACTTGGGAGCAAACTACTGGCACAAATGGTGGAGAAAAGCGCACATCGAGATGTTTGACAGCGTAGCCGGTGGTTTCTCGGTAGGCTGCGAAATCGCCATCTCAGGTGGATTCTCAAGGGCCCTCGACAAGAAGTCGTTCAAAATACGTTTCCGCGACGAGCACGGGCCGGCACGCCTCAACTACGACCTCTTCGGCAACGGACAGACCCACGAATACCGCAACTTCGTGCTCCGTGGCGGATCGCAGGACATCATGGGTGTCATGATTCGCGACGAGTTCTTCACAAGCCTGATGCAGCCTCAGTGCCCCGACCTGCTCATTCAGAAGTTCCGACCCGTGGCGCTGTACATCAACAAGGAGTACTTCGGACTATACTACATCCGCGAGAAGGTCGACGAGCACTTCGTCGCCGACCACTACGACGTGAAGGATGACTCGGTGTCGATCGTCACCGGAGGTCGCTTTGCCGAGGAGGGCACGATGAAGTACTATAATGAGTTTATGAGTTATGTCAGGAACCACGACCTTTCCCAGAAGGAGAATTACGAGTATGTGAAAGCCAACCTCGACCTCGTCGGGCTTATTGATTTCAAACTCGGACAAATCTACTCCTCGAACAACGACCCCGATAACGTGCGATTCACTCAGGCGCGCGACAGCAAGGGCGACCGCAAGTGGCACTTGGTGTTCTACGACCTCGACGACACGTGGCAGTTTATGATGCCGGCAGGATTCTATCTGCGCGGCGGCTGGCAGACCAACGTCGCCAACGTGGGCATCCACAATTTCCTTATCGATCGCCTGCTACGTAACAGCGAGTTCCGCGAGTTATTTATGCAACGCCTCTCGCTGCACTTGCATTCCACATTCTCAGCCAAGAATGCAACGCAACATTTCGACAAACTCATCGCGCTCATCAAGCCCGAAATGCCGCGAAACTGCGAGCGGTGGGCAAAAGTGCTGACCTATGAAAAATGGCTGGAGCACGTCGCCGATTTCCGCGCAAAGTTCAACGAGCGCCCAGCGGTAATCCTCAACGACCTGCGCAAAGAACTAAAAATCACCCCCGAAGAAGAAAAGAAATATTTCGCCGACCTCGGCTACTAATCAAAAGCAACACCATTATCAGGCTCCATCCATAGTCACATCACCGGCACTGCCCCCCATGCGTTTCCACGTAGGCCGCGGCAGTGCCGTGGCTTTTAAACCAAGAAGCACTGCCCCCCATGCGTTTCCACGCAGGCCACGGCAGTGCCGCGGCTTTTAAACCAAGAGGCACTGCCCCCATGCGTTTCCACGTAGGCCGCGGCAGTGCCGCGGCTTTTAAAGCAAGAAGAAAAGCGACACGCCCACTACCGAAATCACCGCGCCCACAACGCTCTTGACGCTGATGCGCTGACCGAAAAGCCAGTGCGCCGGAGCAATGATAATTATTGGCGTGAGCGCCATCAGCGTGCTTGCGATGCCCGCGCTGCAATACTGCACTGCAAGCAGCGAGCAGCCTACGCCAACAAACGGCCCGAAGATGGTCGTCAGCGTCGCTACACCCATGCTCACGCGGTCGGTAATGTTCTGGCGAAGCGAGCGGTAGCCCTCCTTGAAACGCATCAGCAGCGCAAAGCCCAGTAGGCCCGCGATACAACGGAAAAAGTTGGCAAAAAATGGCAATATCCACGGCGCAGTGGGTGTCGAGAGTGTGGCCTCGTAGTGGTTCATGCCAATCTTGCTCAGCACCAAACCCACGCCCTGGCACACAGCGGCGCCGATGGCGAAAAGCACACCGTTCAGCGGCAACTCGAGCGACAGGCGGCCGTGGTGGGCATCGTCGCGGCCAAGCACCGTGATGGCGATGCCGGCAAGCGTCACCACCATGGCAAGGATGGCTCCGCCGGCTATGCGCTGACCGAGCGTGAACCACGCCATGATGGCTGCCGTAATCGGGGCCAGAGTCATAAACAGTTGGCCAAACCGCGAACCGATGATCAGGTAGCACTGAAACAGGCAATAGTCGCCTATCACATAACCCACCAAGCCCGACAGCAACATCCAGCCGTAGGCCTCATTGCTCGCACCGGCAGGAAGAGGCGAGCCCGTCATCACCAAGAACAGCACCATCGAAAACAACAGCGCGATGCCCATGCGCATCACGTTAAGCGTCAGGTTGCCCATGCGCTTACTGCCAAACTCGCTCAGCAGCGCAGTCGCTGTCCACGAAAACGCCACCCCTATCGATATCAATTCACCAAGATACTGCACAATCTCAACTCTAAAACAAGTTCTGGGCAACAAAATTACAAAAAAATCCCACCCCAACCATCATCGCAAGCAAAAACTTCTCGCACCTCACACCCCCACAACAAAAAACTTAGCCGCGAATCTATTGCCCGATTCGCGGCTAAGTGATAAGTTAAGCAAAACCAGTTTATAACTGGAAGAAGAAAAATATGGCGGCTTTATGGCGCGACACATTCCGCGCCTCGCCCAGATAAGTGCCGCTGCTGCTGTACACGCGGCCATCGCTGCGAACCTCGCCCAGGTAACTGCCGCTGCTCGAATAGATGCGGCCGTCGCTGCGAACCTCGCCCTGATAACTGCCGCTGCTGTTGTACACACGGCCGTCGCTGCGAATCTCGCCCTTGTAACTGCCGCTGCTCGAATAGATGCGGCCGTCGCTGCGAATCTCACCCACGTAACTGCCGCTGCTCGAATAGATGCGGCCATCGCTGCGAATCTCGCCCTGATAACTGCCGCTGCTCGAGTACACTCGCTGGGCATTCATCGCAGCAACACCCACCAAAACAGTCACCAAAAAAACTAAAATCCGTCTCATCACAAATAACTATTTTAAATAACTAATTACATACCAAACCCTAATCGGTTACCCAATCAGTTACCCAATCAGTTACCCAATCAGTTACATATTAGACTCCCCAACCCCCAAATAGTTTAACCCGAATCAATCTAACTCGAAAACACACAAGAAAAATCAGCCGTTTTCAAAAAAAATCTTGAAAACGGCTGATTTTTCTGCCAGAAACGAGGCTGCCAATATTATAGGGTACTTGCCAAAGCGGGCGAAAAATCGTATCCCTCGCTGGGCGGCGCTATATGGCCCAAAGGAGGAGGCCGGCGCAGATGATGACGCCGGTTATGAGGAGGTCGATGAGGCAGTAGCCCATGATGTCTTTCGCGTTAAGGCGAGCAATGGCCAGGGCCGGAAGCGCCCAGAATGGTTGTATGAGGTTGGTCCACGCGTCGCCCCACGAGATGGCCATGCCCGTCAGGCCGGGGTCTACAGCCAGGTTGGCACCCGCGGTGAACATCACTGGCGCTTGCACAGCCCAATGCCCGCCGCCACTGGGCACAAACAGGTTAAGCACGGCGGCACAAAGGAAGGTGAGCATCGGATAGGTGACGGGATTGCTGATTCGGATGCAGGCTTCGGCCATCACGCCGCCAAAACTGATGCCGCTGGCACCGATGCCGGTGACGATGCCCATGATGCCGGCATAGAATGGAAATTGCAAGATGATTCCGGCGGCGCCGGTGGTCGCTTTGCCGAAAGCGCGCACGTAACTCACCGGGGTGGAATGCAGCACGAGGCCCAGGGCGAGGAATATCATGATTACTCCGCCAATGTCTAAACTGGCTCCTTTCACGCCGAGATGGATCACGAGATAGACCACGAGCATCAGTGCCACGAGCCACGAGAGCAACTTGCTCTGCTCGAGCCGTTGTGCCGGTGTTTTGGACGTGGTGGAAACTTCGGCCTTGGCATTGTCATCGTCCTTCAGGAGCGCGGGGTCGATGGTGATGACGCCTTTCTTGGGATGCATCAGGGTGTTGGCGATGGTGATGCCGATAATCACAAACAGCACAGTCACCAGGTTGTGCCAGTCGAAGATGGTTTGCGTCAGCGGCACGGGTTTGGTCAGCGCACCATTGGTGGCCATCGCCAGCGAGTCGCCGGGCGTGGCCATCGTCAGGGGGATGGAGCCGGAGAGGCCGGCATGCCACACTACGAAGCCGCTGTAGGCCGATGCGATAAGAAGCCGATAGTCGACATCCGAACGCCGGCGGGCTATCGCCTTGGCAAACACGACACCAACGATAAGGCCAAAGCCCCAGTTGATTAAGCAGGCTAATGCCGACACTACAGTCACAAGGGCTATTGCGGCGGGGGCACTCTGGGGCACCCGGGCCATGGCGTCGATGGCGCGTTTGACAACCGGCGCGGCCGCCAAGGTCGAGCCACAAACAAGAATCAGTGACATTTGCATTGCAAACCCCAACAAATTCCATACGCCGTCACCCCAATGCTCAACCACCTCGATGGGGGTCTGGCGACACAATGGCATCGCCACAATCGCTGCCACAAAGGTGAGCAGGATGGCGAAAATAAATGGTTCAGGTAACCAACGTTGTACTAATCTAACGCAAAATTTAATCATGTGAAATCATTTATTTCCACTAACAATAATAATGAGCGGCAAAGTTACCACATTTCCTTCGAACATGGGCAAATAAAGAAGAAAAAATCCCTTCGCGCCAACATCTTGGCCGGCATGATAGCACTCCTTATGCTCAACAAGCAACGCTGAAAACCTTCAAACACAAAACTCACACCCACCAAAAATCAAGAGAGCGTGCCAAAAATCAGGCGCGCTCCCTTGTGTCATTGATTGACATATAATCAGTCGTTTAGGAAATATGTCGTGCATGCATATAGCGGAATGTTTCGCATCCATTGTTGGTCTCGGTAGTCGCTCATTGAGAATCGCAGCCCGATTAGTTCAGGGTTATCATTAACAAATGTTCGCAATGACTTTGACCTTAAGTTTTCCTCGGCTTTAATTTCTATTGGCCAGATGTTGCTTCTTTCTTGTAGGAGCATATCGATTTCTAGTGTGTGATTCTCGTTACTATAGTAACAAATGGCCACATCGCGCATCGTTATGATTTGGGAAACAACGTAGTTTTCGGTGAAAGCACCTTTAATGCCACTAAGTTCATTGTCTTTGGTCAATAGTTGTTCAGGGGGCACATTGCCTAATGCGCCCAGCATACCAGTATCAAGCATATATAGTTTGAATGCTGACAGATCCTCATAGAATTTCAGAGGCAGATTGGCCTTTGAAGCACGATTCACTCGAATAACAAGCCCTGCATCTTGCAGCCACTGTATTGCAAGTTCAAACTCGCGAGCACGTGCTCCCGACTTTATGGCTCCATATATGAATTTTTTGTTCTCTCGTGCAAGTTGAGAGGGTATCGATTGCCAAACTTGCGTTATGCGCACCACTTCTTGTGGAGAAGCATGTTTTGACATGTCGCTGTGGTAGATGGCAAGAATATTGTTCTGCACATTTCTTACCGACATCGCGTCGTTAGTTTCGATATATTTGAGCACTGCTTCTGGCATTCCTCCAACAAAATAGTAAATGCGTAAATACTTGATGAATTCTAGTTTCAGCATTTGAATGGTTCTCCAGTCCTTTGATTTCAGAATCTGCAACAATTGCTCTTGACCTATTGCGAGAAGGAATTCAGTATAAGTCAAAGGGTACATATTGATTATGTCAACCTTTCCTACGGGCGCTGATGCGCCGTGATGCATTGTTATGCCAAGCAGTGAACCTGCCACGGCGACATGGTGTTGCGGTGCCAGTTCACAGAAATATTTCAATGCCGTCAAACCATGCCTCAGTTCCTGAATCTCGTCTAAGACAATTAACGTCTTTCCTGCTATGATAGGAACCTTGGTTATTGCACCTATAGCAAGCAGAATGCGTTCTATATCATAGCCCTCGGCAAATAAATTGGCAACTTGAGGATTGTTATCACAGTTGATGTAAGCCAAATGCTCATAATGATTTTTGCCAAATTGTTGTAACAGATAGGTCTTACCAACTTGCCTTGCCCCCATGACAATCAAAGGTTTGCGATGTGTGCTATTTTTCCAAGCAATGAGTTTGCTCTCAATTTCTCTTTTCATGTGGCTGTGTTTTAATTGTTTGCGCTGCAAAGTTACACTTTTCTGGGGGAACTTGCAAGCATCTTTGCCACTTTTCTAGGGGAACTTGCAAGCATCTTTGCTACTTTTCTAGGGGAACCTGCAAGCATATTTGCCACTTTTCTAGGGGAACTTGCAAGCATCTTTGCCACTTTTCTAGGGGAACTTGCAAGCATCTCTGCCACTTTTCTAGGGGAACTTTCAAGCATTTCTGCCACTTTTCTAGGGGAACACATCTTAAAAAAAGAAAGAGCAACCCTAAGATTGCTCTTTATCGGTGCGCCTGATAGGACTCGAACCTACACAACTTACGTTACCAGATCCTAAGTCTGGCGCGTCTGCCAATTTCGCCACAGGCGCAAAATGCGGTGCAAAATTACACAAATTTTTGCGACTTTGGCTATTCAAAGTGGTTTTTTTTGTTCGGTCTCGTGTAATTGCCGGTATTTGCCGGTAACTCGGGTTGTTGGACCTGGCGACAAGTTGGCTTAGTTTGGAGCAACTTTGTGGCCGAAAGTCTCCTCAAACTCAATCACCACCTGGCGCAACTCGTCGGGCAACAGGCTCAGCGCATGCTCGCTCATGGTGGCTGGGACACCAAAGAAGGCCTCGGCGATGCTGCCGGTGATGCACGTCAGCGTGTCGCTGTCGCCGCCTATGGAGATGGCGTTGCGAATGCTGTCCTCAAAGTCCTTGCCGTCGAGGAAGGCGACGATGGCCTGCGGCACGGTGCCCTGGCACGACGCCTCCCAGCCGTAACTGGCGCGGATGCTGTCGCAGGTGAAGTCGAGGCGATAGCCCAGTTCTTCTACAGCGCGGCGGATGTCGCTCTTGCTCGAGCCGGTGCGGGCCATGAAGATGGCCAGCGCGGTGGCCTGGGCGCCCTTGATGCCCTCTGGGTGGTTGTGGGTGCACTCGGCGCTCTCGCGCGCTTTGGCCAGCACGTCTTCGACGGTGTTGAACGCCCAGCCTATCGGGCCCACACGCATCGCGCTGCCGTTGCCATAACTGTTGTAGGCGCTGTAGTCGCCCTGGTGCTCCGAGCGCCACAGCCACATAGCGAAATTGCCTCCGTAGCCGCCCATGGGGTGGGGGAAACGGTTTCCGTAGCGGCTGTAGTAGTGGGCCACGTCGCCGCCGTGCAGCAGCCAGTCGGCAGTGGCGATGGTGAGGATGCTGTCGTCGGTGTAACAGCACTCGGGGCCGAAAAATTCAAAGTCCTTGGTCTTGATGTTGGCAAACTCGTAGACACTGCCCACGATGTCGCCGATAATACTTCCTATCATAGATAACAGATAATAGATAACAGATTACAGATTACAGATAACAGATAACAGATTTGTGCACTATGCATTGATTAAAACTCCAGGCGGAATCCTTTCTCCTTCATCTCGCTGTAACTCTCGGGATTGAACTTGTAGAGGTAGGCCAACTTCCGGTTTGGCAGAGGCACTTTCTCATCGAGTTCGGTGAGGATGCCCAGTTTTAGCATCTTGTTGTAGAAGTTGCGGCGGTCGAAGGTCACGCCCAAGATGGCCTCGTAGAGGTGTTGCAACTGCTTCATCGTGAACTGCTCGGGCAGCAATTCAAAGCCGATGGGCTCGAAGTGAATCTGCTTGCGCAACTCGTCGGTGGCGCGACGCAGTATCAGGTCGTGGTCGAAGGCCAGCGCCGGAACATTGTCGACCGGGAACCAGCCGGCCTGCGCAGCATCGTCGCCTCCCTGAACCTCGCTGATGCGCACCAGGGCATAGAATGCGATGGTGATCACGCGCTCGCGTGGGTCGCGCTCCGGGTCGGTGAAGGTGTGAAATTGCCTGATGTAGCCGGTCTTCAGACCCGTCTCCTCGAAGAGTTCGCGGCGAGCGCCGGTCTCGGCCGATTCATCCATCTTCAGGAATCCACCGGGCAGTGCCCAGCGGCCCTTGTACGGCTCAACGCCACGCTCCACGAGCAGCACGTTGAGTTTCGTGCCGTCGAATCCGAAAATCACACAGTCGGTGGTCACACTCGGATGCGGATACTTGTAATGATATTTCAGTTCTTCCATTGTATTTATTTATTGTTATTGATTACATGATTCGTTAAACCTTTCGATTACATCAACTAATTGGGAGTCAAGTCGGCCAAGGCATTCGTTAAGAATATCGTCGGGAACTTCGCACACAGCAGCCGCAATGCCGCCGGCAATAGCCGCCTGGGTATCGGCATCGCCACCCAGCGAAACGGCCTCCCTGACAGTCCGCTCATAACCATCAGGAAAACCCATATTCTTCAGCGCGCAATAAATCGCCTCAGGAACCGAACCCTGGCACGTCACGTCAAAAAAGTATTTGCGTCGGATGGTCTCCCAGTTTTTCCTTATCTGGTCCATATCATAGTTGCAATAATCCTTCAGATAGTCCTCGATTTTATGCTGCTCGTTGTTCCTGAGAAGGAATATGCACGCGGCAACTGCCTGCGCTCCGATGATGCCTTCGGGGTGGCTGTGGGTTACTTCTGCTGAGATTTTCGCAAGTTGAAGGGCTTCCTCAAACGTCTTGGCATAAAAGCCTACCGGACTCACACGCATGGCCGAACCATTGCCAAATGAGTTGTATGGCTCAGTACATTTGTTTTCCAACCATCTCTTGAACATGCCGCCATATCCGGAATGCGGATATTCCTCGCCATAGCGATGCATGATTTTCACCAACTCTTCATGCGAGTGTTTTGGATCATCGACCAACCACTCTGCCACAGCACAGGTCATCACGGTGTCGTCGGTAAATTTCGAATATGGAGTGAACAACTTGAAATCCATGTCCTTCGTCTTGTGAAACTCATAGAAAGAACCAATGATGTCGCCACAAACTGCTCCTATAATTCCTTTATTCTCCATAGCGTTTTATATAATTAACTTTGCTTGATTGTCGTGTCTTAAACCCAAATCTGTCATAATAAGTAAAAAAAAATAACATAACTTCGTTCTAATGACCGATTTGGGTTAAAAGAAAATTTCTAATATTTTGTCCAGAAAACCATTCATCCAATGCGGAAACACCCAGAAGAACAGAATGATGAAGGCAAAGCCAATCATTCCGCAATACTTGGTGAAGGTGGGCGACGGCTTACGGCCGGTGATTATCTCGTACAGCGCAAACAAGATGGCGCCGCCATCAAGTGGGTAAATGGGCAGGATGTTCAGCAGCGCAAGAACGAGCGACAAGAAGGCTATCGAATCGCTCATGCGATGCATGTGCAATGGCAAAAACGATGGCAGGACAAAGTAAAACAGGCCGAACATTATGATATTCACCATCACTCCGGCAGCCGAAATGAATAGCCGTTGCCAAGCCGGCTTGTCGTCGAGATATGGCGAGGTGGCGGCATCACGCCAGCGGTTCACCGAGGGGCCATATTTCCGCGAGTCGGCTGCCGCGTCGGCTTGGCGGGTCTTGAACACCGTCAGGCCGCCCAGGGGCACAGCGCCCAGGCTCCACCTGATTTGTCTCCACGATTTGTCGCCGGCTCTCGACTTGGGCTTATAACTAATGAAAGCCACGAGAAACACCTGCATCTCCTTGATGTGGCAGCCGCACAATTTGCCGGCAATCACATGTCCCACCTCGTGGCACAAGATCACGATGGCAATATACAGCAGAAATGCCCAGTCGACGTTGCCGTTGAAGAAGACCAGCAGACCCGCTATGCCAATGACGAGTTTGAGCGTGCTGAATGTGAATCCATGCTCTTCCTCTTGGCGGTTGACGCTTTTGCCTTGATGTGTTCGATTCAACGTGTAGCCAAAGGTGTCGTCATCGAGGTGGTCGCTCGTTGGACCGCCGGTTGGCGGCTGCCCAGTTTGCGACGGGTCGTTATGGTTGAATTCGTTCATATATTGTTGTCTATGATCCCCGAAAGGGGATAAAACTTGATGTTTTGTGTGAAAATCACGCAGCAAAATTACAACGTCTTTTTGTATTGGCAAAATAATATTGCGTAAATTTCACGCATTTAACCTTAATTAACCCAAATCGGTCATTAGAAATCATCTCTGTCCGGTAAAAGTCCAAGGGATATTGCAGTTTTGTTTTTGGCGTGCATCGATAGCCGCCTGTAGGGACGCGCCATGGCGCGTCGTGCGTGATAAAAATGATGAGAAAAGGACCGTCCCCTTTTCATCAGTCAACTGCTACACTTTTCTCGAGGAACCCGAAAAAGATTGGGCAAAGGTGCTGCAAGACGCCAAAACAAAACTGTTATGGTATAATAAGGAATAAAAAATAACATAACTCCGTTCTAATGACCGATTTGGGTTTAACGTATCCCGGGCTTATGTCGCTGAGCATGATCGAGGCCACGCCGACAAGCCGTGGGTGCTGATTGTCGGCTTTTCGCCTTTTTCACCCCTGTTTTTTGCCAAAGCGCTTGTTGGGTGAGGAAAAAAGGATTATTTTTGTCGTGACTTAGAAAACATCATCAACTATGAGAAAAAAATTACTGTTAATAATTGCCGCCTCGCTGATGGCGTTGTGCAGCCTGCCGGCCCAGGCACAATACACCCGTTCGGGCGCGTCGAGCCACCACGGCACGGGCCATGTGTATAACCACCGCAACCACAAGGGCAATTCCGACATGCTCTCGGTGCGTCTGCGCGAGTCGGGAACCCTCGAGGAGGAAGTGGGGCCCGATATGTTCAGCCGTGTGCGCTATTTGCGCATCGACGGACCGCTCGACAGCCGCGATTTCAAGTTCCTGAGGCGTCTCTTGAACCGCTCGAAGTGTCTAAATGAGCGTGACAAGTCGGTCGACAACTATATCGACTTGGACCTGGAGCGGGCATTTGTGTACGCCGGCTCGTCGTCGCGTCGCCAGCGCGACGTGCTTGAGGACCGCGCCTTCGAGAGTTGCAGCCATCTGCGCAGCGTAGTCCTGCCCGAGCGCTTGCGCATAGTGGGCAAGCGGGCTTTTGGCAGTTGCGGGCGCCTCGAGGAGGTGTATATGCCAAGCACCGTGCAGACTTTGGGCGAGTATTGCTTCGAGAGTTGCTACGACCTCGTCTACATCGACCTTCCCGAGGGACTTGAGATAATCGGCGACAAGTGCTTCGACGGATGCAACCACCTCGCCGAGGTGATGTTGCCAAACTCGCTGCGGGAAATCGGGAAAAGCGCCTTCAGGGGCACCGCCATCAAGTCAATCTCGCTGCCCGCCGGCACGGGCATCGTGGGCAACAACCTGGGCAACATATCCAGCCTGCGTGAGATTCGCGTGGCGCATGGCAGCCTCTACTACTCCGGCGACGGCGTGGCACTGTACGACCGCGACGGCGTAACACTGCTGCAATGTCCGCCGGCTCTCACCGGCTCATTTACCGTGCCCGACGGCGTGGAGGTAATCGGCGAAAACGCCTTCCATGGCAGCCGGCTCACCAACATCATGCTTCCGGCAAGCCTGAACAGCATCGAGCAGTACGCATTCTATCATTGCCCAAACCTCAGCGAACTCGACATCCCCGACGGTGTGCAGCAGATTCCGCCTCACGCCTTCGACGAGTGCTCGGCAATGCGTTACATCAGTCTGCCTAACATCACCCAACTTGGCGCCGCGGCTTTCAAGGAGTGTCGCACACTGCAAGAAATCACCCTCGACGGCTCCTTCACTATGGTGCCCAAGCAGGCTTTCGACAACTGCAAATCGCTCACTACTGTCGTACTGCCGACAAGCGTGACGCTGATCGACGAGAAGGCTTTCCACGACTGTGTGGCGCTTATGGCCATCAACTTGTCACAAACCCGCGTGGCCGAAGTCAAGAAAGAAGCTTTCAGGAATTGCAAGAGCCTGACGTACATCGAGCTACCTGCCACGGCCACCACGCTCGGCAAGGAAGCGTTCCGCGAGTGCAAAAGTCTTACCGGTATCGACCTGAACCAGGTGCAGAGCATTGGTGACAACGCGCTTCGTGAGACGGCAATCATAACGCTCGTGCTTCCCGCCACGGTGACCACGATAGGCAAAAAAGTGACCGAGAAATGCTCGAGTCTGCAACGTATCGAGTGCCACGCCACCACGCCGCCGAGCCTCGACAAGGTGTCGAACGATAAAGTGTCGCTGGCCGTGCCGGCTGGCAGCGTAGCGACTTATCAGACCACAAAGCCATGGAAGGAATTCAAAACCATCCAATCCAATTGAATTATTAATCGTATAAATATAATAGAATGACAAGGAAAATTTTTTGTGCGGTTTTTGCCGCAGTGATGGTGGCTGGTGTGGCACTGGCCCAGGAGCAGGTCGGGGTGGCCGAGGAAAACTACGCCCCGCAACGTGTCTATATTGAGATAGTAGGAGTTGGCCAGTTGTTCAGCTCCAAGATGAAGGTGTCGGTCGACTATGGCCAGGCATCATCGTGGTGGGACGGCTACGACCGTGGCATGCTCGTCGACGAAAACGGCAAGGAAATCAAGTTTAATTCGATGATTGACGCCATGAACTATATGAGCGCGCTTGGATGGATGTTCATGCAAGCCTATGTGGTGCCCGATGGCAACAAAGATGCCGTGGGCGGTGTCGTTCACTGGCTCCTATACAAAGATGTGAACGACCCCTCGGAAATCACCGAAGGCTTCATGACCAAGGGCAAACTCAACAAATAACCATTTTGTACCATTAATCAACAAAGAGGGTGAGCCACGCACAATGGTCACCCTCTTTAGCTTTTGGATGTTAACCCCAATCAATCGGCTAACACAAGTCGAAGTCCGATGAAACAATTTTCGTCTTCATTTGTTGCAAACTGAATGATGTTGTAAGGCTCAGGCGAAGTAACATGAAAAGCGTCGCCACCACAAACTAGCCTTTGACAATTATCGCAAGGGTAAGGCGAAGGGTCGATTGTGACCAGTTCGCCAACATTTCCGCTCATGTCGTAAAAGCCGATTTCATTAGGATTTTTCTGTTTCACCGATTGGGGAGTATAAGCGTTAAAGATTCCCACTTCAGATGCATTGTTGCTACCGGAATAGGTGTATCCCCTGCTGTAATTACCACCTCTTGCCGCAAAAGTCCATTCAGCCAATGTCGGAAGCCTAAAATGGTGACCGGTGTACTCATATAGTTGATTTAGGAACGGCTGAATATCATAATTTGCGCGCTCCATTATAGCAGGAGCTTCGTCGCTGTAAGAATGATGTGGCGGGTTTGAATTCGGTGGATACATGCCATCCAAATATGAGTTGTTGCGAGAAATGGTGTTTTTTACCCAGTTATAATAGTAATTGGAAGATTGAGTCGCATTACGCCCATATAATGTACTGGCAAGAGCTTCGGTCATCTCGGTCTCCATCATCCAGAAATTGTTTACTGTCTTGACGCCTCGTTTGCCAAGGTCGACTTCGCCACCTTCCACTTCAAGCATTGTGAATGATATGCCTTTAACAGTGAATGTTCTTTGATTGATGACCGGTTCAACCCATTGATACTTGCCAAGTACAATATTAATGATAGCATTTAAATCAATACCGTCAGTTACGCCATCATTATTTATATCGGCAATAATTTGTGCTGTTGCGGCATCTTTGTTAAGGATAACATTAATTATAATGTTGATATCGTCGGCGTCCACGGTTCCATCGTTATTCAAGTCACCGGTAATGGCTTGCGCCGGTGGAGTGAATAAAAACTGCATGACGAAGGCTATGATTACAATAATTGCTGATTTATATTTAGTAGCCATAATTATTTGATTTTGATAAGTTGAGTTTTTTCGACAGTCATTCTTTGAATTGGTTACTCGTTTGATGTGTTGTTGAAAACGGCATCGTTAGGAATCTGGTCAAGCATAAACCTATATCCAAAATACCCGTCCCCTCGGTCAAAAAACGCTGTATGTGACGATAATACATTCCAGCCTTCACCAAGCACTACTTGTGCATTTTTTCGATAATCGATTGTATAACCATCATCGTCTAATGCCCAAGGGTATATTGCTTTGACAACAGTCGAAGTGAGTTCCCCGAGCCCGGTCATGCCGTAAATGCCTAATTCGTTTGGGATTTTACTCTTAACATCCTGAGAAGTATTGATGCTCACTTGATTTCGGTCATTACTACCGGAATAGGAGTAAAACTGGCTCTTCTGCCCACCGCGAGCGGCGTAGAGCCATTCAATGGCCGTTGGCAGTCTGAAATTGCATTGTGTGACGGTTTTTAGATTATTAATAATTACATTTTTAATGAATAAATCATCTCCATCGTTGTTGTCATAAGAATAATAATATGGATGTTCATCATTGTTTATAAGCTCAAGTGAACGCGCCTGTAAACTCTCGTTCACTCCTAAAGCCACACAAAGACTATTTGTGACCTTGGTTTCCATAATCCAGAAACCCTGGACCGTCTGAATATCGAGTTGTCCCATATCCATGTCACCACCTTCAACGTAAATCATCGAGAACGGAACGCCGTTGATGGTGAATGTTGCTCGGTTTGGGTCGTTGGCATCAATTTGCCCAAACGTTCTTAAAGGCTGCGTTAATATGCAGAATAAGAGCAGAAGCACTCTAAATAGTAATGAACCTTTTGATTTCATGGTCTAAAGATGTTTTAAAAAGTTATTTTTATCAGTTGTAGTCGTGGTTAGAGCAGGGTGGCCAGGTAGTCGATGTGCTCGCGTGGGGTGGCCCAACTGCTGGCGAAGCGTGTCACCACGCGGCCGTCGTCAAGCCGGCTCCACACCTCGTAACTCACTTTGCCTTCCAAGGCCTGCATCTGCGCGGGCGTGAGTATTGGGAACTGCTGGTTGGTGGGCGAGTCGATAAACATGGGTATGCCGCAGCCTTTGAAAAGACTCTTCAGTTCATTGGCCATCTCGATGGCATGGCGGCTAAGGCGCATATACAGCCCGTCGGTGAACAACGTCTCAAACTGCACGCCCAGCAAGCGGCCCTTGGCCATCAACGCACCGTGTTGCTTGACGATAGAGAAGAAATGCTTGGGCGCGTTGCCGCGCGGAAACACCACCGCCTCGCCGCACAGGGCGCCCACCTTGGTGCCGCCGATGTAAAACACGTCGCACAGCCGCGCCAAGTCGGGCAGCGTCATGTCGCAGGCATCGCTCGCCAAGCCGTAGCCCAAGCGGGCTCCATCAATCATCAGGGGCATGTCGTGGCGGCGGCACACGGCGTACAACGCCTCAAGCTCGGCACGGCTGTAGATTGTGCCATACTCGGTGGGAAACGAGAGGTAAACCATACCCGGTTGCGCCATGTGAGGCCACGTGGGGTCGCCGTAGAAGCGGGTGAGGTAGTCGTTCAGGTCATCGGCGAGCATCTTGCCGTCGTGGTGGGGTATGGTAATAACTTTGTGGCCACTGTGCTCGATGGCACCGGCCTCATGTACGGCAATGTGCCCGGTATCGGCGGCAATAACCGCCTCGCAGTGCTGCAGCATAGCGTCGATGATGACGGCATTGGTCTGTGTGCCTCCTACCAGCAGAGTCACATCGGCCTCGGGGCACGCCGTGGCTTGCCTGATGAGTTCGCGGGCATGCTCGCTGTGGCTGTCAAAGCCGTAGCCCGGCTCCTGGTCGAAATTAGTGGCGGCGAGGCGCTCCAGAATCAGCGGATGCGCGCCCTCGCTATAGTCGCAGTTGAATGAAATCATATCCAAATAATTAAATGTGTCGGTGCAAAGTTAACAAAAATTCCGCAAATGCCGCACGGCTCAATCACCCGAACTGTCGCGGCGACGACGCAGCCAACTCTTCACGCGCTTGTAGCCCTCGGCGCCCAGGATGGTCAGGCCGCCATATTGGCACGTCTTCGCCAGGCCGAACAGCACGGTCCACAGCACGCCCTTCGCCGTGGCGCTGATGGGGAGTAGCATCTGGGCGAACGACAGGATGTAGAACGGCACGCAGCAGGCAAGCACAATCACGCCCGTGCGGAACGACAGCGACTGCAGCCACCGTTTCACCTGTGCAAAGATTTTTTTCAGCCGTTCTTTCATCGATGTGCAAAGTTACGTTTTTACCACGAAACGACCACCACCTTCATCCGAAAATCTATTATCGAAAAACTGCAATCCATAATCTCAAAAGAAAAAAAATCATGGGCCGTGTGTTTTTTGCGGTTGGGGCTTGAGTGTGTCGGGGCAAAGTTGTAACTTTGTAGCGGAATAACGACACTTTATTATATATAGGTATGATTGTATTCTTTACCAAGGGAACCGAGACTGTTTATGCTGTTGAGTGCGCTCAGCGGCTCGATAATCAAGAAATCAGCAAATTGGAGTGGCTCTTGGAGGCCCAGCACACCGCGCAGGATACGTTGCGCGGCACTTGGGTGGGCCCGCGTCGCGAGATGGTGACGCCATGGAGCACCAACGCCGTGGAAATCACGCAAAACATGGGCATGGAGGGCATCGTGCGCATCGAGGAGTTTACCCGCTCCACGTCGCGCACACCGGCACACGACCCCATGCTGCAGAGGGTGTACCACGTGCTCGACGCCGATGTCTTTGCCGTGAACGTGGAGCCGCAGCCCATTGTGCACATCCACGACCTGGAGGCCTACAACGAGCAAGAAGGGCTCGCCCTTAGCCAGGACGAAATCAATTATCTGAACGGTTTGGCCGAGCGACTCGGACGCCCGCTCACCGACAGCGAGGTGTTCGGATTCTCGCAGGTCAACAGCGAGCATTGCCGCCACAAAATTTTCAACGGCACCTTTGTCATCGACGGCCAGGAGCAGCCTTCCTCGCTGTTCCAACTCATAAAGAACACTTCGCGCACCAATCCCAACGGACTGGTGTCGGCCTATAAGGACAATGTGGCTTTTGTCGCCGGACCGCCAATCGAGCAGTTCGCGCCCACACGTGCCGACCAACCCAGCGAGTTTGCCGTCACCGACATCAACTCGGTGCTCTCGCTCAAGGCCGAGACGCATAATTTCCCCACCACGGTCGAGCCATTCAACGGCGCCGCCACAGGCACCGGAGGCGAGATTCGCGACCGCTTGGGCGGCGGACGCGCCAGTCTGCCGCTGGCCGGCACCGCAGTGTATATGACCAGTTATCCGCGCACCGAGGCCGAGCGCAAGTGGGAACTCTGCACCATGCCTCCGCGCAACTGGCTATACCAGACTCCCGAGGAAATACTCATCAAGGCGTCGAACGGCGCCAGCGACTTCGGCAACAAGTATGGACAGCCGCTAATCACCGGGTCGCTGCTCACCTTTGAGAACCATGAACACGGTCAGGCCACGGCCTACGACAAGGTGATCATGCTCGCCGGCGGCGTGGGCTATGCAAATGCGCGCGACGCCATCAAGGGCACTCCCCAGGCGGGCGAGAAAGTGGTGGTGATGGGTGGCGACAACTACCGCATCGGCATGGGTGGTGGCGCCGTCTCGAGCGTCAACACCGGGCAATATGCCGGCGCCATAGAACTGAATGCCGTGCAGCGCGCCAACCCCGAGATGCAGAAGCGCGTGGCCAACGTGATTCGCGCCATGGCCGAGTCGACGACCAATCCCATCATCTCGATTCACGACCACGGTGCCGGAGGCCACCTGAACGCGCTCAGCGAACTCGTTGAGGCCACCGGAGGCCACATCGACATGGCTGCCCTGCCTGTGGGCGACCCCACGCTCAGCGCCAAGGAAATCATCGGCAACGAGTCGCAGGAGCGCATGGGCATGGTGGTCGACGGCAGCGACCTGCCTCTGCTCAACGCCGCGGCACAGCGCGAGCGCGCCCCCATGTATGTCGTGGGCGAGACGACGGGCGACCACCGCTTCGTCTTCGAGCAGGCCGACGGCACACGCCCCATCGACCTTGCCATGAGCGACATGTTCGGCAACTCACCGAAGACGGTCATGAACGATGTCACAATCAACCGCACATATAGCCGCGTGGCAACAAAAGCCGCGCAGTTGCACCAATATCTTGAAACGGTGCTCCAACTCGAGGCCGTGGCTTGTAAGGACTGGCTAACCAACAAGGTCGACCGCTCGGTCACCGGGCGCGTGGCACGACAGCAGTGCCAGGGCCCGCTGCAGTTGCCGCTGAGCGACTGTGGCGTGGTGGCTCTCGACTACACGGGCACCTGCGGCATCGCAACCTCGATAGGTCACGCTCCCCAGGCCGGAATGGTCGACGCGGCAGCCGGTTCACAACTGGCGATTGCCGAGGCACTGACCAACATCGTCGGGGCAAACCTCACCGATGGCCTCATGGCCGTGTCGCTAAGCGCCAACTGGATGTGGCCCTGCCGAAACACCGGCGAGGATGCCCGGCTCTATGCCGCCGTGAAGGCATGCAGCGAACTGGCTTGCCAACTCGGCATCAACATCCCCACCGGCAAGGACAGCCTGTCGATGACGCAGAAATACGGCAAAAAGCGTGTCATCGCACCGGGCACCGTGATTATCAGCGCAGCCGGCGCGGTCACCGACGTGAAGAAAACTGTGGGCCCAGTGCTACAGCCGCGAGCCAGCCAACTCTACTATATTGATTTCGGAGGTGGTGATCTGCAACTGGGCGGCTCGGCATTGGCACAGTCGCTCGGACGTCTGGGCGACAAGGCTCCCACGGTCGACGCCGAAACGCTGCGGCGCGCTTTCGATGCCGTGCAGGCCCTCGTAGAGCAAGGCCGTCTGCTGGCGGCACATGACGTGTCGGCCGGCGGTCTGATCACGGCGCTGCTCGAGATGAATTTCGCCAACACGCGCGGCGGTTTGCGCCTCAACCTCGACGCCTTCGGCGAGCGCGACATCGTGAAGTTGCTATTTGCCGAAAATCCCGCTCTGGTCATCCAGGTGGCCAATGCGCAATGCGGCATCGTGGAGCGACAATTGGCAAGTTGTGGGGTGAAGTTCTACCACCTTGGCGAGCCTCAGGAGGAGCGTGTGATTGAGTTGTCAAATAACGGCAAGAACTACCTGTTTATGATAGATTATCTGCGCGACATGTGGTACAAGTCGAGTTATCTGCTCGACCGCAAGCAGTCGGGCGGAAAACTGGCGGCACGACGCTTCGAGAACTACAAGCGGCAGCCCCTGCGCATCACATTGCCTAAGCATTTCACCGGGCGCATGGCCGACCTGGGTATCGAGCGTTTCCGTCACGACACCACGGGCGTGAAGGCGGCAATCATCCGCGAGAAGGGCGTGAATGGCGACCGCGAGATGGCTTTCTCGCTCTACCTTGCCGGCTTCGACGTGAAGGACGTGCACATGACCGACCTGATGAGCGGGCGCGAGACGCTCGACGACGTGCAGATGATTGTGTTCTGCGGCGGTTTCAGCAACAGCGACGTGCTCGGCAGCGCAAAGGGCTGGGCGAGCGGATTTGTGTGGAACGAACGTGCGCGCGCCGCGCTCGACCGCTTCTATGCCCGCACCGACACGTTGAGCCTGGGCATCTGCAACGGCTGCCAGTTGATGATTGAACTCAACCTGCTCAACCCCGAATTGGGTCGCAAGCCGCGCATGCTGCACAACGATTCGCACAAGTTTGAATCGGCTTACCTCGGTTTGTCGATTCCCGACAATAACACCGTCATGTTCGGCAATCTTGGTGGCAGTAAACTCGGCATTTGGGTGGCCCACGGCGAGGGCAAGTTCGACCTGCCGGGCAACCTCGACGACTACAACGTGGTGGCACGATACTCTTACCGCAACTATCCCGGCAACCCCAACGGCTCGCCGCAAGGCATTGCCGGCATCGCCAGCGCCGACGGTCGTCACCTGGCCATGATGCCGCATCTGGAGCGCGCCATCTTCCCGTGGCAGTGCGCGTGGTATCCCACGGCACGCCAAGCCGACGAGGTGACGCCATGGATGCAGGCCTTTGTCAACGCGCGCCGCTGGTGCGAGCAGCACAAGCAGTAATCCCGCACCATCCCCAATAACCACGGCTGTGGTTGCCATTATGTGGCAATCACAGCCGTGCCCATTTTTCACCCTCCCGGCCCCTCTAGGAACCCTAGAACTTCTAGCCCCTCTAGAATCTCTAGCCTTTCTAGAACTTCTAGCCCCCCAAAATCCCCATCAAGTCACTCGCAAGTCACCCGCAATAAAAAAAAGTTTGTGAAAAGTGACCTTTCTATTTTCTTGTTCGCCACATTTTCAGTAACTTTGCAAGTTGAAAATGGCATGCGCTACGCGTGTGTATGCGCACGTAGGCCTCAACAGACCGCTTAGCGGTTTGTCAGCCAGTGATTTAAAGCAATGAACGAAGGAGTAAAAACCATTAATACCGCACTCATCTCGGTCTTCAACAAGGACGGCCTGGATGAGATGTTGCACGCGCTGGCTCAAGCCGGCGTGAAATTCCTGTCGACTGGAGGCACGCAAGCGTTCATCCAGAGTCAGGGCTATGAGTGTGACGCCGTGGAGGACCTCACAGGCTACCCCTCGATTCTGGGTGGCCGAGTGAAGACTCTGCACCCAAAGGTGTTCGGCGGCATCCTGAGCCGTCGAGACAACAGCGACGACTGCGAGCAAGTCAAGCAATACGACATCCCCGCCATCGACCTCGTGGTGGTCGACCTCTACCCGTTTGAGCAAACCGTTGCCAGCGGCGCTAGCGAGGACGAAATCATAGAGAAAATCGACATTGGCGGCGTGTCGCTCATTCGCGCCGCAGCCAAAAACTTCCGCGACGTGGCCATCGTGGCCAGCAAGGCGCAATACGCTACGCTGGTGAGCATGATGCGCAGCAATGGCGGCGCGGCAACGACACTTGCACAGCGGCGACAACTCGCCACGATGGCTTTCGGTGTCACCAGCCATTACGACACCGCCATCAATGCACACTTTGCCGGCGAGAAGACGCTGCGTTATGGCGAAAATCCGCATCAGCACGGCAAGTTCGTCGGCGATTTCGATGCCATGTTCACACAGTTGCACGGCAAGGAAATCTCTTACAACAACCTGCTCGACATCGACGCCGCCGTGGCGCTGATGGCCGACTTCAGCCAGCCCACCTTTGCCATCCTCAAGCATAACAACGCTTGCGGTGTGGCCACACGCGACAACCTGGCCGACGCCTTCACGGCTGCCCTCGCTGGTGACCCCGTGAGCGCGTTTGGCGGCGTGCTAATCGCCAACCGCGAGATTGACACACACACGGCCGAACTGATGAACAAACTCTTCATCGAGGTGTGCATCGCTCCCGCTTACACCGACGCCGCACTGGAAATCCTCACCACGAAGAAAAACCGCGTGCTGCTGGTGATGAAGCCCATCAATCTGCCGGCAACCACTTGCCGCAGCGCGCTCAACGGCATGCTGGTGCAGCAACGCGACACCCGCGTGGAGACCGAGGCCGATCTGCGACCCGTCACCACTGCGGTGCCTACCGCCAGCCAGGTCGACGACCTGCTCATGGCCAATGTGATTGTGAAGCACAGCAAGAGCAACGCAATCACTATTGTCAAGAATGGGCAACTCCTCGCCAGCGGTGTGGGGCAGACGTCGCGCGTCGATGCGCTGAAGCAGGCCATCGAAAAGGCGCATGCCTTCGGACACAGCCTCGACGGTGCCGTCATGGCGAGCGACGCTTTCTTCCCATTTGCCGACTGCGTCGAGATTGCTCATGAGGCCGGCATAACGGCTGTCGTACAACCCGGCGGTTCGGTGCGCGACCAGGAGAGCGTCGACTACTGCAACCAGCACGGCATGGCTATGGTCATGACCGGAACACGGCATTTTAAGCATTAATTCAGAAATATTTACATCAAAACAAAATAACACAACACTATGGGTCTTTTCTCATTAACAAAAGAAATCGCTGTTGACCTGGGTACGGCCAACACCATCATCATACACAACGACAAAATAGTCATCGACGAGCCATCGATTGTGGCGCTCGAATCGAAAACCGGCAAACTCATCGCCGTGGGTGCCCGCGCTCGCGAGATGCAGGGCAAGGTGCACGAGGGTATTCACACCGTGCGACCCCTGCGCGACGGCGTGATTGCCGACTTTAACGCCGCCGAACTGATGATTCGCGGCATGATTAAGAAAGTGGGCTCCAAGAACCACTGGTTCTCGCCTTCGCTGCGCATGGTCGTGTGCGTGCCTTCGGGTTCGACCGAGGTCGAGATTCGCGCCGTGCGCGACTCGAGCGAGCACGCCAACGGACGCGATGTGTACATGATTTATGAGCCCATGGCTGCCGCATTAGGCATCGGCTTGGACATCCTCGCTCCCGAGGGCAACATGATTGTCGACATCGGTGGCGGCACAACCGAGATCGCCGTGATTTCGCTGGGTGGTATCGTGAGCAACAAGAGCATCCGCATCGCCGGCGACGACCTTACCGAGGACATCATGGAGCACATGCGCCGCGCCCACAACATGAGGGTGGGAGAGCGCACTGCCGAACTCATCAAGATAAACGTGGGTAGCGCGCTCACCGAACTCGAGAATCCGCCCGAACCCTTCATCGTACACGGTCCCAGCCAGTCGACATCGCTGCCCATGGAGGTGGCCGTCACCTATCAGGAGGTGTGCCACTGCATCGAGAAGTCGATCACCAAAATCGAGGCCGCCGTGCTCAGCGCTCTCGAGAACACACCGCCCGAACTCTTCGCCGACATCGTCAAGAACGGCGTATATCTGGCCGGTGGTGGCGCATTGTTGCGCGGTCTTGACAAGCGTCTGCGCGACAAAATCGGCATCGAGTTCCACGTGGCTGAAGACCCGCTGCACGCCGTAGCAAAGGGTACCGGCGTGGCTCTGAAGAACATCAAACTTTTCAAGTTCCTCAAGAGGTAACACTCCGGCAAGAGCGAGCCTATGAATAATCTGCTCAACTTCTTTGCCAAGCATAGCGCGTGGCTGGTGTTCACACTCTACGCGGTGCTGAGTTGTGTGCTCTTGTTTCGCAACAATCCCTACCAGCAGAGCGTGTATCTGACGTCGGCCAATTCGGCCACGTCGGCCGTCTATGGCATGCTCTACACCGTGAGTTCTTATTTTCACCTCAAGGACATCAACGAGGAGTTGATGAAGCACAACGGCGAACTGGAAATGGAGGTAATTGCCTTAAAAGAGCAACTCGGTGCCATCGCACTGCAGACGCCCGACAGCACGCTCGACCCATCGCTGAGTCGATTCCATTTTGTGCAGGCTCACGTAATCAGCAACAGCGTGGTGCAGCCTTACAACTACATCACCATCGACCGGGGAACGGCGAGCGGAATAAGGCCCGAAATGGGTGTCGTAGACCAGAACGGCGTCGTGGGCATCGTCAATGCTGTGGGGCCTCACTCGGCACGAATCATCTCGCTGCTCAACCCCAACATGAAATTGTCGTGCAAACTCAAAAACGGCGACTACTTTGGCGCACTCGTGTGGGACGGCAAGAGTCCTCAATATGCCGTGCTAGAGGAGTTGCCCAAGCACATCAAGTATACCAAGGGCGACACGGTGCTCACTAGCGGCTACTCGGCGGTCTTCCCCGAGGGCCTTATGGTCGGCATTGTCGAGGGTAGCGCACGAGGTGACAAGGAGAGTTTTGCCAACCTAAAGGTGCGCCTGAGCGCAAACTTCAGCCAACTCAACACCGTGCACGTGATTTCTAACGACATGGCCGACGAACTGAAGCGTTTGCAAGCCACCGATGACAATGCTACCAACCGCGCAATTCGCCCAAATGAGGCCGAAGTTGCCAAACAACGACAAAACAACCAGCAGCAATGAACGCACCTAAGACCATATTGCACTTTACCATACTCGCCATCGTGCTGATTCTTGCACAGGCGGTGTGCAACAAGATTCTGCTCTTCGGTGTGGCTATGCCGGTGATTTTCATCTACTGGATTCTGCGTCTGCCCATCAACCTGCACCTCAACTGGGTGCTGACGATGGCTTTTGCCATGGGGCTAACAATCGACCTGTTTAACGACACGCCGGGCATGCACGCCCTGTCGTGCACACTCCTGGCCACCATGCGGCATCCGGTCTTCAACGCCTACATGCCGCGCGAGGACGACATGACCGACCCCGTGCCGTCGACTTCTTCGATGGGACTTCCAGCTTACTTCAAGTACATGGCAACTCTCGTGGCGGCTTACTGCGTGCTCATCTTCGTCATACAGGCCTTCACGCTGCACGACCTCCTGGCAACGCTGGCGCGTATCGGTGCCAGCGCCCTGCTGTCGATTATCCTGATGATTGCTATTGACAGTTTAGTGAGTACACGACGTGAGAAAAGACTATAATCTCGAGAAGCGCAAGTTTGTGATTGGCGGCTTCATCACCGTCCTGGTCATAATCTACATCGTGCGCCTGTTCACACTGCAGGTGAGCGACAGCCAGTACCGCAAGAATGCCGACTCAAACGCGCTGCTCGAAAAACTCATCTACCCCTCGCGCGGACTGATCTTTGACCGAAACGACAGCCTCGTGGTGTTCAACGAGCCGGCCTACGACCTGGTGATGATTCCCAAGGACGTGATGCCGTTCGACACCATCGACTTTTGCAACACCTTGCAGATTAGCCGCGAGGAACTCGACGATCGCTTCGAGAAGATGAAAAAGTCGAGCAACTACTCGGGCTACACACAGCAAATCGTCGCCAACCACCTCTCGCAGCAAGACTACGGACGCATTCAGGAGAAACTCTACCGTTTCCCCGGATTCTTCATCGTGCAGCGAATCCTGCGACACTACAACTACACCTGCGCGGCAAACATCCTGGGCGACATCCGCGAGGTGAATGCCAAGGACATTGAGCGCGACGACTACTACCGTCCGGGCGACCTCACCGGCGACCTGGGCGTGGAGAAGAGTTACGAGCGCTATCTGCGAGGACGCAAAGGCGTGGAATACCTCTACCGCGACGCGCTGGGAAAAATCAAGGGACGCTACCGCGATGGCGCCGACGACGTAGAGCCCATCGCCGGAAACGACCTGCACCTGACCATCGACATGGAGTTGCAGCAGTTGGGCGAGGAACTGATGAAGGGATACATTGGGGCCATCGTGGCAATCGAGCCGAAGACGGGCGAAATACTCTGCCTCGTCTCCAGCCCAAACTACGACCCGTCGCTGCTCATCGGCAAGGAGCGCGGAAAGCACTATGCCGAACTGGTGCGCGACCCCTCGAAGCCGCTCTACGACCGCGCCATCATGGCGGCTTACCCGCCGGGCTCAACGTTCAAGCCGTCGCAGGGGCTCATCTTCCTGCAAGAGGGGGTCATCAACCTGTCGACGATGTATCCCTGCAGCCATGGATTCGTCAATGCCGGAATGAGGGTGGGCTGCCACGGACACTCGTCGCCCATCGCCCTGAAGCCGGCCATCCAGACCTCGTGCAACTCCTATTTCTGCTGGGGACTGAAGCGCATGCTCGAAAACAAGAAGAAATATGGCTCCATAGGCCAGGCCTTTGAGGTGTGGAAGAAGTACATGGTGTCGATGGGCTACGGCTACCGCCTGGGTGTCGACCTGCCGGGCGAGAGCCGAGGATTTATCCCCAACACTGCTTATTACGACAAAGCGCTGGGCAAAGACAAGTGGGTGGCCAACAGTATCATCAGCGATGCTATCGGACAGGGCGAGATTCTTGCCACACCATTGCAAATCGCCAACCTTAGCGCCACAATCGCCAACCGCGGCTACTACATCACGCCGCACGTGGTGCGATACATTGCCGGGGTGGGCGTGCTCAAGCGTTGCATCGAGCGTCACGACACCGACATCGACAAGTCGTACTACGAGCCCATCGCCGAGGGTATGCGTATGGCAGTCACCGGAGGCACCTGCCGAAAGGCTAACATTGCCGGGCTGGAGGTGTGTGGCAAGACGGGTACGGCACAGAACCCGCATGGCCGCGACCACTCGGTGTTTATGGGATTCGCACCCATGAACGACCCGAAGATTGCCATCTGCGTTTATGCCGAGAATGCCGGATTCGGCGCATCGGTCGCTGTGCCAGTAGGAGCACGGATTATTGAGCACTACCTCAAGGGAAGGCCCGGTGCCGACAAGGAAGACGCGGCAAAGTCGGGAAAAAAAGGCGCAAAGAAAAAGTAAAACTAATCACCCACACACACCACGATGAGCAACAACGAGAATAACAACTTACTTAAGTCGGTCGACTGGTTCACCATCATCCTTTACTTCGTTCTGGTGGTGGCCGGGGCGGTGAGCATCTATGCCGCCACCTACAACTTCGACAAGGTGAGTATCTGGGACTTCTCAGGATTCTCCGGAAAGCAGTTTATGTGGGCCGCCCTGTCGTTCCTCATCGGTCTGTCGCTGCTGCTTATCGACCGCCGCCTCTACGAGGCATATGCCTATCCCATCTATGGCGTGATGATAATACTGCTTATTGTCACCATCTTCATTGCGCCCGACATCAAGGGCTCGCGATCATGGCTGGTCTTCGGGCCGGTGAGTCTGCAGCCGGCCGAGTTCTGTAAGTTTGCCACGGCCTTGGCGCTGGCAAAACTCTTCAGCACCTACGGCTTCGCGCTGAATTCGTGGCGAAACTATGCCATCGCCATCGCCATCATCGTCCTGCCCATTATTTGCATCATTCTCGAGCGCGAAACGGGCTCGGCTCTGGTCTATACGGCACTGATTTTTGTCCTCTACCGCGAGGGCATGAGCGGCTTTGTGCTTTTTGCTGCATTGTGCGCAATCACCTATTTCGTGCTTGTGCTCAAGTTTGCCGACGTCATGTTCATGGGCATACCGCTGGGCATGGTGCTGGTGTTTATCATCATCATGGTGCTCGTGGTGGCCATGCTGCTGTTCTATTGCCGCTCGCTCGAACTGGCGCGGAACGTGGGGCTGGGCTATCTGGCATGCGGCCTCATTGCCGCCATAACGGCCTATTTCGGATTCGTAATCAATGGTTACGCATTTTTCTTCACCGTGATTGGACTCTCAATAGGCTACCTGCTTTACGGCATGCTGCATAACGACATGCGCAAGGTGCAGATGACAATCGCCTTTGCACTGGTGTCGGTCGTTTTCATGTTCACCGTCAACTATGCCTTCAACAATATCCTGCAGGATCACCAGCAAAAGCGCATCAAGGTCACGCTGGGTATCACCGACGACCCCAAGGGCGTGGGCTACAACGTGAACCAGAGCAAGATTGCTATCGGCTCAGGCGGACTCACAGGACGCGGATTCCTCAACGGCACACAGACCAAACTCAAATACGTGCCCGAGCAGCACACCGACTTCATCTTCTGCACCATCGGCGAGGAGGAAGGCTTTGTAGGCTCAACACTGGTGCTGCTCACGTTCCTGACACTCATTTTGCGCGTGCTCGTAATTGCCGAGCGCCAGCACACCGCGTTCGGACGCGTCTACGCCTACTGCGTCGCGTCTTACCTGATTTTCCACTTGGCCATCAACATAGGCATGGTGCTCGGAATGTGCCCCGTCATCGGCATACCGCTGCCATTCTTCAGTTACGGCGGCTCGTCGCTCTGGGGCTTCACCTTCCTGCTCTTCATCCTGCTGCGCATCGACGCCGACCGCGCCACCTACGGCGTGTGGTAACCCCATCTACAGCCCGTCGAACACCCCATCCACAGCCCGTCGAACACCCCATCCACAGCCGTCGAACACCCCATCCACCATCCCTTCACCCATCACGGCATCAACAAAAATAAGCGCATTTTTTTGCCGATATCGGCAAAAATGCGTATTTTTGCACCATAATAATAACTTTTTCTTGCCGATACAACGATGGAATATATCTCAGCGAAAGAATATGCTGCGAAATTTGGAATCTCAGAACGCACAGCCCGTAACTATTGTGCTTGTGGGAAGATTGATGGCGTGCGGCTCGTGGGCAAGTCATGGAATGTGCCTGCCGATGCCGTATTGCCTGGCCGTAAGAAGAAGTTCAAGTCGTCACCCTTGCTCGCGGTGCTTCGCGAGCAGCAGGCAGGAAATATTAAAGGTGGTATATATCACCGTGTTCAAATCGACCTTACCTATAATTCCAATCATATCGAAGGCAGTCGGTTGACCCACGACCAGACGCGCTATATCTTCGAAACCAACACCATTGGCACATCCGGCGAAGCCATCATTGTCGACGATGTCATCGAGACGGTTAATCACTTTCGCTGTATCGACATGATTATCGAGCAAGCCGATGCACGGTTGACCGAATCGTTCATCAAGCAACTTCATTTCACGCTCAAGACAGGGACATCCGATTCCCGCAAGTCGTGGTTTGCCGTAGGAGGCTATAAGCGGTTGCCTAATGAGGTGGGAGGCATGGAAACAGCACACCCATCCGACGTTCATCGCCAGATGAGTGAACTGTTGCGAGCGTATAATGCCATCAAGAAACACTCGCTTGAGGATATTGTTGATTTCCACCAGCGCTTTGAGGCCATTCATCCTTTTCAGGACGGAAACGGACGGGTGGGGCGACTGATTATGTTCAAAGAATGCCTGTCGGCTGGCATCGTGCCATTCATTATCACCGACGAACTGAAGATGTATTATTACCGTGGTCTGAGCCAATGGCCACAGGTTAAAGGATACCTGATGGATACCTGCCTTACAGCCCAAGACAATTTCAAGGCGCTGCTCGACTACTTTCGCATCAAGTACAAATAGATTAATTTCAGCGACTTATCTTCGTCAAATCAGTCGTCGGTAAGACGGCGATAACGTATGCGGGTGGGCTCTTCTTTGCCCAGCCGCTTGAGTTTGTGCTGCTCGTACTCGGTGTACGACCCCTCGTAGAAGTAGACGTTAGAATTGCCCTCAAAGGCCAGGATGTGCGTGCAGATGCGGTCCAGGAACCAGCGGTCGTGGCTGATGACCACGGCGCAGCCGGCAAAGTCGTCGAGAGCCTCCTCGAGGGCGCGCAGCGTGTTCACGTCGATGTCGTTGGTGGGCTCGTCGAGCAACAGCACATTGCCTTCCTCCTTCAGCGCCAATGCCAACTGCAGGCGGTTGCGCTCACCGCCCGACAGCACGCCGCACAGTTTCTGCTGGTCGACGCCCGAGAAGTTGAAGCGCGACAGATAGGCACGCGCGTTCACGTCGCGGCCGCCCATGCGCAGCAACTCCACACCGCCCGAAATCACGTCGTAAACGCTCTTGTTCGGGTCGATGCTCGTGTGCTGCTGGTCGACGTACACCGCCTTCACCGTCTCGCCGACCTCGAAGGTGCCGCTGTCGGGCTGCTCAAGGCCCATAATCAGGCGGAACAGCGTGGTCTTGCCGGCGCCGTTGGGGCCAATCACGCCCACAATGCCGTTGGGCGGCAGCATAAAGTTCAGGTCGTCGAAGAGCAGTTTGTCGCCAAAGGCCTTGCGCACATGCTGCGCCTCAATCACCTTGTTGCCCAAGCGGGGACCGTTGGGAATGAAGATTTCGAGTTTCTCCTCTTTCTCTTTCACCGACTCGTTGAGCAGTTTGTCATAACTGTTAAGACGCGCCTTGCCCTTGGCCTGGCGGGCCTTGGGGGCCATGCGCACCCATTCCAACTCGCGCTGCAGTGTCTTGCGGCGCTTGCTCTCGGTCTTCTCCTCCTGTGCCAGGCGCAACGTCTTCTGCTCGAGCCAACTGCTATAGTTGCCCTGCCAGGGGATGCCCTCGCCGCGGTCCAACTCCAGAATCCAGCCGGCCACGTGGTCGAGGAAGTAGCGGTCGTGGGTCACCGCAATCACCGTGCCCTCGTATTGCTGCAAGTGCTGCTCCAGCCAGTCGATCGACTCGGCGTCGAGGTGGTTGGTGGGCTCGTCGAGTAGCAGCACGTCGGGCTTCTGGAGAAGCAGGCGGCACAGGGCCACACGGCGGCGCTCACCACCGCTCAGATGCTCGGTCAACTGGTCGCCAGGAGGGCAGCGCAGAGCGTCCATGGCACGCTCGAGTTTGCTGTCGAGGTTCCACGCGTCGGTGGCGTCGATGATGTCCTGCAACTCGGCCTGGCGAGCAAAGAGCGTGTTCATCTTGTCCTCGTCCTCATAGTACTCCGGCAAGCCAAATTTCTGGTTGATCTCTTCGTATTCGGCAAGCGTGTCAACGATGTGCTGGACACCTTCCTGAACAATCTCCTTCACCGTCTTGCTCGGGTCGAGTTGAGGGTCCTGAGGCAGGTAGCCCACCGAGTAGCCGGGGGCGAACACCACCTTGCCCTGGTACTCCGTCTCCAGGCCCGCGATAATCTTCATCAGCGTCGACTTGCCAGCGCCGTTCAAGCCTATGATGCCTATCTTCGCCCCATAAAAGAACGACAGATAGATATTCTTCAAGATTTGCTTTTGATTCTGCTCAATGGTCTTGCTCACGCCCACCATCGAGAAAATGATTTTCTTATCGTCAACAGTTGCCATATCGTGTGATTTTAAAGAAACATAGCGATTTTAAACTAAAATGCAAATTTAGCAATTTTTCCCCACACCCACAAATCCCCCCAGCAGTGCCGCCCCTCTCAGCGCCAGCCCCGCCCGTTCGCCATGCTGCGGCTCCGTCGCAGCCCCCCGCAGCAGCGCCGCGCCGCCCCTCTCAGCGCCAGCCCCGCCCGTTCGCCATGCTGCGGCTCCGTCGCAGCCCCCCGCAGCAGCGATCCCCTTCAGTGTCCCCGCCCGTTCGCCATGCTGCGGCTCCGTCGCAGCCACCCCCGCCTCAGTGCCACCCTCCGCAGCGCCGCCCCCCGCCATTCATCACGCAATTTACACAATTTACACCGCCTTTTTCCGTTATATCTTTGACCGCTCTTGTGTGAGTCAATAAAAATCGGTACCTTTGCAAGTTATGACTGTTTTAAGAAGATTTTTCCTCATAGTGCTGGCAAGCGCAATGGCGCTCGCCGCAGCAGCGCAAATCACATTCAGCGGCAATAGCCGCGACGTGATGGAGATTGAGCCCGAATTCAGCACCGGCCTCAAGCGCATCTTCGTGCTCAACAGCGCGGAGGGCGTGTCAATGACCTATACCGCCACTACCGAGAACCCCGTCACTTGGTCGGTTTACGACGAAATGGGCGGCGCTTACGCCACCGAGGTCGAGGGCGTAGAGTTCAACGGCCTTGAGTCGACGCTCCATAATGTGAAGGCCGATTGCGGCTACATCATCACCGAGGGCACCACACCATATTACTTCTGGGTCACCGACTATTCAAAGCACATGTTCTCAATATCGTCGGTCGACGCACGCAGCGACGGCGACTGCTCAACAGTGACCATCAACGTCGACGGTCAGGGTGCCGACATACCTTACTTCACCATCACCGGTGTACGCAAGGTGCTCTCGCGCGACATCAAACTCAGTTACCAGAACCTCGCGTGGAGCGACGACGAGCACTGGCATTCGGTAGATACCGTGGAGACCCTGGAGAGCCTCAAACCCACCATCGTCATCCCGGCACCACTGTGCAACACCACGTTCACCATCTCTGGCGACCGCTTCCTCGAATTCTGGGACATGGCCAGCGTCAAGAGCAAGACGAGCGACCTCTACGTCACCGCGGCTGTCGATGCTCACGCCACGGCCACTCAGGAGAGCCGCGATAACCCCAACGAGCAAAAATCGGGCGATGAGATGTCGCTCGGCGGATCGGCACCGGTTCACATCTATTTCCAGAGTTTCGTCACCGATGCCGTGGTGCATCGTGAGTGGCAGATGGCCACCGACGCCGATTTCAACGACATTGTGCTGCGCATCAATCAGGACGACTACGAGGAGACCTTCAACGATGCCGGAGAGTACTACTGGCGCTTCGTTGCCGCAAATGCCGACGGCACTTGCGAGACAATCAGCGAGACGTTTACTGTGAACGTCGGCGTCAGCGTGCTGCAAATCCCCAACGTGTTCACCCCCGGCGTTACCGAGGGCCAGAACGACATCTGGATGGTGAGTTACAGTTCAATCACCGAGTTCCACTGCTGGATTTACAACCGATGGGGCGTGCTGATGTGCGAATTCACCGACCCCGCCCAGGGCTGGGATGGTTATTATAAGGGCAAACTGGTCCCCACTGGGGTTTATTACTATGTTATCCAGGCCAGGGGCAGCGACGGGCAGAAATACAAACGCAGCGGCGACATCAACGTGATTCGCTACCGCAAAAACGAGGCACCCGACATCAACCCCAACCCCAATCCCGACATCGTCCCCGACGGCGACGGCCAATAAGAATAACATATAATGTTCACGCGTGCGCGCACGCGCGCAACAACATCAATCATGACTCTTAACGGAAAAGACACCGATTGTGTCACCGTGCTCGGAGCACGGGTGCACAACCTGAAAAACATAGATGTGGAAATTCCACATTACAGCCTCACCGTCATCACCGGGCTTAGCGGCAGCGGCAAGTCGTCGCTGGCCTTCGACACCATCTTTGCCGAGGGCCAACGACGCTATCTGGAGACGTTCTCGGCCTACGCGCGAGGCATGCTGGGCGTGCTCGAGCGTCCGGCGGTCGACATGATCACGGGACTGAATCCCGTAATCTCAATCGCGCAGAAAACCGTCAACAAAAACCCGCGGAGCACCGTGGGCACCACCACCGAGGTCTACGACTACCTGCGCCTGCTCTACGCGCGCATCGGCGAGGCCTACAGTTACACCTCGGGCGAGCGCATGGTGAAATACACCGTCGACAAGATTCTCAACCTCATCGTCGAGCGTTACGAGGGGCACCGCATCTACATCCTCGCGCCGCTGGTGAAGAACCGCAAGGGGCATTACCGCGAACTCTTCGAGAACCTGCGCAAGAAGGGCTTTATGCACGTGCGCGTCGATGGCGAGTTGCGCGAAATCACCTTCGGCATGAAACTCGACCGCTACAAGAACCACTCGGTGGAACTGGTTGTCGACCGCCTCAGGGCGGCAGCGAAGGACACGCGACGCTTGCAAGAATCAATCGAGAAAGCATTCATCCAGGGCGACGGACAGATGATTGTCCTCGACTGCGAAACCGACAATGTGGGCTACTTCAGCAAGTCGCTCATGGACCCCGCTACGGGGCTGAGTTACGCCGAGCCGGCTCCGCACAACTTCTCGTTCAACTCGCCGCTGGGCGCTTGCCCACGATGCAAGGGACTGGGCTTTGTCAACCTCATCGACCGCGACAAGATTATGCCCGACACCTCGCTGTCGATTCGCAACGGCGCAATACTGCCACTGGGAAAATACAAAAATTCGCTCATCTTTTGGCAAATACAGGCCATCTGTGAGAAATATGACTGCTCGCTCGACACACCAGTCGACCAACTGCCCGACGAGGCCATCGACGAGATAATGAGCGGCACCGACGAGCGCCTGAACCTGCGCAACGAAACGATAGGCACAAGCAACTTCTTCCTCTCGTTCGACGGCCTTATCAAGTACATCGAGATGCAGCAGGACGACAACGCGTCGTCAAAGGCGCAGAAGTGGGCCGGACAGTTCTATTCGCGCATGACGTGCCCCGAGTGTCACGGACAGCGCCTCAACAAGGTGGCGCTGCATTTCCGCGTCAACGGCATGAACATCGCGCAACTGGCGGCAATGGATATCGAGCAGTTACGCGACTGGATCGACGACCTGCACAACCATCTCGACAACCAGCAGTGGACCATAGCCCGCGAAATAGTCAAGGAGATATCGAGCCGACTGAATTTTATGCTCGATGTGGGCCTCGACTACGTGTCGCTCAACCGCAGTTCGGCGTCGCTCTCAGGCGGCGAGAGCCAGCGCATAAGACTGGCCACGCAAATCGGGTCACAACTGGTCAACGTGCTATACATCCTCGATGAGCCGAGCATAGGCCTGCACCAGCGCGACAACAACCGCCTGATCGACTCGCTGAAGCGATTGCGCGACGACGGCAACACGGTCATCGTCGTCGAGCACGACAAGGACATGATGCTCAACGCCGATTATGTCGTCGATATCGGTCCGTTGGCGGGGCGCAAGGGCGGCAATGTGGTGTTCGCCGGAACGCCAAAGCAACTGCTTAAGGCCGACACCATCACAGCGCAATATCTCAACGGAATCAAGTCGATCGACGTGCCTGCAGAGCGGCGTAGCGGCAACGGACGCTACATCACGCTGCGTGGATGCCAGGGCAACAACCTCAAGAACGTCGATGTCACGCTGCCCCTGGGCACGTTTATATGTATCACCGGCGTGAGCGGAAGCGGCAAGTCGTCGCTGATCAACGCCACGCTGCAGCCAATTCTCAGCCAGAAACTGTATCGGTCGAACACCGAGCCGCTGCCCTACAAAGCCATCGAGGGCATCGAAAATGTCGACAAGGTGGTTACCGTCGACCAGGCTCCGCTGGGTAAGAGCCCGCGAAGCAACGCGGCAACCTACACCGGGGTCTTCACCGACATACGCAACCTCTTCGTCAACCTGCCTGAGGCTAAGATTCGAGCCTACAAGCCAGGTCGTTTCTCGTTCAATATCTCGGGAGGACGTTGCGAAGCATGTAAGGGAAATGGGTATAAAACGGTGGAAATGAACTTCTTACCTGATGTGCTCGTGCCTTGCGAAGAATGTGGCGGAAAACGCTATAACCGTGAAACTCTGGAAGTTAAGTTCAAAGGCAAGTCGATAGCCGATGTCCTCGACATGACGATAAATCAAGCCGTGGAATTTTTCGACGCCATTCCGGCCATTCTCAACAAGATTAAGGTGCTGCAGGATGTGGGACTGGGATACATCAAACTCGGACAACCGTCAAGCACTCTCTCCGGAGGTGAGAGCCAGCGCGTGAAATTGGCTGCCGAACTGTCGAAGCGCGACACCGGACGCACAATCTACATCCTCGACGAGCCGACGACAGGTCTCCATTTCGAAGATATTAAGGTGCTTTTGGGCGTACTTCAAAAATTGGTCCAAAAAGGAAATACCGTCATCGTCATCGAACACAACCTCGACGTCATAAAGTGTGCCGATTACATCATCGACATGGGACCCGAGGGTGGGAGAGGGGGTGGTCAGGTGGTGGCCTTCGGAACTCCTGAGCAGGTGGCCACGGTCAGCAAGTCAATCACCGCGCGTTACCTCCGCCCAGAACTAAAGAAGAAATAATCGCGGCGCCCGGAGTTAATTCTCCGGGCGTTTTTTTTATCTTATCCCTCGCCTGATCGCCTGAGGGGCCTTTACCATTTCCAGTTAGTGTAAAAAATATGGTTCGGTACGCTTTACCGCACCCAAATTGGCATCTTCTTGGCATAAATGGTGGGGTAGAGTAGGGGTGTTTCATAACCCGAAACGCCGCTTTCTGCAATTTTTCTGGCATCAAGGGCATTTTGCCTGGTTTTGGGGTTAACTTGCTATGAAAGTGTGGGTTAACCCCAAAATCGGCTTCGCTCAACTTTTTCAGAATTTTCTGGCCCTATTTACCCCTCATTTTCACCAAAAATTTCGCCGTGAAATCGAGTTGAGCGGCATTTTGGCCGTTTCTTGGCGTTTTACCACGAATGGTTTACCGTCACAAATTCGCAAATCCACCGCCCCGTTTGCGTTCTGAATCAGCCCGCGTGCGACACAAAACAGGGTGTTTCGTTTCGTTAAGTCGGTTTGCGTCGGCTCAAGCCGCATTGCGTTTGCAAATTTACATAAGCACAGTTTGCAAAATGCTTGAATTTTGACATTTACAAAATTTTACAATCTCTGTAATCTCCTAATAATCAGCATTATTTCGCTTAAACCTTTTAGTATTGAATTAAGAAATATGGTCATATTCAAGAAATGCTTTAATATTTGTGGTTCATGTAGTGTGTAATGCATTGAAAAATAGAAACATACCACAAAAACCTAAAGCAATACTTTATGGTTTGTGTTTGCATTTGCAACTCGCGGGTTTTAGGCGCTGTTTGCCGTGCGAAATAGCCAAGTGTGCAGATTTGTGAATTTAAATTTGCATATCTCAAATATCTGTTTTAAATTTGCATTTGAAAAATTTTGGTTCGCAAATCGACAATTCACATTCGCACATCGATTTTTCTGCGATTTTTTTCGCATTTTTGTGCGTTCAAAACAACGGCCATTTTTGGGGTGGTTTTCTGGGCGTCTTCGATGTGGTGAATTTTTGATCAACGGCAGCCTGATTTTTCCGGGTCGAGATGCAAAGTTTTTGACTTCGATCACCAGTTTTTCCGGAAATGGGAATTTTTGGTGTTTGTCAAAAATCGACAACCCCAACCCGTCTCTTATTTTAATATTTTTGTATCGTGGATATAGTATCAAGGTTGAAGGCGTTCTTGCAACGCAGCGGAATTAACAACTCGCAGTTTGCCGACACGTGCGAGATTCCCCGACCCACCCTCTCGCAGTTGCTCAATGGGCGCAACAAGAAGGTGAGCGACGAACTCATCTCAAAAATTCACCGTGCCTACCCAGGCCTGAATATCATGTGGCTGATGTTCGGCGACGGCGACATGTTTGTTCCAAATGAGAACTATGGCACAACAAGTGCTCCGGCTCAACTCGATGAGAATGCCAACCGCGGCGAGCACCCCGCCACCAGTAAGGCAATTTCGTTCGGCGACGATGTGGCTTACCAACAGCCGCAGCCGGCAGCGGCGCAAAAAGCGATGAACGACGCCTTCGAGAGCATCGTGCGAAACGCGGCGGCTCCGCGTCGGGGCGCCGCACGGCCCGCAGCACCCATCGACGGAGAGCGAAAAGTGGTCTCAATCATGGTGCTCTACAGCGATGGGCGTTTCGAAACGTTCTCCCCGCAAAATTGACCTTGAAAACCTTAAACCACAACGCGAGTTGTCATTTTATGGCAATTAGCGCAACTCCTGTAGTTTCACCTGGAACATCAGCAATTAGCCCTGGACTCTGTCGCAAAAACACGCTCGGCACCCACTCTGGCTCGCAATGCCAATGTGGGTGCCGAGTGTCTTTGGCTCCTGGTCGTTTATGGCGTTTTCATCGCGCCTGTGATTGCGCTCATGTCGGCCATATTGTGCCGCTCCATGTAGTCCTCGATATACGCGATGGCTTTGACCGATGTCGTCGGGTCGATAAAGTTGGCGGTGCCAATCTGCACTGCGCTGGCGCCGGCAAGAAGGAATTCCACGGCGTCGCGCCCGCACGTGATGCCGCCAAGGCCCACCACGGGGATGCGCACCGCCTGGCTCACCTGCCACACCATGCGCACGGCGATGGGGCGGATGGCAGCGCCCGAGAGGCCGCCGGTGATGGTCGACAGGTAGGGGCGCTGGCGCTCCACGTCTATGGCCATGCCCAGGAAGGTGTTGGTAAGCGACACCGAGTCGGCGCCGGCTTCCTCGACGGCGCGCGCGATGAGTGTGATGTCTGTGACGTTGGGGGTGAGTTTTACCATCAGGTGACGCGACCAAATTTGTCGCGCGGCGACAACAACAGCGGCCGCCATTGAGGGGTCGGTGCCGAAACTCATGCCGCCCTGTTTCACGTTGGGGCACGAGATGTTGATTTCCACGGCGGCGATGCGGTCCAGAGGGCGAAGGCGATCGCACACGGCAACGTAGTCGTCGACGCTGCTGCCGCTCACGTTCACCACAAGCGACGTGTCAAGCGACGCGATGCGGGGGTAGATGTTCTCGACAAAATAGTCCACTCCCTTGTTCTGCAGGCCCACGGCGTTCAGCATGCCGCTCGGAGTCTCTACCATGCGGGGCGACGCGTTGCCCTGGCGGGCATGCAGCGTGGTTCCCTTAACCGAGATGCCGCCCAGCGACGACAGGTCGATAAAGTCGGCAAGTTCCTCGCCGTAGCCGCACGTGCCGCTGGCGAGCATAACAGGATTTTTCATCCTCAGGCCGTTGCCTAAGTCTACGCTTAAATCTACCATTTCAGTCGTTTTATGTTGAATACGGGACCTTCTTTGCACACGCACACGTTGCCCGCGTCCACCGTGTCCTCGACACAGCACAGGCAGGCGCCGATGCCGCACGCCATCATGTTCTCCAGGCTCACCTCACAACTGATGCCGCGAGAGCGGGCTATCGCAGCCACAGCCTTCATCATCGGCAGCGGGCCGCAGCACGCTATGTGGTCAATCTCGCCATCGGTGAGCAGCGGGTGGTCGGTGACCAGGCCGCGGTGGCCCATGCTGCCGTCCTCGGTGGTGACCCGGGTCTCGCCGGTCTGTTTGAACAGTTCCAACTGAAGCAGGTCCGACGTCGTTCGGGCACCAAGCAGAAACTTCACATCCACGCCCAGCGTCACCAGGCGTTTGCCGAGCATCAGCAGTGGGGCTGTGCCCACACCGCCGCCTACAAGCAGAACATTGCCACGAACCGACAAATCAAAACCGCGGCCCAGAGGCAGGATGATGCTCAGGCGTGAGCCCTCGGGAAGGTCGCACAGAGCGTTTGTCCCGGCGCCAGCACGGCGAACCAGCAGCCACATCTCACGGCGGTCGGCCCAGTTGATCGAGATGGGGCGACGCAAGTAGGTCGACTTGCTGTTCGGTATCTCAACCTGGACAAACTGTCCCGGCTCAACCTCAGGCATCTCGCCCTTCACCGGCATCATGCGCAACAGCGCGTAGTTGCGCCCATGGGGCACCACCTCGCGCACCTTGAAATCCATCACACTTTTTTTCATGCCACAAAGTTACTAAATTTCACCCAATCCCACACCATTTTTCTAAAAACCTTCCACCCACCACACCTTATTAATATATAATATATAGTCCCCACCCCCGTTCGCCATGCCGCGGCTTCGTCGCGGCCCCCTCGCCTTGCAGCCATCGCAGTGTCGCAGCCACCCCGCAGTGCTGCCCGCCTAGCCGCCGCCCAAGCAGCCCCCAGCCGTGCCGCCCCCGCCCGTTCGCCATGCCGCGGCTCCGTCGCGGCCACCCCCTTGCAGCCATCGCCGTGCCGCAGCCACCCCGCAGTGCCGCCCGCCTAGCCGCCGCCCAAGCAGCCCCCAGCCGTGCCGCCCCCGCCCGTTTGCCATGCCGCGGCTCCGTCGCAGCCCCCTCGCAGTGCCGCCCGCCGCCGTGCCGCCCAAGCAACCCCCAGCCGTGCCGCCCCCTCCCGTTCGCCATGCCGCGGCTCCGTCGCGGCCCCCCCGCCTTGCAGCCATCGCAGTGTCGCAGCCACCCCGCGGTGCCGCTCGCCTAGCCGCCGCCCAAGCAACCCCCAGCCGTGCCGCCACCCCGTTCGCCATGCCGCGGCTCCGTCGCGGCCACCCTCCAGCAGTGCAGTCCCCTTCCCGGCGGTCGCGGCCGCCCCGCCAGCCGCCCCTCGCGGGCCTTGCCGCGCTGGCTCCCTCGCTGCCCCCTCTGGCGTGAAAATATATTTTCCCCACATGGCTGGTTCTCAGCCCGTTGTGTTTCCGCTGAAATTTTTTTGAAAAAAAGTCGCGAAAAAAATTTGGCCATGTCGTCCGGGAGCAGTAATTTTGCACCGCTTTTCGCCCCAAGTCGGGGCGTTGAGCGCTCGGAAGAGCTCCTTGACATGGTGGAGAGAACAGCAAAGATGTAGTACGAAGGGACATTAGAAGAATGTCCCCGTCAAGTCGTGAACACAGAATAAGCACAGCGGACACAAAACATCGGACGGGCCGGGGCGCCGAATCGTGGCGCGCGTTTTTCACAGAGAAAAAGATAAAACGAGATATCAACAACGAAGAGTTTGATCCTGGCTCAGGATGAACGCTAGCGACAGGCTTAACACATGCAAGTCGAGGGGCAGCGTGGCGGCAGCA
>CACYRK010000006.1 GCA_902776835.1 uncultured Bacteroidales bacterium
CAAAAACGAGACATGTTACGGAGAAAACAAAAAAATCACAGCATAACGAAAAAAAATCCGCGTTTTACTTGCACAGGAACATAGAATGCCGTCCCCTTTGATGGCGTTTTTCGATAAATCACTGATAACAAGCAAGGTAAATTGTGAATAAAGGTTAACAAAACACCATCAAAAGAACCGTCCCCTTTGATGGTGGTCGGGGAAGATGGTCGAGGAAGGTGGGTTAAAAAATGCAAAAGTGCATCATTATTTCACCTATAATAAATGCATGTGAGATTTTTTTGCTACTTTTGTGGAAAATTAGGAAGTTTATGGCATCGCAACTTCATGACACTCTGGCCCGCATCGTGAGCAAAACGAGCATCCTGATGGAGAAATATCAGGCCCTTGAGGCTCGCAACCACGAGTTGAGCGAGAAACTGTCGATGATGGAGAGCGACAACGAGATCTTGCGCCGTGAGGTCGAGAAACTGCAACACGACGTCAGTTACCTGCGCATGTCGCACACCATTGCGTCAACGCCCGAGCAGGTGCGCTCAAGCCAAGCCATAATCAGCCGAATTGTGCGGGACATTGACCGGTGCATTGCACAACTCAACACATAACATCCCCGGCGACCACAGGGCATCCCGTGGCGCCGCCAGATAAAACATCGCAATGGCTAACGAGTCGAAACATAGCATTTGGATTCATCTGGCTGATGTGAAGCCCATAGCGCTGAGCATCAACAAGGCCGATGAGTCGACCTACCGCGAGGCCGAGAATTTGGTCAACACGCTGTGGGACAAGTGGATGAAGCGATTCGATGAAAACAGTTCGTCGCATGAGGTGCTGGCGAGGGTGGCGTTTCAGTTTGCACGACTGTACCTCACCTACTACCAGGACAACAGCAGCGTCAATGACTTCTTGACCGATTTCGAGAGCAAACTCGATGAAATCCTGGTCAAGGTATAATATACTTATTGTAAATATAGGTTCCTGCACACCATTTCACGGCATCACGCGCCTCGTCATGGCTGAGACGCGCCGCCCGATGGGGTGCATTTTTTATTAATATATATTACACAATATCAACGAGATGAATATTATCATGTATCTTGTAGTGGCAGCGGTGGCACTCATTGTGGGTGTCGTCGTGGCCAACTACATGTCGAAGCGCAACGCCAAGTCGCAAGCCAACGAAATCGTGGAGAAAGCACGCCTTGAGGCCGAAGTGCTGAAAAACAACGAGGTGATCAAGGGAAAAGAAGAAGGCATGGCCATCAAGAGCGACGCCGAGAAGCAGGCCAACAGCCGTCTGGCAAAGGTGCAGTCGAGCGAGGCCAAGGCCAAGCAGCGCGAGATGCAACTCAACCAGTTGCAGGGTGACTTGCAACGCAAGCGCAACGAACTCGACACGCTCAAGCAACGCATCGACAACCAAACCAACGAGTTGGAGTTCCGTCGCAAAGAGGTCGACAAACTCGAAAAAAGCGTGCGCGAGACCCTCGAGCACGTGAGCGGACTCACCGCCGACGAGGCAAAGGAGAAACTCGTCGAGAGCCTTAAGGACGAGGCAAAGACCGCCGCAGCAAGTTATATCAACGACATCATGGACGATGCCAAACTCACGGCCAACAAGGAGGCCAAGCGCATCATCGTGGAGACCATCCAGCGCGTGGCCACCGAGACGGCCATTGAGAACGCCGTGACCGTGTTCCACATCGATAACGACGAGATAAAGGGCCGCATCATCGGCCGCGAAGGCCGCAACATCCGCGCCCTGGAGGCCGCCACCGGCATCGAAATCATTGTTGACGACACCCCCGAAGCCATCGTGCTCTCGGGCTTTGACCCCGTGCGCCGCGAAATCGCGCGCCTGGCACTGCACCAGTTGGTGGCCGACGGACGCATCCACCCCGCCCGCATCGAGGAGGTGGTGGCCAAGGTGCGCCGCCAGGTCGAGGAGGAGGTCATCGAGACCGGTAAACGCACCGCCATCGACATGGGTATCCATGGCCTGCATCCCGAACTCATCCGCCTCATCGGCAAGATGAAATACCGCTCGAGTTACGGCCAGAACCTGCTGCAGCACAGCCGCGAGACGGCCAACCTGTGCGCCATCATGGCCAGCGAACTGGGCCTGAACCCCAAGAAGGCACGCCGCGCCGGACTGCTGCACGACATCGGCAAGGTGCCCGACGACGAGCCCGAACTGCCGCACGCACAACTTGGCATGAAACTCGCCGAGAAATATAAGGAGAAAGCCGACATCTGCAACGCCATCGGAGCGCACCACGACGAGGAAGAGGCCACCAGCCTCTACGCACCCATCGTGCAAGTGTGCGACGCCATCTCCGGCGCACGCCCAGGCGCACGCCGCGAGGTCGTCGAGGCCTACATCAAGCGCCTGAACGACCTGGAGAAACTCGCACTCTCCTACCCCGGCGTGGTGAAGACCTACGCCATCCAGGCCGGACGCGAACTGCGTGTGATTGTGGGTGCCGACAAGATCAGCGACGCCGAGACCGAGAAACTCAGCACCGAAATCGCTCAAAAGATTCAAGACGAACTCACATATCCCGGACAGGTGCGCATCACCGTTATCCGCGAGACCCGCGCCGTGAGTTACGCAAAATAAGGCCTTGCTGTGATGAACGACGACAAGACCATAAAGTTAACCAGCGACCAGATTGCCACCGACAACTGCGTGGAGTGCGCCAAGCCATGTTGCTCAGGCGCCTGCGAGGTGCGCAGCAACCTGGAGTGCACCAACTGGCTGAGCGACATCCCCGGCGAGAAGAACGACTTCGACATCGTTGAGGTCCACTTCAAGAACACCCGCCGCGGATTCTACCGCAACAGCGCGCACCTGCAACTCAAGCAGGGCGACTGGGTGGCCGTGGAGGCCAGCCCGGGGCACGACATCGGCCAGGTGGCGATGATGGGCAAACTGGTGAAACTGCAGATGAAACGCGCCAACCTGCGCCCCGATGCCGAGATACTGCGCATCTTCCGCAAAGCGCGCACCAGCGACATGGAGCGCTTCGAGGAAGCCAAGGCTCGCGAAGTCGACACCATGATACGGTCGCGAAAAATCGCCACCGACCTGGGACTGAAGATGAAAATTGGCGACGTGGAGTATCAGGGCGACGGCAACAAGGCCATCTTCTACTACATCGCCGACGAGCGCGTCGACTTCAGGCAACTGATCAAGGTGCTCGCCGAGGTGTTCCACATACGCGTGGAGATGAAGCAAATCGGCGCCCGCCAGGAGGCCGGCCGCATAGGCGGCATCGGACCCTGCGGACGGCCGCTGTGCTGCGCCAGTTGGATGACAAACTTTGTGAGCGTGGCCACCAGCGCGGCACGCTTCCAGGACGTGTCGCTCAACCCGCAGAAACTTGCCGGACAATGCGCCAAGTTGAAGTGCTGCATCAACTTCGAGGTCGATGCCTATGTCGAGGCAAACAAGAAACTGCCCGGCAAGGACACCGTGCTCGAGACCGCCGACAAGCAATACTACATCTTCAAGACCGACTCGCTCAAGCAGGAGGTAACGCTGTCGACCGAGAAAAACTCGCCCGTCGACACCGTGACGCTGCCGGCACAGCAGGTGTGGGAAATCGTCGCGCTGAACAAGAGCGGCGTGAAGCCCGACCGGCTGACGCTCGACGAGAGCGAACGCGAGAAGGAGAAGCGTGCCTTTGGCGACATCCTGGGCCAGGATGCCATCAACCGCTTCGACAAGAAGAAAAAGAAACGCAAACGCAGCGGCGACCATCGCGAGGCACGCGGCGAGGGCGAGCGGCCACAGCAACACGACGCACCGCGCCGCGACAAGCGCCACCAGCCCAAGGGCGACAACTTCAAGGGCGCGCAACGCCCCGAAGCGCGCAACGCCAACACGGCCAACGCCAACCCGCGGCAACACCGCTCGCGCGGCGAGCGGCCTAACCGCCAGCAACGTGAACGACGCAACAACAACCGCGGTGAGAACCGAAACGACAACGGCAACAAGGGCTAACGCGCTGTGGCACTGCGGCGCGTGGCTCGTGCTGGCCGTGCTGATGCTGACGGCATGCCGGCCCGAGCGCATGGCCTACAGCAAGGCCGTGGCGCTGCCCGACGAGGGATGGGAACGCACAATGCCCATCACCTTCGCACCACAGTATGGCGACAGCACAGCGCGCTACGATATCGACCTGGCGGTGAGGCATACGCCAGCCTACGAGTTCAGCACGCTCACCCTCGTGGTCGATATCGTCGACGAGCAGGCACACACCAGCCGCAAGCGCCTCGAACTGCCACTGGCCGACAGCCAGGGCAACTGGCTCGGGGCAGGCTTCGGAACATTGTACCAGCACCGCATCACGCTGGCACGCGACGTCGACCCACGGCAGGTGCGAAGCATCGTGGTGTGGCAAGCGACAACCGACAGCACTGCGCTGCGCAACGTGAGCGAACTAAGCATCTTCGCCAAGCCGCAATAAGCGCGGTGCAACCGACAATTTAATGAGAGTACTATGAAACTGACCAAGGAAGAGGCCCTGAAGACGGGCATTCAACTCATCAAATACGGCGTGATAGGCGTGATGAACACGCTTATCACCCTCGTCACATTCTACCTGCTCAACACTGTGGCAGGCGTGCCCTACGGCGTGGCAAACGTGGTGGGATACGTCCTGGGCGTGGTCAACAGTTTCCTGTGGAACCGCTCGTGGGTGTTCCGCTCCAAGAGCGACTTCCGCCGCCAGGCGCTGCTCTTCGGCTGCGGCTTCTTGCTCTGCTGGACACTGCAGGGCGTGGTGAGTTGGATACTGCTCGAGGGACTGGGCTGGAAAAACCTGCCCGTGGACATCATCCCCGGCTTCCCCATGGAAAATGCCGGCCAGAACATCGTCATGGTAATCTCGATGGTCGTCTACACCATTGCCAACTACATCTACAACCGCACCGTCACCTTCAAAGAACCCACCATCACCGAGGCTGAAGATGGCGTCACCAGCAAGTAAGACTCCCATTTTGTGACAACCAGTCACAACACCCTATAACCCACCGCCGCTCACCCCCGAGCGGCGGTGTCTGTTTTAGCGTCGGCTTTGCTTATTGCAACATCCACGCATAAATCAACCAAAAATATTGTGTATTTATGCCTAAAGTGTGGTCAAAGGGACAGTCCCTTTGACCACACTTACAAGATTATTGATTAGTTATCAATGCATTATTTATAATATCTACAAGATAAATAATGCATAAATATCAAGAATATCATTCCAATATTATGCGGATGAGCCATGGAGGCCTTACCTTCGCTTCAAAGCCATCCATGGTTCACGGGGGTTGCTCACACGTCAGCCTACGGCTGAGTTGGAGCATAATAGCGCGCTGACAGCAATAGCGACACTGCGTGGAAATGCACGATTACTGGAAAATGGGGATTTGGTGTTTTTCACAACTTTTTTAGCGAAAAATTGGGTGCAATTCACAAAAAATGCCTAACTTTGTTCATTGAAGTGACGACGTGAACGCCACTTTGTGCACTTGCCGGATAACGTGCTTATAATGAAATATTTAGAATTACCTGACAACACGGTGCGCATACTGCCCTTCTATCTTGCTATGGAAGAGTATGCGGCACGCGTCATTGGCGAGGAGTCGCTGCTATTTATGTGGCAGGTGGCTCCTACGGTGATTTTCGGCCGCAACCAACTCATCGAGAATGAGGTGAACCTGCCCTACTGCCGCGAGCATGGCATAGCCACCTACCGCCGCAAGAGCGGTGGCGGCTGCGTGTATGCCGACATGAGCAACATCATGTTCAGTTACATCACGCGCAGCGACAATGTGCAGACCACCTTCAACGACTACACTCAGGCCATCGCCGAGATGCTGCGCTCGCTGGGTCTGAACGCGAGCAGCGGTGGCCGCAACGATGTGCTCATCGACGGCATGAAGGTCAGCGGCAACGCGTTTTACCACCTGCCGGGCCGCAGCATTGTGCACGGCACAATGCTCTACGACACCGACATGGACCACATGACGCAGGCCATCACGCCATCGCACGCCAAACTGGCCTCGAAGGGCGTGAGCAGCGTGCAGAGCCGCGTGACCACGCTGAGCCAGCACCTGGACATGGACATCGAGCAATTCAAGGCCTACGCGCGGCAGGCACTCACCGACGGCACGGTGACGCTCACGGCCGCCGACGTGGAGCAAATCGAGCAAATCATGCAGGAATACCTCACGCCCACCTTCATCCTGGGCCACAACCCGCAGTGCACGCTGCAGCGCGAGTGCCTCATCGACGGCGTGGGCTCGATGTGCGTGAGCCTGGAGTTGAAGAGCAACCGCATCAAGCACATCAACATCGCGGGCGACTACTTCCTGCTGAGCGACATCGACCAGGGCCTGTTCAAGCCGCTGCGGGGCGTGGAATTCTCGCCCACAGCGCTCACCGAGGCGCTGCGCGACGTGGACGTGAGCACCATCATCATGAATTTATCAACTAACAAATTTATTAATATCTTAACTAATTAACAACCTGTATGGCTGAAGAAATCAAAATGACTTGTCTGCACGACAAGCATGTGGCTTTGGGAGCGCTGATGACCCCGTTTGCGGGCTTCGACATGCCCATCCAGTACAAAGACATCGTTACCGAGCACAACGCAGTGCGCAACGCAGTGGGCGTGTTCGATGTGTCGCACATGGGTGAGGTGCGCGTCACCGGCCCCGAGAGCGAGAAATTTGTTAACTACATTTTCACCAACGACATCGCCGGCGCAAACCTCGGCCAGGTGTTCTACGGCATGATGCTCTACCCCAACGGCGGCACGGTCGACGACCTGCTGGTGTACAAGATGGGCGAGAACGACTTTTTCCTGGTCATCAATGCCGCAAATATCGACAAGGATGTGGCTTGGATCAACGAGCAAGCCGCAGCCTTCGACGTGAAGGTGGAGAACCAGAGCGACTATTACGGCCAACTGGCCGTGCAAGGCCCGGAAAGCGAGAAGCAGATGGTGGAGACGCTGAAACTCGACTGCGCCGACCTCACTTTCTACACCGCCAAGACTCTGGAATACGACGGTGAGACGATTATCGTGAGCCGCACCGGCTACACCGGCGAGGACGGCTTTGAGGTATATGCCAGCCACGCCGCAATCAACAAGATGTGGGACCTGCTGATGGCAGCCGGCGTCCAGCCGTGCGGCCTGGGTTGCCGCGACACGCTGCGCTTCGAGGTGGGTCTGCCGCTGTACGGCGACGAGTTGACCGCCGACATCTCGCCCGTGATGGCTACGCTGAGCATGTTCTGCAAGTTTGACAAGCCCGGCGGCTTCATCGGCATGGAGGCCTGCGCAAAACAGAAGGCCGAAGGCAGCGCCAAGAAGTTGGTGGGCCTGGAACTGAAGGACAAGGCTATCCCCCGCCACGGCTACGAAGTGCTGCAGGGCGACAAGGTGGTGGGCTACATCACCACGGGCTACCGTGGCATCTCGGTGGACAAGAGCCTGGCATTCGCACTGGTCGACCGCGAGGCCGGCGCACTCGACAACGAGTTGCTGGTGCGCATCCGCAAGAAAGTGTTCCCCGCCACGGTGGTGAAGAAACGCTTCTACAAAAAGAGTTACAAGAAATAAATCATTAACAATAAAAATAAAACAACATTATGAGTAAAATTATCGATGGACTCTACTACTGTGAGTCGCATGAATACGTGAGAGTGGATGGTGAATTTGGCTACATCGGCATCACCGACTATGCACAGCACGAACTGGGCAATGTGGTGTACGTCGACATGCCCGAGGTCGACGACGAGGTGACCGCTGGCGAGGAGTTTGGCGCTGTTGAGAGCGTGAAGGCTGCCAGCGACCTGAACTCGCCCGTGAGCGGCACCGTGGTCGAGGTCAACGAGGCTCTCGAGGATGAGCCGGGCCTGATCAACAAGGACGCTTTCGAGAACTGGATCATCAAGGTTCAGATGAGCGACGCCAGCGAACTCGAGGGTTTGATGGATGCCGCCGCCTACAAGGCTTTCATCGGCGAGTAATCGCCACACACATCTCTTAGCCTATGGGCCGCACATCGACAGACACACTGCGGTCCGTAGGCTAATGATTTAAATTTCAACACAACATAGCACACTTACAATGACACATAAATTTTTTCCGCACACCCCCGAAGACCTCAAGGCGATGCTTGCCCGCTGCGGCGAGAACACGCTCGACGACTTCTACAAGGATGTGCCGCAAGAACTGTTGTTCAAGGGCGACTACGACCTGCCTAACGCCATGAGCGAACTGGAGGTGCGCCGCTACTTCGAGGAGTTGGGCTCATACAACGAGGTGATGACCTGCTTTGCCGGCGCCGGTTGCTACGACCACTATTCGCCTGCCGTGATCAACAACATCATTGAGCGCAGCGAGTTCCTCACCAGTTACACACCCTACCAGGCCGAGATTTCTCAAGGCACCCTGCAATACATCTTTGAATATCAGAGCATGATGGCCGAACTCACCGGCATGGAAGTGAGCAACGCCTCGATGTACGACGGCGCCACGGCCACTGCCGAGGCCATGATGATGGCCATCGCCAACGCCAAGAAGCGCAATACCGTGCTCGTGTCGAGCACCCTCAACCCGCGCGTGGTGGAGGTGGTGAAGACCTATGCCCACTTCCACGGCGTGAACATCGTGATGATCGACGAGAAGGACGGCGTGACCTGCCGTGCCGACTTTGAGGCCAAGGTTGCCTGTGGCGACGTGGCCGGCGTGATTGTCGCCTCGCCAAACTACTACGGCATTCTCGAGGACTACACCGGCTGGGCCGACCTGTGCCACGACAACAAGGCGCTGCTGATTATGAACTGCGTGGCAAGTGCCCTGGGCGTGATCAAGACACCCGCCGAGTGGGGCGCCGACATCGCTGTTGGCGACGGCCAGAGCCTGGGCCTTCCCATGAACTTCGGCGGCCCGTATGTGGGCTTCCTGTGCACGAGCAAAAAACTCATCCGCAAGATGCCGGGCCGCATCGTTGGCGCTACGCGCGACGTCGACGGCAAGCGCACCTTTGTGCTTACCCTGCAGGCACGCGAGCAGCACATCCGCCGCGAGAAGGCCACCAGCAACATCTGCTCCAACGAGAGTCTGATGGCGCTCTATGTTACCATCTACCTCGCGCTGATGGGCAAGCAAGGCCTGCGCGAAGTGAACGAGATGGGCTACAGCGGAGCACACTATCTGGCCGAGAAACTCGTCGAGACCGGAAAGTTTGCCCTCGCATTCCCCGACAAGCCCTTCCTCAACGAGTTTGCCCTCACCACCAGCCTCAATATCGACGCCCTGCAAGACATGTGCATGAGCATGGGCATCCAGGCCGGTGTGAAGATTGCCGACGACAAGTTGCTGCTGTGCGTCACCGAGGCTCGCAGCAAAGCCGAGATCGACGCGCTGATTGAAAACGTACAATACTTTATCGAAAAAGAGGAGGAGAACCAATGAACAACACTTATTACGGATCGCTCATCTTTGAGCTTTCGCGGGAAGGACGCCGTGGATACTCTCTTCCTGCCAACGAACTGAAACAGTACGGCATGGATGCCCTGCCGGCACAGTTGTGCCGCGAGCAGGCACCAGGGCTGCCCGAGGTCGACGAACTGAGCGTGGTGCGTCACTACACCAACATGAGCAACAACAACTTTGGCGTCGACACCGGCTTCTACCCCCTCGGGTCGTGCACGATGAAGTATAACCCCAAGATTAACGAGGAGATGTGCAACCTGCCGGCGTTCACCGGTCTGCACCCGCTGCAAGACCCCGATACCGTACAGGGCGCCCTCGAGGTGTACTATGAACTGCAACGCTCGCTGGCCACGCTGGCCGGCATGAAGGAGTTCACGCTCAACCCGTTTGCCGGAGCACACGGCGAACTCACCGGACTCATGGTGATGCGCAGTTATCACGCCAGCCGTGGCGACGACAAGCGCACTAAGGTGATCGTGCCCGACAGCGCGCACGGCACCAATCCCGCCAGCGCCGCCGTGTGTGGCCTCGACGTGGTGGTGGTGAAGAGCCGTCCCGACGGCACCGTCGATGTCGACGACCTGCGCCCGCTGCTCGACGACACCATCGCCGGCATGATGATGACCAACCCCAACACGCTGGGTATCTTTGAGCACTCAATTGCCGAGATTGCCAAGTTGGTTCACGACTGCGGCGGCCTGATGTACTACGACGGCGCAAACCTCAACCCCATGCTGGGCAAGGTGCGTCCGGGCGACATCGGCTTCGACATCATGCACATCAACCTTCACAAGACCTTCTCGACGCCTCACGGCGGCGGCGGTCCCGGCAGCGGCCCGGTGGGTGTTCGCGAGGGACTGGAGCAATTCCTGCCCAATCCGCGCGTGATTCGCCACGACGAGGACGACAGCCACTACTACACCGTTGAGAACGGCGTCAACTCGCTCGGCTCAATCTCCGGCTTCCTGGGCAACTTCGGCGTGATGATGCGCGCCTACACCTACATCCTGACCCTGGGCAAGGAGAACGTGAAAAACGTGGGACCGCTGGCAACGCTCAACGCCAACTATGTCAAGGAGTCGCTCAAGGACAGTTTCGAGTTGCCCATCGGCGGCGTGTGCAAGCACGAGTTTGTGTTCGACGGACTGAAGGACAAGAGCACCGGCGTGACCACCCTCGACGTGGCAAAGCGCCTGCTCGACTTCGGTTTCCACGCACCCACCATCTATTTCCCGCTGCTCTTCCACGAGGCCCTCATGATTGAGCCCACCGAGAACGAGAGCCGTGAGACGCTCGACGCCTTCATCGACGTGATGCACCGCATCGCCAAGGAGGCACACGACGAGCCCGAGATGGTGAAGACCGCGCCGCACAACACGCCAGTGAGCCGTCCCGACGACGCACAGGCCGCGTTGAAGCCCATCGTCACCTATCGTGAGTTGAAAGAAGAAAACGTGTAATTCGCTTTGACACTATGAATTACGAACTTATTATCATTGGAGCGGGACCCGGCGGCTACGAGATGGCCGCCGAGGCTGCCGCTTGTGGCCTGAACGTGGCCATCGTGGAGCGCGACCTGGTGGGCGGCACATGCCTGAACCGCGGTTGCATCCCCACCAAGGCACTGTGCCGCAACGCCGAGGTCGTCAACCTGATGCGCGACGCAGCACGCTGGGGCGTGAACTGTGGCGACATCACCGTGGACTACAGCGTGGCACACGCCCGCAAGGACGAGGTGGTGAAGCAGTTGCGCGACGGTGTGCAGATGCTGCTCAGCCAGCCCGGCATCACCCTGATTGAGGGCGAGGCACGCTTCACCGGGCCACACACCATCATGGTGGGCGACCAGGAGTACACAGGCAAGAGCATTGTCATAGCCACCGGCAGCGCGCCGCGAGGCCTGCCCATCGAAGGGGCCGACCTGGCCATGACAAGCGACGACGTGCTCGCCATGAGCGACTTGCCCAAGAGCATGTGCATCGTGGGCGGTGGCGTAATCGGCATGGAGTTTGCCGCCATCTTCAGCAGTTTCGGCGTCGAGGTCACTGTGGTGGAGTTCTGCAAGGAAATCCTGCCACCGTTTGACAAAGACATCGCCAAACGACTGAAACAAGTGCTGTCGAAGCGCGGCATCAAGGTCATCACGCAGGCTGCCGTGAAATCGCTCGCCAAGGGCGACGACGGCATCACCGTCACCTACGACCTCAAGGGCAAGGAGCAGAGCCTCGTCGCCGAGCGCGTGCTCATGTCAGTGGGTCGCCAGCCCGTGCTGCCTGCCGGACTCGACGCTGCCGGCATCAATGTGAGCCGCCGCGGCATCGAGGTGAACAACGAGATGGAGACCAGCGTGAGCGGTGTCTACGCCATCGGCGACGTGAACGGCCTGTGCATGCTCGCACATGCCGCCAGCGCACAAGGCCAGGTGGCACTCAACAGCATCCTGGGCGAGAACCACAAGGTGAAACTCAACATCGTGCCCAGTGCGGTATTCACTGTGCCTGAGTTGGCCATGGTGGGACTCACCGAGGATCAATGCACCGAGCGCGATATGAAAGTGGTGGTGAAAAAGGCCTTCTTCCGCAGCAACGGCAAGGCCGTGTCGATGGACGAGACCGACGGCTTGATCAAGATGATTGTCGACGCCTCGACTCGCAAAATCGTCGGCTGCCACATTTGTGGAGCGCATGCCGCCGACCTGATTCAGGAGGTGGTAATGGCAATGAACGCCGATGTCACCGTCGACGTCCTCGCACTGAGCATCCACGGCCACCCCACCCTCACCGAGGTGGTGCAGGCCGCCGCACGACAGTTCTGACACAACATCACGGTGGCTGTCGCCCAAAGTGCGACAGCCACCGTGATATTATAAAAACGCAAAAATGATTCCCACCTTTATCACATATCTTGCCGGGCCCGCCGTGGGTGCCGTCATTGGCTACATCACCAACGATTTAGCCCTGCGCATGCTGTTTCGCCCACATCAGGCGAAGTATGTGATGGGAATCCACATACCGTTCACTCCGGGCATCATCCCCAAGGAGCGCGGACGCATAGCGCAAGCCATTGGACAAACCATCAGCGACAACCTGATCAATCGCGACGTGCTCGAGGCCACACTGCTCAGCGACGACATGGTGGGCAAGGTGCGCAAGGCTATCAACGACTTTGTGGCCGAGCAGAGCGACAACCATGAGACGCTGCGCCAATGGGCCGGCCACTACCTTACCGAGGCCGACATCGACGCCCTGCAGCGCAACACCCAAGCCAACCTCACGCGCCTGGTGAGCGCCAAACTGCACGACGAGCACGTGGGCGAAAGCATAGCCCAGGCGGCCACAGCACATGTGCTGGAGAAGACCCGCAACTCCATGGCCGGACGGCTCGGAGCCGAGGCAATAGTGGGAAAACTCGCTCATCCCATCGAGAAACTTCTCGCCCACCAAATCAACGATGTGCTGCGCAGCAGCGGCGACCAGATGGCAAGCGAAATGGTGGGCAAATCGACACACGAACTGATGGGACAGCGCATGTGTGACCTCATGAGCCAGCACAGCGACCAACTTGGGCAAATCACCGATAGCGTGGTCAACGCTTACCGCACCATCATCACCGAGCACCTGCCGCGCATCCTCGAAGCCATCGACGTGAGCGCCATGGTGGAAAACCGCATCAATGCCATGGACATGATGGAAGCCGAAACAATCATCATGCAAGTCATGCGCAAGGAACTGCGCGCCATAGTGTGGCTCGGCGCACTGCTGGGCTGCATCATGGGCACCATAACCACCATTCTCCGCTAGCCCCCTTATAATCAATAATAAATCACAGGGAATCAGCGCCTTGCGGCTATATGCGGGGCGTGGTTACTCGTTTGTCACTCGTTGGGGGTGAAAGGGCGCAGTGATTTCCAGTAGGCTTTCACGTCGGGGTCGTTGCAGGCCTCGATGCTTTGTGCCACATAGTTGCCGAAATCTTGCTGGAGGCCGTAATCGTCGGCCGCAGCCAGGGCTTTACGCAAAGCGCCGACGAGCACGCTGCGCTGCTGATTTGCCGCTACCCACTGCATAAACTGCTGCGTGCGTTTCACAAAGAGTTCGGGCACGTTGGGCAGCAGCATGGCATACGCCTTGTCGTTTTTTTGGCAGCCGGCAAGCAGGTCGTTCCATTTCTCAACGGCCTTGGTGTCGCTCAGCGGCAGCAGCATCAGCGTCATGGCACGGTCAGCAATGATGTTGACCGAAGGCTTGCCCGCGACACGGTGGCTGGCGATGGCGAATCGCCCGTCGCGCTGGACGCTCACCGTCACGGTGTCGCACCACTCGGCACTGCTGCTGGAGTTGGGCACATTATACATGTTATACTGCGCCAGCGTCAAGGTGTGCGCCGCAGTGTCGATAACGATGCTGTTGCCACCCATGTTCTCGCGCGGCGTGTAGTCGCCGTGCGGCTCAGTGGTGAGCACGTCGCTAAGATTAGCGCGCGTGCCCAGGGCGATGGCGTCGATCAGGTTGCCCTCGTGGTCGTAGGTGGCAAAGAAATGCTCAGCATAGTCGCCACTGTCGGGAAAGATGCGGTAGGCCACCAGCGCGCCACCATTGCTCATGGGTATCACGCCGTGCTTGAGCGGCTCACGCACGCGCAACTTGCCGGTGATGGTGGGCATGGCCTGCTTTTCCTGGTCACACAGGATGAGTTTTGGCTCGTAATGCCAATCCTCGCCCAGGCCATAATAAGTGCGGTTGTAGGCCGCGCCGTCGTTGGTGCAGATGCCGGCACCTTCCTTGCGGTCGGGGCCCGTGCGCGGGGGGCGAGTGAATATAGGGCAGTCGTTGTTGGGGTCGATGCCGTAGTCGCTCAGCCACGAGCCTTTACTCTCGGCCGAGCAGTTGACAGTAAGGATGGCCATCAGCGCGGCCAATATGCAAAGTGTAAAATAGCGTCTCATAACAGTGTTGCGTTTCATTATTATTACAGACTGCGAATTTAATTCATTTTGTCGAATCCACAAAAAACCACACGAAAAAAGCGACTGGAACAATGTTCCAATCGCTTGCTGGTAGTGAAACAGGGACTCGAACCCTGGTTTCCGCCGTGAGAGGGCGGCGTCCTAGACCACTAGACGATATCACCAGATTTGTAGCATTGTAGTGAAACAGGGACTCGAACCCTGGTTTCCGCCGTGAGAGGGCGGCGTCCTAGACCACTAGACGATATCACCGACTTTTTGCGTTGCAAAATTACTACAAAGTTTTGAGGTGGCAAAATTTTTGGCCAATTTTTTTCGTCTGGAGGCAAAAAAAGGCTTTTTCAGGGCAGCGCACACAGTTTTGACACATTTTTTGCCTGACTTTCCGGCATTTTTTTGTAATTTAGCGCAATCAATGCCGCCCGTTGCGGGCAGCGCAATTATTAATAAGGTAAAAACGACAACAATGGCAAACAAAAGACAACTGAAGAAAGCAATCGCCAACGCCTGCGGTCAAGTGGCCGGGCAGTGCATCATGGCTCAGGAAAGCCTGGGTAACAACGAGAAGTGGGACGAAATCATCGTGGATGTGGCACTGCTTCAGCGCGAGGCCATCGACCGTGTGAGCCTCTCGTTTGACCGTCGTCCGAAGGACTTCGCCACAGGCAAGGAATACCGCGCCGCACGCCGCAACTATTTCAAGCAGGCCGAGAAATCGCTGGCCAGTTACATGCACGACTCGATTGGCCAAGCCGTCGACAAGATGAACGCTTTGCTGCCCAAGAAGCAGTAACACAACGCTACTACTGGCGATGAATCTTTCGGGGTGGATACTTAAGCGCATGGGGTGGCGGTTCAAGATGAACGTCGCCCCAGTGCCCCATAAGTGCGTGATTTGCGTGGCTCCGCACACCAGCAACTGGGACTTTGTGCTGGGCGAGTTGGGCAGCCGTTCGATGGGCTACAAGTCGGCGTTCATGATTAAGGACACTTGGTTCTTTTTCCCCATGAACCACCTGATGCGCGCCCTGGGCGGCGTGCCGGTGAAGCAGCACGCCCACACCCACGTGAGCGAGCAGATGGTCGACGCCTTCAACAGCCACGAAAAACTGTGGCTGGCCATCACTCCTGAGGGCACACGCAGCCGCAACACCCACTGGCACATGGGCATCATACACATTGCGCAGAGCGCCGGCGTGCCCCTGCTGCTGGGCTACATCGACTATGGCGAGCGCCTGGTGTGCATCGACCGCGAGCAGCCGCTGAGCGGCAACCCCGAGCACGACATGATTGAAATCAAGCGTTACTACGCCGGGCGCACCGCGCGCTATCCCGAGAATTTCGCCACCGGTCTCGATGACGACAACACCAACTCAGAAACCACATAACACACACATCATCAACACTATGGCCTTTTCACGCAACCTCAAAGTCACCATGCTCGAGCACGACATCGCATGGGGCGACAAGCAAGCCAACCTGGCGCAACTGGAGCGCTACATGCGCAATATGCCCGACGACACCGACCTGGTGGTGTTGCCCGAGATGTTCAGCACGGGCTTCGTGACCGGCGACCGTGAAGCCGCCAGCGCACTTGCCGAGTGGAACACCGGCGACACCATGCGCACGCTTCACCGCCTGGCTCAGGAGTACCGCGTGGCCATCACCGGCAGTTTCCTGGCCAACACGGCAGCCCAACTTTACAACCGCGCGTTTTTTATCGAGCCCAATGGTGAGGAGACCTTCTACGACAAGCGCCACCTCTTCAGTTTTGGCGGCGAGGACAAGGTGTTTAACCAGGGTGTCGACAAGGAGTCGCCCATAGTGCGCTTCCGCGGTTTCAACATCAAGTTGGTGGTGTGCTACGACCTGCGCTTCCCAGTGTTTTGCCGCAACGTCAACAACAACTACGACCTGCTGCTGGTGGTGGCCAACTGGCCCAAGGCACGCGAATACGCGTGGCGCCAACTGCTCATCGCGCGCGCCCTGGAGAATGAGTGCTACGTGATAGGCGTGAACCGCTGCGGCACCGACAGCACCGGCATCGACTACAGCGAGGGCTCAAGCCTGTGCATCGACTTCAAGGGCAAAATCCTGGCCCAGCGCATGACCAGCCCCATCATCACCGCCGAACTATCGCCCGCCCTGCTGGCGCAGTTCCGCGAGAAATTCCCCGCGTGGCGCGACGCCGACCCCTTCACCCTTAAATAAGGTGTCATAAAGGCTTTAGAAGCCATAGTTGCTATAGAATCTGCAGTTGCAATAGAATCTATAGTCGCTATAAATGCTATAGTTACTATAAGCCATAGCGGGGGTGGAAGGCCGTTTTTTTCTAAAAAGTTGTGAATTTTTTGAGGCACATGGCTTTCTTTTTGGCCATGTGCGCAATTTTATCTACCTTTGTAGGCTAAAATGCAAAATTGTGCAATGAAACGACATGTAATCATTCTCTTGCTGGCTTGTGTGCTGGTTTCTTGTGGCGAATACAACAAGGTGCTCAAGAGCCAGGACTATAACTATAAATATGAGTATGCCAAGCGAGCCTTTGAGGAGAAACGCTACACCCAGGCCTACACCATCCTGCAGGACGTGGTGCCCGTGTTCCGTGGCACCGACAAGGCCGAGGAGTCGCTCTACCTGCTGGGTCTGAGTTACTACGAGAACAAGGACTACATGACGGCAAGCAGTTACTTCCGTAACTACTACCAGCACTACCCCAAGGGTGAGTATGCCGAGATGGCCCGCTTCTACTCGGGCTACGGCTACTACCTCGACTCGCCAGAGTCGCAACTCGACCAGACGCCGACCGTCAAGGCCATCGAAGAGTTGCAGGCCTTCCTCGATTTCTTCCCCAAGAGCGACAAGGTGTCAATTGCACAAAGTGCCATCTTTGAGTTGCAGGACAAACTGGTGCTCAAGGAGTTGGAAAACGCACAACTCTACTACAACCTGGGTAACTACATGGGCAATAACTACGAGAGCGCGGTGATTACCGCCAAGAATGCCATCAAGGAGTACCCCTACAGCAAGTACAAAGAGCAACTGGAGATGCTCGTGCTCAAGGCACGCTACAAAGAGGCCAGCGAGAGCATCGACGAGAAGAAGGGCGAGCGATTCCGCACCGTAATCGATGAGTACTACTCATTTATCAACGATTACCCCAACAGCAAGGACCGCCGCGAGGCCGACAACATCTTCAAGGTGGCCAACAAATACGTGAACGGAAATTAATATACAACCATACACAACACTACAAGATTAACATGGATTACAAAAAGAGTAATGCACCTCTCACCACCACCGTGCACGACCTGGTGGAAATGGCTGAGCAGACAGGCAACATCTACGAGACCGTGGCCGTGATTAGCAAACGCGCCAACCAGATTGCGGCCGAGATGAAGAGTGATCTTGAAAAGAAACTCCAAGAATTCGCCTCGCTCAACGACAACCTCGAGGAGATTTCGGAAAACCGCGAGCAGATTGAGATTTCGCGCTACTACGAGAAGTTGCCGAAACCCACTCTTATCGCCACACAAGAGTATATGGAGAAGAAACTCGCCTTCCGCAATATTGCTAAGGAGAAGGACGAGTTGTAAAACTGTTGAACACAACAAGTTGAACCATCGAGGCACCCACGTGGCATCATGCGACGTGAGTGCCTAAACTATTGAAATGCCGTGAAACCGACAGCAAAACGCAGCATCGAACTGCTTGCTCCCGCCCGCGACGCGAGCATCGCCATCGCCGCCATCGACCATGGCGCCGACGCGGTGTACATGGGTGCCACGCAATGGGGCGCCCGCGCACAGGCCGGCAACAGCGTTGCCGACGTGGCCCGTGTGTGCGACTATGCCCACCAGTTTGGCGCGCGCATCTATGTCACCGTCAACACGCTCGTCTACGACGACGAGTTGCGCGACGTGGAGCGCCTCATCGGCCAACTGTGGCACGCCGGAGCCGATGCACTCATCGTGCAAGACATGGGGCTGCTGCGCCTCGACCTGCCACCCATCGCCCTGCATGCCAGCACACAGTGCGACCTGCGCACCCCAGCCAAGGCTCGCTTTCTGCAAGACATGGGATTCTCGCAGTTGGTGATGGCACGCGAACTCACGCTGCAAGAAATCAAAGCCATCCGCCAGGCGGTGAACGTGCCGCTCGAGGCATTCTGCCACGGCGCACTGTGCGTGTGCTACAGTGGGCGATGCCAGGCCAGCCAGGCTTTGAAGCAGCGCAGCGCCAACCGCGGCGAGTGCGCACAGATGTGCCGATTGAGTTACGACTTGGAGGACGAGAACGAGAAGAAAATCCTCAGCGCCAAGCACTTGCTCTCGCTGCGCGACATGAACCGCAGCGACATACTCAAGCCGATGATTGACGCCGGAGTGAGTTCGTTTAAGATCGAGGGCCGCCTAAAGGATGTGGGCTACGTGAAAAACGTGGTGGCATATTACCGGCAGGCGCTCGACCGCATCATTGCGCAGCAGCCGGGCGAGTTGCGCCGCGCATCGTCGGGCACCAGCAGTTACACCTTCACCCCATCGTTGGCTAAGAGTTTCAACCGGTCATTTACCCACTATTTCCTCGACGAGCGCTACCCCAAGGCTCCCATGGCGAGTTTCGACACTCCCAAGTCGATGGGCGAATATCTGGGCAAGGTGAAAAGCGTCCGCGGCAAGAACTTGGTTATCGACACGCGCCAGCCCATTGCCAACGGCGACGGCCTGAGTTATATGGGTGGCGACGGCAACTTCACGGGCATCAGGGTGAACCTCGCCGAGGGCAACCGCGTGACGCTGCGCACCCCTGTCGACATCGCCGTCGGCACCAAGGTCTATCGCACCTTCGACAAGGCGATGAACGACCTGCTGGCCGGTCCGAGCGCGAGCCGCACCATCGCCCTCGACGCCACGCTGCGCCGGGTGTCCGGCGGCCTGGCACTCACGCTGGCCGACGAGCGCGGCAACCGCGTGACCCACACCATGCCGCTTGACGACGCGCAAGAGGCACAGTCGCCGCAAGGCAGCCGCCAGCGCGACACAATAGCCAAGTTGGGCAACACCATCTATCGCCTTGAGCATGCCGAAGTGCTCGACGACCTCTTCATCCCCGCTTCGCTGCTCACCCAGTTGCGCCGCGACACCATCGCATTGCTCGACCGCGCCAACACCATCGCATATCAGCGTCCACGCCGCCGAGCCGAGCAAGCCCAGGCCACCTACCCCACCGACGCGCTTACCAGCGCCGACAACGTTGCCAACCATCTGGCCGAGCAACTCTACCGCGAGCACGGCGTGGAGCACATCGAGCCGGCTCTGGAGGTTGGCGGCACGGCTCATGCCGTGATGCACACGCGCTACTGCCTGCGCCGCGAGTTGGGTGCGTGCCTCAAGGGACCTCGTGCCAGCGCCCTACCCCGCCGCCTGTATTTGCGCTACGGCACCACGCGTCTGCAGGTGCAATGCCACTGCGACACCTGCGAGATGACCCTCCACCTCACATAACCAGCCACTAAGATTTTAGGGATTCTAGAGATTCTAGAAAATCTAGAGATTCTAGAGATTCTAGTGCATAAAAAAGGCAGGTTGCCGTTTTCACATCGGCGACCTGCCTTCACTTTTGTGAATCGCATTCGTGGCGATTCACGTCTCATTAGTTAAGCAATCTATCTAAAGTCAATCAAATATTGCAAATTAATAGATGCCCTGACCCATCATGGCGTGAGCGACCTTCATGAAGCCAGCGATGTTAGCGCCCTTCATGTAGTTCATGTAGCCGTCCTCCTCGAGGCCGTACTTGCAGCACTGCTCGAAGATGTCGTTCATGATTTGGTGCAACTTCTGGTCAACCTCCTCGGCAGTCCAGTAGATGTGCTGAGCGTTCTGAGTCATCTCGAGACCCGACACTGCTACGCCACCAGCGTTGACAGCCTTGCCAGGAGCATAGACCATCTTGTTCTTGAGGAACAGGTTGATAGCGTCGGCATGGCAACCCATGTTAGAAACCTCGGCGCACATCATGATCTTGTTGTCGCGCATCTTCTCAGCGTCCTCGAGGCGAACCTCGTTCTGGGTAGCGCAAGGCATGCAGATGTCAACCTTCTGCTCCCAAGGCTTCTTGCCAGCATAGAACGTTGCGTTGGGGAACTTCTCAGCATAAGGTGCTACGATGTCGTTACCGCTTGCGCGGAGTTCGAGCATGTAAGCGATCTTCTCGGGAGTGCTGATGCCATCGGGATCGTAAACGTATCCGTCGGGACCGCTGATGGTAACAACCTTAGCGCCGAGTTCAGTAGCCTTGGTGACTGCACCCCAAGCCACGTTACCGAAGCCAGAGATAGCGACAGTCTTGCCCTCGAAGGTGGTGCCCATGCGCTTGAGCATGTTCTCCACATAGTAGCAAGCACCGAAACCGGTAGCCTCGGGACGGATGCGAGAACCGCCAAACTCAAAGCCCTTGCCAGTGAGAGTACCAGTGCACTCGCGGGTGAGTTTCTTGTACATACCATAGAGGTAACCTACCTCGCGGCCGCCTACGCCGATATCGCCAGCGGGAACATCCATGTCGGGACCAATGTTGCGCCAGAGTTCAAGCATGAATGCTTGGCAGAAACGCATGATCTCGGCGTCGCTCTTGCCCTTGGGGCTGAAGTCCGAGCCGCCCTTGCCACCGCCCATAGGCAGAGTGGTGAGTGCGTTTTTGAAAGTTTGCTCAAATCCTAAGAATTTGAGAATCGACGGGGTAACCGATGCGTGGAAGCGAAGACCGCCCTTGTACGGGCCAATGGCGTTGTTGAACTGCACGCGATAGCCCAGGTTGGTCTGAACATCGCCGTTGTCGTCGACCCAAGTCACGCGGAAGGTGAAAATACGGTCGGGCTCAACCATGCGCTCGATAATCTTTGCTTTCTCAAACTCGGGGTGCTTGTTGTACTCGTCTTGCACGGTTTCCAGCACCTCACGCACTGCCTGCAAGTACTCCGATTCACCGGGGTGCTTTGCCTCAAGGTTGGCTAAAATTTTCTCAACGTTCATGAAAATAATATTTTAAAAAGTCAATTAATTGTTGTAACGCCATCACGAAAGTCGTGATTTTTGTTTCTGGTGACAAATATATAGCAAATTTTCGAGATAGGAATGTTTTTCGGGAAGTTTTTTCTCGATTTTACAGATTTTTCAGTATTCGTGGTTTCATTTTGTCAAATTTATGCTTTTCATTTTTTTGCAAAAACAGGTGAAAACCAAGCATTTTTTCGCACAAAAACATGCTTTGCCATTAAGCGAGCGTCGCGGCGTGGGTTTTGCTTTCATTTTGCCAAAACACGGCCCGCGAGGCGAAAAATTTTTGTGTGTCACTTTTTTTTTCATTTCGACAAAAAGCATTACCTTTGCGTTGTGATGCCGCACGCCCGGCGCGCAGCACCACCAAGCGACGCACTTTTCTAATTAACAACTTTCAAAATACTACCTAACAATTATGAAGAAACATAATTTTTACGCTGGCCCCTCTATCTTGAGCCAGTACACTCTTGACAATTGTGTAGACGCAATCCGTAACTTTGCCGACACCGGCTTGTCGATTCTTGAGATTTCGCACCGCAGCAAGGAGTTCACCGCTGTGATGGAACAAGCCGAGGCTCTGTTTAAAGAGTTGCTCGACATCCCCGAGGGCTACCGCGTGATTTTCCTGGGCGGTGGCGCAAGCACACAGTTCTGCATGGTCCCTATGAACCTGCTCAAGACCAAGGCCGCTTATCTCGACACTGGCACATGGGCTAACAAGGCTATCAAGGAAGCCAAACTCTTTGGCGAGGTTAACGTGGTAGGGTCGTCGAAAGAGGACAACTACACCTACATCCCCAAGGGCTACACCGTGCCCACCGACGTGGACTACTTCCACATCACCACAAACAACACCATCTACGGTACTGAGATTCGCGAGGACTACGACGTGCCCGTGCGCATGGTAGCCGATATGTCGAGCGACATCTTCTCGCGTCCGGTCGACGTGTCGAAGTACGACGTGATCTACGGCGGCGCTCAGAAGAACATCGCTCCTGCCGGTGTCACCTTCATCGTGATTAAGGAAGACGTGCTGGGCCGCATGGAAGGCTTCCGCACCCTGCCCACTATGCTCAACTACAAGACTCACGTCGACAAGGGCTCGATGTTCAACACCCCGCCGGTGTTCCCCGTTTATGCCGCCCTGCAGACGCTCAAGTGGTACAAGGAACTTGGTGGCGTGAAGGAACTTCAGCGCATCGACGAGGAGAAGGCTGCCGTGCTCTACGACGCTATCGACTCGAGCCGCATGTTTGTCGGCACCGTCCGTCCCGAGGACCGCTCGATCATGAACGTGTGCTTCGTGATGAAGCCCGAGTACAAAGAACTTGAGAAAGACTTCCTGGAGTTTGCCACCAGCAAGGGCATCGTGGGTATCAAGGGCCACCGCAGCGTAGGCGGCTTCCGCGCATCGCTCTACAACGCTCTGCCCCTGGAGAGCGTGAAAGTTCTGGTCGACGCCATGAAGGAGTTTGAGAACAAATAATTCGTCGTCACACCTTAATATATAGTATAGCATCGAAATGAAGATTTTAGTTGCAACCGAGAAGCCCTTTGCCCCCGTGGCAGTGCAGGGCATTAAAGAAGTGATTGAAGAAGGAGGCCACGAACTGGTGCTGCTCGAGAAGGGCACTCGCGACGACCTGCTCAAGGCCGTTGCCGATGTGGCTGGTCTGATTGTGCGCAGCGACAAGATCGACAAGGAGGTCTTCGACGCCGCCAAGGAACTGAAGGTGGTGGTTCGTGCCGGTGCCGGCTACGACAACATCGACCTCGCCGAGGCTACCGCCCATGGCGTGTGTGTGATGAACACCCCAGGCCAGAACGCCAACGCCGTCGCCGAATTGGTGATGGGCATGCTGGTGACCCTCATTCGCAACCGCTACAACGGCACCTCGGGCACTGAGTTGCTCAACAAGACACTGGGTATCCACGCCTACGGCGCCGTGGGCCGCAACGTTGCCCGCATCGCCAAGGGCTTCGGCATGAAGATCAGCGCCCTCGACCCCTGGGTGAAAGACGAGGTGATGATTGCCGACGGCATCCAGCCCGTACACTCGGTCGAAGAACTGTATAAGAACAACCAGTTTGTGAGCCTGCACATCCCGGCAACTCCCGAGACCCGCGGCAGCGTCAACAAGGCTCTCATCGAGTTGCTGCCCAAGAAGGGTGTGCTGGTGAATGCCGCTCGCAAGGAGGTCATCGACGAGCAAGGCCTGGCCGACGCTCTGGCCGACCGCGACGACATCCGCTATATTGCCGACGTTAAGCCCGACAACGCCGCCGAACTCGAGGAGAAATATCCCGAGCGCGTTCTGTTCACCCCCAAGAAGATGGGTGCCCAGACTGCCGAGGCTAACATCAACGCCGGCTTGGCAGCCGCCCGCCAAGTGGTGGCTCACCTCAAGGATGGCTTCAACCGCTTCCAGGTGAACAAGTAATCACTTGTCATCAAGCAACAAAAACCCAGGGGGCATCGCGATTGCGGTGCCCCCTGATTTTTTCCTTATACCGTGCTGTGGTGCGTCACTCGATGTGGAAGCGGTAGATTTCCTGACCGCGTGAGCCCACAACCAGTGTGTTGCCAATCACCACGGGCGACGACTCAAAGTTGTTCACCATGTGCTCGGTGAATAGGATTTCGCCCGTCTTGCCGCGTATCAGATAAGCGTTGCCGCTGGAGTCGCCAGTGAAGATATACATCTCGCCGTTGGGGCGGTAAAACGCCACTGGCGAAGTCCAGGCAAAGTACTTAAGCGGCGTGCGATACACGATTTGGCCGGTCGATTTGTCAAAAGCGGTAAACTCGGCGTGATGCGTGTTGTCGCGCTGGCACACATTGGTGAAAATCAGGTTCTCGCAGTCGCCACCACCCAGCAACGGCGTGCTGTAGACGCCGCCGTCGAAGTGCTTGCCACCCATGTTGAGTTTGTTGCACGGTATGGTCACGTGCCACACGGGTTGGCCATTCATGCCGTTAAGTTTGACGATGTGCGACATGCCGGTGTTGCCCTGGCGGTCGACCTCGCAAGTGAAGTAGACGTAAGGCGTGCCCTGCACCACCTCGCACACGGGCGAGGCATCGATGTCGTCAACGTTGTCGTAGTGCCACAGCGGCTCCATGGTGTCGAGGTTGATGCACAACACGTCGCCATGGTTGTCACCAATAAAGCAATAGTTCTTATAAACGCAGGGGCTCGACTCGACACCCGCTGCCGCGCCATCGCCCTTGACGGTGTAACGCAGCACGGTGTGCAACGTGGGGGTGCCATCGGGCTGAATCAAATACTTGTAGATCAAGCCGTTCTCGCTGCACCAGAACAGGAATCCGCCCACTATCAGCGGCGAGGAGTCGGTGCCGTACCAGTGGCGCAACGCCATGGGGTCGCGCGGGAGGAACATGGTGCGCTCGCGGGTGTGCAGGTTGAAGGCCTCGTGGCCGATTTCCGACACACGGGGCACGCCCTGGCCCACATAAAGATTGCCGTTGAGCGATGGGTCGAGCATCATGGTGCCCTTGGTGGGGTTGCCGGCATCGAGGGGCTCACGCGAAGCCTTGCCGGTGGCATAGTTGATGAAGCACACGTCGCCGCACAGCGAAGCCACCATAATCTCTTCGGGACCGAAGTCGGGCGTCAGTGCCGCCGCCGGCTCACGCTTGAAGAGAGCGACGAGCGAGTCGGGCCAGTGGATGTAAAGCGGTTGCGCGGTCCATCCCGTTCCGCCACCCCACACGCCCAGTGGCGTGGGCGAGGTGTCGAAGCGGGTCTTGAACATCCAGTCCTCGACCACGCGAGACGGCACGGTGTCGATAGTGCCGCCAAAATTGGCGTTGCGCAACAAGTCGCCACGGAAGGTCAGTTGGCCCGGCGCATTGAGGTATTGGTTGTCGTAATCGCGCAACTTCCCGCTGTTTACCGTATCGATATGGAACACTTTGTAGTCCAGGTCACCCACGCTGGCCTGTGCCACGCTGGGCAGAGGCACAGTGTCGTGCACCACGACCGCCACACTGTCGGCATCGTCGCCGCCACCGCTGGTGCGGCCCTGCTGACAGGCGGTCATAGCCACCAAGCCCGCGAGGGCCAGCAGCATTTTCACATTGTTTCTCATTACTCTAATTCTTTCAGATGTTATTTCTCGGCATCAGCCTTTGCTTTTTCAGCCTCGGCTTTCTCGGCCTCGGCCTTCTCGGCTTCGGCTTTTTCGGCCTCTTGCTCAAGTTTCTCGATTAAAGCAATGTTGTCTTTCTCGATTTGAGTGAGCATATTGTCCACGTTGTCGTTCTTGCCCTTGTACCAAGGGAAATGCTCGAAGTAGTCGCGATCGTCGGCATCGGTCATTTTCATGCCATAGTTAGCCAGCGGCAGCAGGCGCAGCCTGTGCAGGTCGTTCTTGCTGAGATCCTTGAGATGGCTCTCTTTCAGGGCAGTGTTGCGCAAAACTGGCAACCACGCGTGGAACACGGCAGTGTCGCCTGGGAAGTTGACCATGAAGTCGTGCAAATCGTCGGCCGACGCATTAGCGAGCACCTCGGGAGTGGGCTTCTCAGGCTTGACGTTGTTGCCGTTGTACTTCTTGCCGAGCCACCAGAACACAGCGAAGCCGAGCACAAATGCCACGGCACACGAGATGATGCCAATCGTCCAGATGTTGCCGCCCGATTTCTTCTTGCGAACGGGGGCCATAGGCGGCTGTGCGGGCGCGTTGTAACTGGGTGCTGCCGGCGTGTCGTAGGCCGGCTCATTGTTGGTGTAAACAGTCTCTTCGGCTACCGGGGGTGGTGGCACAGGTGCTCCACCGCCAATCACTGTCTTCTCATCGTTACCGCCCATTGAGGGCACCACGGTTTCCTCGCCGGGGGCCGGGCTGGGCATTGAGGGGACACCACCAATCACGGTTTCCTCGCCAGTTACCGGGCCGGGTGCTGTGGGGCTACCGGGCACAAAGGTATTCTCATTGATGCGTGGCACCTCGGCGCCACAAGAGCCGCAAAACTGCGAAAATGGGTCAACTTCCTGACCACAATTATTACATTTCATGATATTTCGAATTTTAAATTACTTTTTCTTGCCTCCACCATGCAACATGCCATCAACCTTTTCGCTGGTGTTCTTTTCTTCTTTTTTCTTCTCCTCTTTCTTCTTGTCAACCTTCTTCACATGATCGGGTTTCTTCTTGTCGGAACCGATGTGAGTGGTAGGAGGACGGCGAGGTGGAGTTTGGGTATGTGGACTCTCTACCTCCACCACCTCAGGCTCGGGGTTGCGAATTTTGTCGATTCGCATCTGCGCGTCGTTGACATTTTTTGCGTTCTTGTCGGCAGCAAAGTGGTCGATATACTCCTGATAAGCCTCTACGGTATTGAGTTCGCAGGCCTTCTCGAAGTATTTCGAGTACATGCTGTCGTTGGCTGCCTTGCGCAGGTCGGTGGCAAAGTTATAATACCCGTTGTTGAAGAAGCGCTCGTAGTCCTCGCCGGTTTTGCAGCGGTCATAGTCGAGTTGTGCCTGACGGTGCCACACCTCGTCGTTGTGGCTGGTCTGGTAGTGCAGGTTGTACTCCTGGCAAGCCTCGACGGTGTTCTCAAGTTCACGGAAAGCATACTCACCCTCGCGCTCGATGACCTGCTGGATGTAAGGCGACATTGAGTAGTCGCGGCGATACTCCTTGCAGGCCGCCACAGTGGGCTGCAACTTCTGGTAAGCGAGGGCAAAGAGTTTTTGCTCGATGTCGTTGGCGTGTCCGGGGTTGGTGTCGCGGAACTTGTTGAGATATTTGCGGTAGGCGGCAATGTCGTTGGCGTTTTGCGTGGCAGCATATGCGAGTACCTCCTGCTCGGCCATGGCGGTGCCGAGCAACTCGCTGCGGTAGAGCGTCATGATGAGTTTGTCGTAAGCCTCGACGGTGCCCTGCTTGCGGGTGTCCTCGAGCAGGGAGTTCTCGATGGTTTTCTTGATTTTCTCGCAGCGCAGCCTAATGTCGCCCACTTGCAAGAATGCATTTGCCTGCTCGATGAGCGTGTCGCGCTTGTAGACATCGGTGACAAATTTGTAAGCGCGATACAGGTCGCGTCCGTCGGGCATCTTGTCGGCGTTCTTGTAGTCCTCCGGATAAGAGAGCAGCATCGCCTCGGCAAGTTCGACAAGGGGGAAGGCATTGAAGATGCCCTGAGTTTGCCACATCAGTTGATCGCTGTTGATGCCAGCATCCTGGTTGGCCTGGCGTGCGATTTCGCTGCGTTCGGAAAGTGCGCCCTTATAGTCGCCCTCGGCCAAATGAACGAAATAGTCGTGCAGCAACTGGGTCTTCTGATTCTTCGGCTGATTGTAATAGATGTCGGGAGTCATGGTGCTGAAACGCCCCAGGATGGTCATGTCGACGCTGCTGAGTTTGCGGGCCTGGTTGGTGCGCACGTTGTACAGCAGGTCATACGACTCGGTGTACGACCGGTCGCACTGGATAAACAACTCATACTCGTTGGGGCCGATGCCAACATTGGTGGCTCGCGTGTAAATCAACTGATAGTCGGTGCGGTCCTTGTCGTCGACAAAAATCACCTCACCCGTCTTTCGGTTGAAGTACACGGCGCAGTCGTAGAACTGGCGCACATCGGGGTTGGTGGTGAAGTTGTAGCCGGTGGGCATGGCACGGAATTGCACCACGGTACCGACGTCGCTAGTGGTGATTTGATTCAGCGCAGCGGCATTCTCACGCTCCCAGTCGGCCGCACGATACTCGGTTCGCGCACTCGCCCATTGCGGGGCCAGCAGTGCCATAGCGGCCATAGCCAGGATGAATAATTTGCTCCTCATATTGCTTGATTAAATATGTTTTACTCAATTACGCATTATGCATTGTGCATTATTTAAAGTCCTTATAGTCCGACGGCTTGATTTCAAATTTTGTTTCGGCTTTGCCATTACGGTCGGCAATGACTACCTTCACCGTCATGTCGGCGTCGCGATAGTGGATGGCCAGAGGCTCTTTGCCTCGCACAAAATCAACGAATGTCGACTTAAAATCAATCACAAAGGCGCCGTCGAATTCGGCCTTGTTGGTCCAGTAGTAAGTCACCAACTTGGCTGCGGGGTCGAGGGCGATACTGTCGAACGACAATGAGCCGTCGGCCATAGGCAACTCGGCTTTCACGCTGTCAACGTCATGCTTCAGGAGTTCGGCCATCTGTGGCTCGAGTCCGGCGTCGGCGCTTGTGCCGCCGCCCTTGCCACTGCTGAGCCACCACCACACGCCACCGCCGATAATCAGCAGGGCTGCCACGGCGGCAATTATTGGGATGAGTTTCTTTTTTCCTCCACCCTCATTGGCGTTGCCGTCGTCGCTGTCGTCGACCTCAGGAGTATTGTCGGGGATGACGGTCTCGTCGTCGACTGGTGCCTCCGATTTCTCTTTCGCGGCGCTTGCTGCTGCAGGCGCGGCCATAGCGGTCTCCTCCTCGATAGGCTTTGGCTCGGGCTTCGGCTCGGGCTTTGGCTCAGGCTTCGGCTCGGGCTTCGGCTCGGGCTTTGACTCGGGCTTTGGCTCGGGCTTCGGCTCGGGCTTTGGCTCGGGCTTCGGCTCAGGCTTCGGTGCCGGAGCGGGTGCCGGAGCGGGTGCCGGAGCGGGTGCCGGAGCAGGCGCCGGAGCGGGCGCCGGGGCGGGTGCCGGAGCGGGGGCCGGGGCAGGGGCCGGAGCAGGGGCCGGAGCAGGTGCCGGAGCGGGTGCCGGTTGCGGCGACACAGGCATGCGTTCGGTTTCGCCGTCGTCTTCGACTTCGACTTGGGGCGTGGGAGCATAACTCAACGAGCGCGAAATGGAACTGCCACTTTGCTGCTTGGCGCCGCAACTGGGGCAGAACTCGCTGTTGGTACTCAACACGGCACCGCAGGCTATACAATAATAGGAGCCTGCCGAAGCACCGCCCTGCTTATTACCGCAATAAGGGCAAAAAATTGTGTCAAACTCTATCTCCTGACCGCAATGGTCACACTGATGACGACCCGGAATGCGGCCGCCACAACTGGGGCAGAACCGCGCGTCGTTGTCAATTATGTGCTGACAAAAAGGACAAATCATAAGTATATGTAAATAACAAAAGCGCGCCACGCGCCACCGTCAATGCGATGGCGCGGGCTCACACGTCTTAAAAATCCAATTTCTTTTGAAACTCATCGCTGGCCACAAACCACTCCACGAGCGGAAGGCGCTTGTTGCTGTTGTTGTCAACAACGAACACGTTGGCTTTCACATCGCCCGACGTCGGGCTGCTCAGGTTGCCGTGGAAGGTGTACGAGCCGCTGTTGAACTGGCTCCACAAGCCTATGCGCGACGCCTTGAAGATTGACTTCATCTCGCTGTTGCCGAAGGCGCTCGAGCCCTCGCTGGGCAACGTCAGCGTGCTTACATATATGAGTTTGCCGCTCGTGCCGAGGTAAATGTTCGAACCGTCGCCTGGATTAATCACGTAGGCGTTCTCGCCGTTAGGCTTAATCATGTCGCCAGCCAAAATGTTGAACGCGTTAATAATGCCCTTGAAGGCGTCAACATTCTCACAGGTGAGCACGACCGAGAAGGGAGGAATATCGCTGCTCCTGTCGTATTTGAAGCCTATAGCCACCGGGCCCTTGATCGACGAGATGAGGTCGCCAATCTTGAACTCCTCGAAGCCCGACTGCTTGATAGCGGTGTTGACCATCTCGAGTTGCGCCACATTGGCACCATTGATGCTGGCCGCAAACACCACGTCGCAATTGGCGGGGATAAGTTTCAGGAAGTCGGTGCTCGGGTCGGTAAAGATTTTTGCGGTCATCTGCTCCAAATCGCCGCCCTTGGTGACGTTCATGTGGCCGTCGAGGCTCAACTGGTTGTCTTTGAGCGAGAGCGATGCCGTACCGTCCTGAATCTCATCGAAGAAGGTGGCCATGGGGTTAGACTCCATGCTGCGGCGATACTCGCTGTTGCTCTTCATCATCATCTGGTGAGTCTTGCCGATGTTGGCGTATAAGTTCACGGCGTTGCCCTTGTGCAGTGCTGCCACAGCCTCGCTGTTGCTGGTGATGTTGTCGCCCTTCTTGTTGACGCATTCCAGCGCCATCTTCATGGCGTCGGCCTCGCTGCTGGATTCATTGGGAGCACCCACGAGCAGCACCTTGTCGCGGATGAGGAACAACGCGCCATTTTTCTGTATGCTGCTGTACTCGCCGCCGTCGGTCCACGACTCGCCGAGTTCTTCCTGCAGCCATTTCTTGGTGTCGTCGGGCTTGTTGAGCGGCAGCAACACCGCGCCTTGCAGGGCGTCGTTGGTGATGAAGCCATAAGCCGACGAGCCAAAGTCGATACCGCTCTTGGCAATCTTGTCCACGGTCTCGTTCATCTCGCTGATGTCGCTCGAACTCATGGCTGCCTGCACACGGTCGGGCAACTTCACCTTGTCGCCGCTGATGCTCACACCGGCGTCGGTGAGCAACTGGCCCACGTTCATGTTGACCACGGCCACGGCGTTGGCGGGCACCATCTTCTCCAGGTCGCTGCCTCCGCCCGAGCGTCCCATCAGCCACCACACCAGGCCGCCAATAAGCAGCACGGCGGCGGCGATGATGCCGATAAGCAGGCCGGTATTACTCTTTTTCTTCGGAGGCATGGGCGCTGGCATAGGGCCGGGAGCGCCTACGGGCGTCGATGGCGGCACCGGGCCGCTGGCATGCACGCGCGTCTCATCGCTGTCGTATCCGGCTGGCTGCTGATAGCCGTAACCGGCCGGCTGCTGAGGCTGCTGATAATATCCGCCAGGCTGACCGGGCTGCTGATAGCCCTGCGACGGTGTGGGTGGAGCAACAGGCTGACCTCCAGGCTGGAGTGTGTAGCCACAAACGGGGCAATAGAACAAGCCCTCAGGAATCTCACTGTTACAATTTACGCATTTCATAATTTCTGATGTTTATGGTAACACGGCCCAACGCAACCAGTGCCGCCCTACCCGGTTTATTAATGTGGCGAAATTACAACAAATTCGGCAAAGTAACAAATTTTTGCCACCTTTTCGTAAATTTAATCTTGATTTAAACGGGTTTCAGTGAGATGCGCTTTACGCCAGGCATAATCGCGATTTGCACACAAAAAGCGAATTGCACCGATTCTTTTCAGTGCAATTCGCTTTATTCTCGTAATTTGCTTAACCCTATTCGGGTTTATTTCCAGCCCGCGACGGGGTTGTCTTAACTGAGCAAATTGTTGCCTGTCATGGCCTCGGGCTGCGGCAGCCCCATGATGTGAAGGATGCTCGGAGCCACGTCGGCCAGGCGGCCCGGGCTCACCGTGGCGTCGCGACGCTCGGTCACGTAGATGCAGGGCACGGGATTGAGCGAGTGGGCGGTGTTGGGCGTGCCGTCCTCGTTCACTGCATGGTCGGCATTGCCGTGGTCGGCGATGATGATCGCCTCGTAACCGGCGGCCTTTGCAGCCTCGACGGTGGCCTTCACACACTCGTCGATGGCCACCACAGCCTTCTCGATGGCCTCGTAGACGCCCGTGTGACCCACCATGTCGCCGTTGGCGTAGTTCACCACAATGAAGTCGTAGACGTTCTTGCCGATGGCCTCCACCAGGCGGTCCTTCACCTCGTAGGCGCTCATCTCAGGCTTGAGGTCGTAGGTGGCCACCTTGGGCGACGGCACCAGGATGCGGTCCTCACCGCCGAAGGGCTCCTCGCGTCCACCATTGAAGAAGAAGGTGACGTGAGCATACTTCTCGGTCTCAGCGATGTGGAGTTGGCGTTTGCCGTTTGCCGACAAATATTCAGCAATAGTGTTGGTCACGTTCTCCTTGGGGAAGAGGATGTGCAAGCCGGTGAACGATGCGTCGTAAGGCGTCATGCAGCAGTAGTGCAGGTCGGCGATGGTGTGCATGCCGTGCTCGGGCATGTCGGTCTGCGTCAGCGCGATGGTCATCTCCTTGGCGCGGTCGTTGCGGAAGTTGTAGAAAATCACCACGTCGCCGGGCTGGATGCGGCCGTCGACGTTGGCGTTGACGATGGGCTTGATAAACTCGTCGGTCACGCCCTCGTCGTAACTCTGCTGGATTGCCTCCACCATGTCGGTGGCCTTGCGTCCCACGCCGTCGACGAGCAGGTCGTAACCCACCTTCACGCGTTCCCAGCGCTTGTCGCGGTCCATAGCGTAGTAGCGTCCCACAACGGTGGCCACCTCGCCAGCGCTCTGGCGGCAATGCTCTACCACGCTGGCCACGAAGCCCTTACCACTTTCGGGGTCGGTGTCGCGGCCGTCCATGAAGCAGTGCACAAACACATGCTCGAGGCCGTACTCCTTGGCGATGTCGCACAGGGCGAACAGGTGGTCCATCGAACTGTGCACGCCGCCGGTCGACGTGAGGCCCATCAGGTGCAGACGCTTGCCGGTGGCCTTGGCACGCTCGTAAGCAGCCACAATCTCCGGGTTTTTCAGGATTGAGCGGTCGGCGATGGCCTTGTTGATTTTGACCAGGTCTTGATACACCACGCGGCCGGCACCAATGTTGAGGTGCCCCACCTCGCTGTTGCCCATCTGTCCGTCGGGCAGACCCACGTTCTCGCCGCTGGCCTGCAGTTGGCTGTTGGGATAATCGCGCAGCAACGAGTCCCAGTAGGGAGTCGGCGTGCTATAAATCACATTGCTCTTGTCGTGCGGGCCAATGCCCCAGCCGTCAAGAATCATCAGTAATGCTTTCTTTGCCATATATCTTTTACCTTAAAAATTTTCAACTTGCAAAGTTACAACAAAATCATGAAAGCGCCACATCCGCCCACCGCAAAAATGCACCCCACCCGCTCCCGTGCCTCTCCAGAGCCTCGCAAATGCCAACCAATATCAGCAACAATTACCCTCGCAACAAACAACTTTACAAACCCAAATTTTCACATAAATTATCACATCACAACAAAATAACTATAAACAATTTACTAAATAAACCATAAAGTAAAAATTCATATAAAGTAACACTTTAAACTATAACACATAAATACCAACCGGCATCCTCACCAAATCATCCGAAAAAGTCAAAAAGGCCAAACAACCCCAGCCCCAAAAATCCAGCCCACACATCCAAAAAATCCAGCCCAAACATCAACCCCAAAAAGCCAACCCTCACATCCCAAAACCACCATAGTCCATTTCTCCAAAATGAATAAAAAAGAACCGTCCCCTTTTATTCATTTTTGGCACCGATTTTCAACTATTTTTTTGATAAATAGGATTTTATATCATAAGATTACTATAGTCCAAATTGGAAATTTGAACAAAAAGGGACGGTTCTATTTTATTCATTTTTTTCTATTGTTGTCCGATAAATATTTTTTAAACACTCACAATTCATTGAATGTCAAGCAAAAACATCAAGTTCATAAATAATGGGCTTGCTTTGTAGCCCTTTTGGGCTGGCCAGGGTTTAGGAACGCTCCATGGAGGAGGCAATGTTTCCAGACAATTTGTAGGGACGCGCCATGGAGGAGGCAATGTTTCCAGACAATTTGTAGGGACGCGCCATGGAGGAGGCAATGTTTCCAGACAATTTGTAGGGACGCGCCATGGCGCGTAGTGGAGCAAAATGTGGGTTAAATGTGTTCATATTCATGTTTTTATTTTGATTGATATCGTTTTCGAACTATGCACCATGGCGCGTCCCTACACCTAAATCGTGCGTTCTTAGCCCCGTTAGGGGTGACAGAACCAGTTGCGTCTACATCTGCCACCCCTGGTTTTTATCGGACACCAATAGTTTTTTTCCTAATTATGCCATAACAGTTTGTTTTGACATTATTTCTAATGACCGGTTTGGGTTTAATCGCGCTGGGCACTTATGGGTCGGAGCCTTAGGGCTGAAATCGACAAGGGCGGCCTGCCGTAAACAGACCGCCCTTGCGTGTTTAACCTAATATCTATGACAAGTAGTGATTACTTCTTGTCTAACTTGTCCTTAACGAAATCGACAGCCTTGTCGACGACGCCCTCCATATTGGGCACGATTTCTTTGACTTTTGCCTTCACATCATCCAGATCGACATCTCCATCACCGTCCTTGTCACCGACGAGACTCTTTGCCGACTCCATAAGATTACCTGCATCGGCCATCTTGCTGCCGAGCATTTCCTTTGCTTGTTCGAGGATGTTTTTTTCTTCTGCCATAGTTGTTAATCGTTTTATAGTGTTGACTTTACGCGCCTTGTCGCACGCCCCCACCAATTGTGTCGCCTACTTCCTTTCGAGCGTTTCGGCAATTTCTACGGCACAAAAATAGTGCAAAAAAACGACAATCCCAAAAGAATTGACGATTTTTTGCATAAAAAACTTTCCTTTTGCAAGCGTTAAGGCTTGGCGACGGTTATCGCTCGTCGAGCATGCCATCGTTGCTCGAGCGATGGTGGCGCATCTTGTAGTAGAAGTGCTTGCGGAACTTGTGCATGCCCCACGCTTTCATTGCGCCCCATCCGGCCGCGGCGCCGAGGGTGTTTGCCACGATGTCCTGCACCTCGAAGTCGCGTGTTTCGGGCACCAAGAGTTGCCCGGCTTCCATGATCATGCCCAGGATTATTGCGCACGTCATGAGCGCCAGTTCCAAGTTGAGATGTGTGTGGTGCGGCATCCGCTTCTTGCAGTATTCAAGAATAAACACCGAAGCGGCAACAAAGTACATCAGGAAGTGCACGAGTTTGTCGGCACCAGGAAACAGTGCGAACTCATCGGCCCCCACAGGATTGTCGGCCAGCGAAAGATAAGCAATGACCGCAATAGTTATGATTGATGGCACGCCAGTTGGCAAAGCCAAAATAAATCGTTTAAATAGCATCAGTTTTACATTAATTATAATATCGACAACACTACATGCTTTGCTCTGGAAACCATACCATGGAGCGTGGCATATTGTGTTAAACGGGTGCAAAATTACACCTTTTTTGAATTACAGAAAAATATTACCCCCATTTTTCGGCGGAATTTACCCTTTTTTGTTAAATTTGTCGTCTCAAACTGCAAAAATACTATTTCACTATGGGAAAGATGCGCGATTTCTTGTCGATGACGCAGCGCGAGCGCGTGGGTGCTATCGTGGTGCTGGTGCTGCTGGCGTGCTCGCTGGCCGCAATATTTGATGTGCGCCAGTGCCAGCGTGTGGAGCCGGTCGCCGACAGTGCCGAAATGCAGCAATTGGTGAACGAGCGCGACTCGCTGCGCGCCGCCCAAGACTCGCTGAAGGCCGTAATTAAGCGTCCCGACAAGCGTAGCAAACTCAAAGTCATTGACGAAAAACAGCGCGTGGACGGCGACATCAAGCAACACGATGCCGGCGACATCAAGCAGCGCAAAGCTGGCGAGGTCAAGAAGGCCAAAGCCGACGAGGTCAAAAAGATTAAATCTGGCAACGTCAAGCAGCGCAAGGCTGTCGACAAAAGCCCCGCGCAACGCGAGATGAAAGAAATGGACCGCTACTAAGCGCACTGTGCGGCACATTCTCGCCGCAAAAGTTGTGCGTTGGTCAACTTTTTATTACTTTTGCCGAAAAGATATCATTAACATGGAAAAACATCATCGACTGGGATTTGCATCACGCATGGGCGCCATTGCCGCCACCGTGGGCTCGGCAGTGGGCCTGGGTAACATTTGGCGTTTCCCCTACGAGGCGGGCCAGAACGGCGGCGGCGCGTTCATCTTGGTGTATCTGCTGTGCGTGCTGCTACTAGGCATCCCCGTGATGCTGAGCGAGTTTATCATTGGACGCTCGACGCACAAAAACATGAAAGGTGCCCTCAAAGAGTTGTCGCCTAACACGCGTGTGTACCGATTTTCGTACGTGAGCGTGCTAGGCGCGTTTATCACGCTTAGTTTCTATGTTGTGGTGTGCGGCTGGGTGTGCGAGTACATCTACCAGGCTCTGATAGGCAACCTTCACAGCCACACCCCCGAGCAGTACAGCGAGATGTTCAACTCGTTTGTGGGCTCGCCGTGGGCCGTGGTTGGCTGGACGCTGCTGTTTATCTTCATCAACATGATGGTGATGCGCCGCGGCATCCGCAAGGGCATCGAGTGGCTGTCGAAGTGGATGATGCCGCTGCTATTTGTGCTGCTGGTGCTGTTCTGCATTAACTCGCTGCTGCTGCCAGGCGCCGGTGAAGGCGTTAAGTTCCTGCTCTCGCCCGACTTCTCACAACTCACGTTTAAAGGCGTACTCGACGCCTTCGGACAAGCGTTCATGTCGCTGTCGCTGGGCATTGCCTGCCTGGTGACCTACTCGTCGTATTTCAGCGACGACACCTCGCTGATGCGCGACGCCGTGGTGATTGCCGGACTCGACTCGCTGGTGGCCATCCTCGCCGGACTGATGATTTTCCCGGCGGTGTTCTCCTTCGGCATGACTCCCGAGGCCGGCCCGAAACTGATTTTTGAGGTGCTGCCCAGCATCTTCCAGCAGATGCCCGGCGGCTACGTTTGGGCCCTGCTGTTCTTCCTGCTGGTGTTTGTGGCCTCGCTCACCTCCACCATCTCACTCTCAGAGATTGCCATCACCTTCCTCATCGAGGAGCGCCACATGACGCGCAACCGCGCCACCTGGCTGATGACGGCTGCACTGGTGGCAATGTCGACGGTGTGCGCGCTGTCGTTCAACGTGCTGAGCGGCATCACGGCATTCGGCATGAACATCTTCGACATGATGAACTATCTTGCATCTAACGTGTTTATGCTGCTTGGCGGCCTGTTCACGGCGGTGTTTGTGGGCTGGTTCCTCGACCGCAAGATTGTCAAGGAGCAGTTGTCGACAGGAGGCAAAAGCGACCATTGGGTGGTGCGTTACGCAGTGTTCTGCCTGCGTTTCGTGGCCCCCATCGCGATGCTGTTTATCTTCTTGTTCTTTACCGGACTGTTAGGTAATTAATAAATCGTTGACAGCGAGCAAGTCGACGGCTTGCAAAACTGTAACAAAATGATTCACGATATAACTGACATAATGCATTGTTCGAGGCCCCTGGTGATGGGCATCGTCAACGTCACGCCCGACTCGTTCTACGCCGACAGCCGCGCCACGGAGGCCGACGTCATCGAGCGCCGCGTGCGCCAGATGGCCGACGAGGGCGCCGACATCATCGACCTGGGCGCCTGCTCCACACGCCCCGGCTCGCAGCCGCCCACAGCCGACGAGGAGTTGCGGCGACTGGAATTGGCGATGCAATGCGTGCGGCGTGCGGCGCCGGGCATCATCACGTCGGTCGACACCTGGCGGGCCAGCGTGGCACGGCACTGCGTGGAGGCTTTAGGGGTCGACATCGTGAACGATGTTAGCGGCGGCACGCTGGACCCCGACATGTGGCACACCGTGGCACGGCTGGGCGTGCCCTACGTGCTCATGCACATGCGCGGCACACCGGCGACGATGCAGAGCCTCACCAACTACACCGATGTCGTGGCCGACGTAGCCGACGAATTGGCCGAGAAACTTGCCGCGCTGCGACAAATGGGTGTAGAGCATGTCATCCTGGACCCGGGCTTCGGCTTCGCCAAGACGCTCCAGCAAAACTACCAGTTGCTGGCCGGACTGGAACAACTGCACAAACTGGGTGCCCCGCTGCTGGTGGGCGTGTCGCGCAAGTCGATGATTTACAAAGCGCTGGACATCACGCCCGACGAGGCACTGACAGGCACCACAGTGATTAACACCATCGCACTCATGCACGGCGCACACATCCTGCGCGTGCACGACGTGAAAGCCGCCGTGCAGGCTGTCGCACTCACGCAGTTCACACGCCAGGCACAAAACGAAACACGAACACACACACTTAACACGATATAATGGGAAGTTCACTCTTTGCACTCTTTGGCATAAAGGACCTGATCGACATCTTGCTGGTGGCGACACTGCTCTATTACATCTACCGCATGATGAAAGACTCGGGCACCATCAACCTGTTCATCGGCGTGCTGGCGTTTGTCATCACGTGGGTGGTCGTATACAAAATTCTCGACATGAGGCTGATCGGCACCCTGATGGACAAAATCATCGACATCGGCCTGTTTATCCTGGTGATTCTGTTCCAGGACCAAATCAAGCGGTTCCTCATAGAACTGGGCTCACACAAGGGCTGGGGGTTCATCGGCAACGTGTTCAAGCACCGCTCGGCCACCGACGAGAGCAAGCGGTGGATTATGCCGGTGGTCTACGCCTGCATGAGCATGTCGAAGTCAAAGACTGGCGCGCTGATTGTCGTTCAGCAGCAAGTGCCGCTCGACGACTATGAGCACACGGGCGACGTGATAAACGCCGACATCAACACGCGGCTCATCGAGAACATCTTCTTCAAGAACAGCCCGCTGCACGACGGCGCGGTAATCGTTGCCGAGAACAAGATCATGAGCGCCGGCTGCATCCTGCCCGTGTCGCACGACACCACGCTGCCGCGCTACCTGGGCCTGCGCCACCGCTCGGCACTGGGCATCGCGCAAGCCACCGACGCCATCGCCATCGTGGTGAGCGAGGAAACCGGCAACATCTCCTACGCCCACAAGGGTGAAATACACCTGAAACTCAGCAGCACCGACCTGGAGCATGCCCTCTCGGCGCTGGTAACCGAATAAAAAGCACGAAAAACAGCCATGTTTGACATTCAAGGGACACTTGTGAGCCTCGACCTGGTGGAGCGCTTCTTCTGCTGTGACCTGGAGCGCTGCCTGGGCGCGTGCTGCATCGAGGGCGACGCAGGAGCGCCCATCGACGAGGAGGAGTATCGCCGCCTCAAGGAAATAGTGCCGAAAGTGTGGGACTACCTGCTACCGCGCGCACAGGAGGAAATCAAGGAGCACGGCGTGGCCTACGTCGACGAGGAGGGCGCCCTGGTGACCAACATCATCGACGGCAAGAACTGCGTGTTTTCCTGCTACGAGCCCGGCGGCCTGTGCTCCTGCGCAATCGAGAAGGCCTACCGCGCCGGGAAGGTCGACTGGCGCAAGCCCATCTCCTGCTACCTGTATCCGGTGCGCGTCAAGCAATTCGACGGCTGGGCCAGCGTGAACTACCACCGCTGGAAAATCTGCAAGAGCGCCGAGGTGGCCGGGCGCCAACGCGGCATACGGCTCTACGAGTTCCTGCGCGAGCCGCTCATCGCGCGATTCGGCCAAGCGTGGTACGACGAACTGGTGGCCAACTGCAAATTGTATATCGAACAATATCTAAGCGACTGAGACGAAACGCCTGCCGACGCTCTTCATGCTCGCCGCAGCCTTGTGCGCCCCGAGCATGCAGGGACAATTCACCCGCCACTAACGCCGCAGCCCATGCCAGACAGCCATAGAGCCGGTAGAAACTATAGCGGCCATAGAGGCCATAAAATGCTATAATAAAAGGTTTAGGGCAAAAAAAATCGCTGAAAGATTTCGCCGTGTGAAAAAAAAGTTGTACCTTTGCACCGCTTTTCGTAATCTCTGGCGAGAAGAAGAGTGGCTCGTGTATATTGCGAATTGATAATTAATGATTTAAATGATTTAATAATGGACTTAATCAAAGTTGCTGAGCAAGCATTTGCTACCGAAAAGAAGCATGTTGAATTCTTCCCTGGCGACACCATCACGGTGGCCTATCGCATCAAGGAGGGTAACAAGGAGCGTATTCAGCAGTATCGCGGCGTGGTGATCAAGATCACCGGCGAGGGAGAGAAGAAACGTTTCACCGTGCGCAAGATTAGCGACAACATCGGTGTGGAGCGCATTTTCCCGCTGGAGTCGCCGTTTATCGACAGTATCGTGATCAACAAGCACGGTAAAGTGCGTCGCGCTAAACTGTATTACCTGCGTAACCTCACAGGTAAGAAGGCACGCATCAAAGAGCGCCGCATCGTTAAGAAAGAGGATTAATCAATCTGCTTTCGACGATAAAACACTGGGCTGCCGCATCGACCGCGGTAGCCCATGTTTTTTGTATACAATCAAAGGCCTGTGGACAATTTGGGGGATGCCTGTCTGGTCTGGGGATTTGCCAGGTTGAGGCAAAAAAAAAGTTGAATTATTTGCAGTTTTCCGACAAATTGAGTAATTTTGCCCCATATTGACAACATACCTCAAAACATTTCGATTATGCTATTTTCAGAACGCCTGCGCACACTGCGCACCGAGCAGGGCCTGCTGCAACGCGAGATGGCCCGCGCCATAGGAGTCGACATACCGATGTACAGCCGCTACGAACACGGTGAGCGCCGTCCGAAACGCGACCAGGTGACCAAGTTGGCACGCCTTCTCAACACCGACGAGGGCGAACTGGTGGCGATGTGGCTTGCCGAGGAGGCGATGAACGCCATCGGCCATGACCCGCAGAGCGCCCGCGCCTCGCAACTGCTGCTCGCGCAACTCGCCGGCAACGATGTGGTGCAACAGGCAACCGAGGCCGACAAAAAGCCGGCTGTTGTCGCCGTTGAGCAACCCGTCATTCCCGCTGTCGACCCGCTGATTATCGCCGCCGAGGATTTGCCGGCATCACAACGCACACTGGTGCGCTCGCTAGGACGAAGCCCCATGCCGCACTACGAGCAGGGCGACGCCAGGCAGGTGATGCAGCGCATCGAGGACGACAGCGTGGACTGCATCGTCACTACCCCGCCCTACTGGAACCTGAAGGATTACAAGGTCGACGGCATAACTGCCGCCACACTTCAGGACTTCGCCGACGAACTGCTGCGCGTCATGGCCGAGGCACACCGCGTGCTCAAGCAGCAAGGGTCGCTGTGGCTCAACGTGGCCGACTTCTACCAGGACAAGGCGTTGCAGGGCTTCCCCTGGCGACTCGCGCTGCAGATGATAGACCTGCAGGGCTGGACGCTGCGCAACGACGTGGTGTGGAACAAGCCGCAGGGCACCTTCGACGGCTCGCCCGACAACCTGCGCAACGTACACGAGTATTTGTTCCATTTTGTCAAGTCGGCCGATTATTACTTCAACGAGACCGAGTTACGCAACTGCTACAACAACGCTATGGCCAGCGACAAGAAGCGCACTTCCAAGTCGGCCGCCGGCCTCATGCCCGGCGACGTGTGGAGCATCGCGCCCGACAAGAGTGAGATTGAGCGCTACCGTGTGGCACCCGAGTTGCTCTACCGCATCCCCATCGCCGCCACCAGCCCGGCTCACGGCCTGGTGCTCGACCCCTATTGCGGCACCGGCACGGCATGCAAGGTGGCCTACGACATGGACCGCCGCTCAATAGGCATCGACACCAATGGCGACCATCTGGCCCGAGCACGCAAGCGCATCGAGGCCAAGCCGCTGAGCCTGTTCTGATCGCGCACCGACACACATCAAAAAGCGAATTGCCCGCGACACCATCGCAAGCAATTCGCTTTTGTATTAAAGGGGGTATGTCATAATTCAAAAAGGTTGGAACAAAAGTTCCTCAACTAAGAGGGGGATTTTCAGCCATAACTGAATTATGACCGATTGGGGTTTTTGCAGCCCCGCTTTTAGCGGACAGCCCTGTTATCCTATATTATGCGCTGACAAAGTGTCAGCCGTAGTGTGTGTGAGGCGTGCGGCGGCATAGTCGGGGCGCATGGCGATGTGGAGCGGGGTGTCGGGGTCGTTGATGCACTGCACGTGGGTAAACCCGGCGGCGCGCAGCACGTCGGCATTGCGCACACGGCCCGCCACGAGCAGTGTGGGCACGCCTGCGGCCTGGGCCACACGCATCACCGCGCTGGGCAGTTTGCCCATGAGGGTTTGTTCATCGGCGCTACCCTCGCCCGTGATCACCATGTCGGCTCCGTCGACAAGTTTGTCGAATTTCAGCAAATCGAGCATCCATTTAGCACCCTCAACAAACTGTGCGTCGAACAGCGCCATCAGGGCATATCCCATGCCGCCTGCGGCTCCCGCGCCGGGTCGAAAAGCCACATCATCGCCCAGCATCGGGCGCATGACGCGGGCCAGATTGCGCATTCCGGCGTCGAGGCGCTCCACCTCGGCGGGCAACGCGCCCTTCTGCGGCGCAAAGACGTGCGCGGCACCCTGCGGACCGTACAACGGATTACGCACATCGCTCGCGACCACCACTCTGCATGGTTTAGCAGACAGCAGAAAACCCGATTTGTCGACCGCGACAATGCGCTCCAAATCTACCTGTCCCGGCAGCATCTCGTCGCCATTATTGTCAAAAAACCGCAATCCTAAGGCCTGCATCATCCCCACACCGGCGTCGCTGGTGGCTGTGCCTCCCAAGCCCACCACCACCTCGGGCCAGCGGGCAGCAGCCTTGAGGAGTTGGCCCACGCCGAACGATGTGGCATGCATCGCATCGCGCTCGTCGGACTTGAGGAGTGACAACCCTGCAGCCTGTGCCACCTCGACGCACGCCAGATTGCCCGCGGCGGCAAAGCGCGCCTCGACGGCGCGCATCAGCGCGTCGCGCGCCGTAATGGACTTCACGTCGGCGCCGCATGCCGCCACAAAGGCGTCGAGCAGACCGTCGCCACCATCGCTCACAGGCAGCACCGTCACCTGCGCCGTAGGCCAAGCCTTCAGCACGCCACGGCACGCAGCCTCGCCTGCCTCACGACTTGTGAGGCATCCCTTAAACGAATCGATGGCAATAACGACACGCATGGCGAAGCAGATTATAGATTATAGATTATAGATTATAGATTATAGATGACAGATGACAGATTTATGCGTTGTGCATTGATTATGCATTGTGCATTGATCAGAATGGGTAGCCGATGGCCAGGTGAAGGGCCAGGCTGTCGCCAAACTTACGGATGTTGTAGTAGCCGCTCTTGCCGGTGTCGTAGGGCGCGTGAATAGCGATACCCAGGTCGGCGCGCACCACGAGCATCTCCATGTCGAAGCGGAGACCCACACCAGTGCCAACCGCCAACTCCTTGAAGAAATTCTTCAGCCTGAGTTTGCCCTCTGGGCGATATACCTCGCCGAACTCGTCCACCTCGTCTTTAAGCAGCCAAATGTTGCCGGCATCGAGGAATACGGCGCCCTTAAAGTAACCCAAAATCGGGAAGCGGTACTCCATGTTGGCCTCAAACTTGAATGTACCCGTCTGGTCGTAGTAGTCGTAGACCGAGCGCACCGCCGGGGCATAACTACCGGGGCCTATCGACCTGACGGTGAAGGCGCGCACCGAGTTTGCCCCACCCGCATAGAACTGTTCGCGGAAAGGCACCTCCTTCATGTTGCCATAGGCATGCACGGCGCCGATGTCGACCCTGGCGGCGAACTGGCTCTCGGGAGTGAGAGCCCGCGTCCACACCACCTGCGACTCGGCTTTGACAAACTGCGAGAACGGCGTGCCCAGCATCTTCTTTTCGCCGTGCTTTCCTGCGAGGCTCCAGATGCCCGACAAGATGTTTCCGGCCTCCATCACAGTGGTTTTCCAGGTGATGTGGTCGCGTCCAAAAGTGTTGTCGTAGGTGTAAGTGTACTGCATCTTCGGGATGAACACGTCGACGAAACTCATGTTCAGCGCCGGGTTCATCGTCATAATCGAGTCGAATGCAGTACTTTTGTTCATCAGTTTGTTATATGTGAGGCTAAACGGTGTGAACTCGTTGAGCGACAACTTATTGGCATGCCATTCCCAAGTCATACCGCCACCCAGTTGCAGCATCTTGAAGTAGTCGGGGCGGTTGAGAATCGACGCGTTGAGCGAAAATCGCGTCCAGTTCACATATCGGCGGCTGCGATCCACGAATCGCGGCGCGAGCAGACGCGGTACGGCCAGGTCGCCCTTTATGCCGAACTCGTAGGAGTTGAGGTCGCTGTGGCGGTAGGCCGAGTTGCCTTGTCCGGTCTGCCACTCGTAGGCTGCCGTGGCGGCTATCGAGAGTTTCTCTCCTGCGCCAAACACATTTTTGTGCGTCAAGCCCAACTCCAGTGCCGGGCCGATGAAACTGTTGCTCTTCGAGGTGCCCTGCACCTCCATTTTCACCTCCCACGGCCGGTCGACGGTGAGGTTGATGTCCAAGTCGAGGATGCCGCGGCCCTTAGCATCGAGGCTGTCGAGCGTGGTGACCTGCATGTCGATGTTGCTAAAAATGCCCAGTCGCGAGAGCGCCACCTGCGTGCGGTCGAGCGAATTGATGCGGAACGGGCGCCCCTTGCGCGCGCGAATGTTGGAAGTCACCGCACTGGGCTGCAGGCGCACCGGCTCATACATCACAAGCGTGCAGCGCTCGTCGTCGATGGTGTCGGGCACGCCACCGCCATCATAAGAGTAAACGGTGGCCTTGATGTCGCCAGTGACATACTGTATCGAGGCTTGGTTGGGCACGTCGGGGGCCTGAATCACCTGCAGGTTGACCACGCCAGGCGTGTTGACGCTGTCGGCAAGATACTGGATGTACTCTGGGCGGTAAAAGTAGTAGCCGCGGTTGCGCAGGTTGTTGGTGATATCGACGCGCACTGCGGTGAGCGAGTCGACGCAGTAACGGTTTCCGGTGCGCAGGTAGTGGTGGTTGAGAGCCAGCGAGTCGATGATGTTGCTCACCGTCGAGCCGTCGCCACGATAGGTGATTTCGCCCAGGGTATAAGGCTCGGTGACGTTGATGTCGTAGGTCACGCTGGCTTTCTTGGGATTTTTGCCGGTGTTGAGCGTGTAAGACGCTTTTGAGCGGAAGTAGCCGTTATTGGCCAGCAGCGTGTTGATCATGTCGACGCGCGTGTCGGGGTTGACGCGGCGTATGGTCACCGGGCGCGACACCAGATTCTTGTAGAGCCAGCCCTTCAGGCCGGTGGCGTCGGCATCCCAGTGGTTGTAGACCCATAGGCCTACGGGGAACGGCGTGCGGTAGTAAGGCGAGTAAAGCGGGTTGTTGGGCTTTACGTTGATCACCTCGAAGATTTGGTCTTGCACATCGCCGTCGATATTGGCGCCCTGGCGGTGATAGTTCACCTTTTTCACACCGGTATAGAGGATGTCGTTTTCGCCCAGGCGGCTCGTGGTGGAGCATGCCGAGGCGATTATTGCGAGAGCGAGACAAACTATAATATGAGATATGTAATTGCGGTATTTCATCATTGTGGAGTGTTTTCGTTGGCCGGGATTGTGTCGGCAGCCTCGGTGGCGTCCTCGGCGGCCTTGACGAGCGCCTTCTCGGCACGGCTTTGCGCCTCGAGCGAGTCGGCGGCCACATCGCGTTGACGGTGTAAATTGAAGAGGTCATAGAGCGAGCCCACTTTCCGCTTCATGACAAAACCGATGCCCGTCTCGGTAATCTGGCCCTCGAGCACGCTCTCAAAGCCGGTGTGACGGAACAGGCGCAGGTATTTGCTGCCGCGCTCGTTGAGGTAATACTCAAACGAGATGTCGTTGATGAGGTTTTGCGAGAAGTTCTCGTCGGCCGTGGCATCGGTGCTGTACTCGCCGCCCACGACAATCTTGAATCGGTCGTTGAACAGCGTCTTTGCCAGGCGGTAACTGTAACTGGTCTGCGTGCCGCTGTTTCGCTGGCCCTCATACTGGTTGATGCCGAACGACAGGTCCACGCCCTTGAGGCTCTTTGCCGCCCAGTCGTTGAGTTGCGACTGCAGGAAGGAGAACAAGGCGCTGTTGGCGTTCAGACTGCTCACGCCGCCAGTGGTGTTGGCGCCGGTGTAGGTGTTGTACAGCAGCACGTTGATGGCGGCCTGGCTGCGCTGCACGTCGCTCATCGACTGCAGTTCGTTTTGGATGCTCATGTCGCTCTCGGTGCTCATGTCGAAGTCAAGTTGCATGTTGCTCAGCGTGCCGCCCACGGTGGCCGTAATCAGGAAGTCAACCGGGTGAGCCGCGCTATTGTCGCCGCTGCTCACGCTGGTTCTCACCTTCTCGGTGGCCTTGATGTTAAGTTGCGGATTTAGCATGTCGCCCGTCCAGGTGATGCTGCTGCCGCTATTGATGTCGAAGTTCTTCTGGCTGAGCAAGGGCGGCGAGTAGCGCAGGTTGCCCGACTCGATAGTGTAATTGCCGTTCAGGTTGTCCTTTCCGGCGAAGTCGAGCGAGTATTTCAGGTGGCCCACACCGTCGATGGTGACGCGGTCCTTGCCGTCTTCCGACAAATAGGCGTTGATTTTTGCGCCCTGGTTGATATTGATGTTGGCAAGAATCGATGTCGCGTAACTCTCGTTGGCGGTGATGAGCACCGGCGTGGTGCTGGTGGAGTCGTTGAAGTTGACAAAGGTAATCATGTTCTCGTCGACTTGCTGGGTGAGCGTACTCACCTCCTCCTTCATCACATAGGTGATGTTGCTGCCGGGCAGCATCGTCACGTCGGCACGGATGTCCATATTATTATTGCGCGAGCGCACGGTGGCGCTGATGTCGGCAAACCCCTTGCCGAAGATGTCGCTGTACTGTCGCTGCTCGCTGCCGATGATTTGCACATTTTTGCCAATCATTGTCAAGTCGATGACGGGGTTGCTGATGTCGCTCATGTCCACCTTTCCGTTCATCACCACGGGCTTGTCGTTGATGCCGAGCAGGTTGTAGTTGTTGAATTTCACCACATTGTCGGTGATTGGCAATCGCTGCGTGTCGAGGCGCAACTCAGCGCCGTAGCGCGGCAAGCGCACGCTGGCCGAGTCGCCCACCACAAATCCGTTGAGGCGCGGATTGTCGCTCGTGCCCGTCAACGTCAAGTCGCCATTGAGGTAGCCGCGCAGCGACACCAGTTTGCCCGGTATAAAGGCTTGCACCTTGCGCAGCGGGAAGCGGTCGAGCGAGAGTGTCATGTTCAGCGGGCTGGCCGACGTGCTGTCATTGAGCGAGCCATAAGCCACGGCGACCTTTGCTCCGTCGAGCAGCATGTCGGCATTGATGCGCGTGCTGGCGGTGGCCGGGTCGATCTCGTAGGTGGCGGTGAAGGCCAGGTCGCCCTCGCGCACGCCGTCATATACAAAGTCCTTGAGGTTGAGGTCGCCCTTGCCCTCCACGTTGCGGCCGTCGAAGGTGATGTCCATGTCGGCGTTGAGGCGTCCGCTCATGGGCGGCAACGAGGGCATGAATTGCGTCCACTCCTCGATGCGCAGGTTCTCAACATTGAGCAATATGTCCTCGGTGGTGGCTCCCGGCTCGCGTTTCGTGGTGAGTTTCAACTTACTGTCGTCGGCAGCCAGTTCCAGGTTGGCGTCGAGCATGCGGGTGCGATAATCCAGGTTAACGTAGTTATCCTCGTTGAGTTGCCACTGGCGGTAGCCAATCACGGGATTCTCGGGGAAGAGGCGCATGGCCACCTCGCTCTCGTTGAGCGTGGCATTGCAGCCCAGGCGGTAGCCCACCTCGCCCTTGATGTTCTGATGCTTGAGCAGGAAGTCGACGGTCGACCCCTTGACGCCGCCCTCGACGCTCACCTGGGCATAGTCGTCCCAGGTGCCGGGCCGGTTGCCCATGTGCGCCTTGAAGGCAAGGTATTTGTTCCACTCGGTGGCCTTGAACGTGAGCGTGTCGATGCTCGTATCGCCCACACTCAGGGCGTTCACGTAGCCGTCGACGAAGATGTTCGAGTCGTTGCGCATCTCGATGTTGGCCTCGCGGAAGTCGACCTCGTACTTCTGCAGATATCGCTGCAAGAGTCCGTCGGTACCCATGCGCATGTTCATGTTGAACTGTGGCAGCGCCTGCTTCAAGGTGTCGATGTTCAGGCTGCGATGGTCGATTTGGTATTGCGCAATGTCGGCCACGCGCTGCAGATGCTTTGTGATGTCCTCGACGCCGCACGCCGAGTTGAACGTCAGGTGGTTGTCCTCGTTGTCGAACGTTAGGCTGGTGCTTTGCGGGTCGGAGGCCAGCGTTGCCGTCGCCTCCTCGGCCTCGAGTATGTCGCCGTCGAGGTTCCACTTGAAGTCGTGCAGCCGCACGTCGGCATTATATTTATGGTTGCGCGTGTCAACGTCGGCCTCCAACTCGAAGCGGCCGTTGCCGGCGCAGGTGCCGTCGTAGAGGTTGAGGGCCGCCAGGTCGAGGTCGTTGACCACGCCGCGCGCATTCACCACGTAGTGGTCGCCGTGGATGCTGCCGTCCATGTTCACGTCGACGTCGCAGTTGGCGTTGCTCGAACTCACGCGGCCGATGAAGTTGCCGCCGTTAAGTTTGACGTCGGCTTTCAGGTTGCGGTACAGCGCGTTGTTGTAGTTCACGCCCTGGAGGTCGATGCTGGCATCGATGGCGGTGTTGTTCTGCATGAAGTCCAGGCCATGGCCACGGGCGCGCACGTGCGCCGTGAGGTCGCTGGTCTCGCTCAGCGGCAGGATAGCCTTGACGGGGAAGCGGTTGAAGGTGGCGTCGACATCGTAGTCGAGCGAGCGCATATTGAACGAGCCGCGGCCCACCATGTCGCCGTTGGCCAACTTCATGGTCATGTTGCCGCTCACCTCGTCGCCAGCCAACTTGGCATGGCCCTTGAGCGCCATGGGCGGCAGGTTGACCTGGCGCTGCATGGCTTTGTCCATGAGCGACGGCTTGACGAAGTTGATGTTGTCGAAGCGCGCGTCGAGGTCCACCTCGCCGGCCAGGTGGTCGGGGTCCATGGGGTTATAGATGTTACCGGTGACGGTCGCTTTGGCATAGCGGGGCAGTTCGGCGGTGAAGTCGCGCAGTTGCAACTGCTGGGTGTTGCCGGCCACGCGGCCCTGGAGTTTCACGGGCTCCACCTGCGGGATGTCGCGCAGTACGTCGCTGTATTCGGGGAAGATTTTGCTCACTTCCTGCAGCGCGATGCGCGAGTCGGTGGTGACGGCCATGTTGCCGCCGGGCTTGTTCTCGAGCAGGTCGTGGTCGATGTGCGCGTCGAGGTTGATGTCGCTCATCATGGTTTTCACATGCAGTTTGTCGACGTCGATGCCCACCTTGTTCATCGACAGCGTGCCACTGCCCTGCTCTATCTGCAGACCGCTGCGCTCACGCGCCGTGAGCGACTTCACGGGCACGGTGAGTTCGTCGCCGCAACTGTAGAAGTCGTCGATGGCAACATTGATGTCGCTAACCTCCAGATAGTCCATGTCGACGCTGTGGCTGCCGCGCGGCTGCACGTCGCGCTGGGCGTACACGGCATGGCCGCCATTGATGCGCAGGCTGTCGGCCTTGATGGTCCACGGGATGGAGTCGGCGGGATTTGGCGGCAGGGTGTCGGGCGGCAAGGGGTGGTCGCGGCTGTACTGCTCGGCGTATTTTGCGCTGGGATAGGTGTAGCGCACGTCGGCACTGTCGAGTTGCAATTTCTGGGCGTCGACGGTGCGCGCCCCGGTGTCGACGACACCGCCATGCAATTCGCCATGCGGGATGTAGGCGGTCATTTTGTCGATCGTTGGCAACATTTGCATCGTGTAGTTCACGTCGTCGAGGGTGACGTGGTTGGCGATGATGTGCCAGGGGTCGCTGGCTGCCGTGTCGGCTTCGTGGACGACCTTATGAGGCAGATAGGTGAGGTCGACATCGCCGCCGCGCAGGGCGGCCTCGGCAAGGCCCACCTCGTTGTGCTTGAGGTCGAGGTTGATGCCCGACACCTTGCACTCATCGACGTGTGCGGCGAGCACCATCGACGAGTCGGCCGTCACCATGCGGTAGCGCGCCTTGGTAAGTTGCGCCTCGTCGACGGCCACGGTGAGGTCGAGCAAGGGCTTGGCCTGCACCGACGCGGTGAAATTCTCGGCCACGAGCATGGTGTCGCGGTTCTCGTCGAGGATGAGCACGTCGTCGACGCTCACATCGAGGGGCCACTTGATGAGGATGCGCCCCACGCTGATGTCCATGCCGGTCTCTTTCGAGGCCCACTCGCAGGCCCAGTCTTTGACGATGTTCTGCACCCAGGGGATGTAGAGGGCAAATGGCAGTAACACGATGAGCAGCAGCAGGATACCCAGTACCCAGCCCACTATGCGCAAAGTTTTTTTGCCTTTACTCTTATTGTCTTTCTTCTCGTCGGCCATCGTCGTAGTGCTGATGCCGCACGTCGGTGCGGAAACCTTCAGCCTACAAAATTACTGCAAACCGAGCGAAAAAGCAAAGCAATGCTTTGATTTTTCCGAGGTGCCGCGTAATTTATCTAAAATTACTGCAAACCGAGCGAAATGCCAAATTTATTTGAGCATTTCCGAGGTGCAGCGTAACAACAGCGTAACAACAAAGAGTCGCTTCGCGAGAAATCGAACAAAATCGGAACAAAATCTCACATCGAAAGAAAAAAATTTTGTTGGATTTTGAATAGATTTTGAAAGATTTGCTGCGCTGCGCTTGCCCTTCGGGCTCCCGTTCGGTCGCGAGTACTTCGTGGTTCTCGCGCGGACGCGCGACTCACATTGTAAGAAAAAACTGTCAAATATTGTCATGATGATTGTCCTCAATTGTCTTTGTTTTTATAAGACAATGAAAGACAACGGAATAGACAATGAAAGACAATTATTAGTCAACGAATTAAACGAATTAAACTCACTATCGCGCACCCCTCCTTCAGGAGGGGCCGGGGGAGGCCCGGGACTAAAGAGCGAGGCGGAATCCGAGGCTGCAGTACGTGTACGACGGCGTGTTGCAGCCGCGGCTCGACACACGGCAGCACCAAGCGTTGCGGTTCCAACTGCCGCCACGGTACACGTGGCGAGAGCCCGAGGCTGGGCCCGTGGGATTGGTCTGTGCGTCTTCGCTATAATCGCCATACCAATCCTGGCACCACTCCCACACATTGCCGCTCATGTCGTAAAGGCCAAGTTCATTGGGGGCCTTGGAGCCTACTGGATGTGTAGACCTTTTATCACTAAAAAATGTGACTTTTCCACTATTCTCTGAGTACCATGCCACGTCATCGAGGGCGTTGCTGCCGGCGTATTTGTAGCCTTGGCTTTTCATGCCGCCACATGCAGCGAGTTCCCACTCGGCCTCGGTGGGAAGGCGGAAATTGAATCCTGTTAACGCGTTAAGTTTTGAGATAAACCTCTGGCAGTCGTTCCAACTCACTTGCTCCACAGGACGTTGTGGGTTGCCGGTGAATTTGCTGGGGTTGTTGCCCATTACGGCTCGCCACAACTGCTGAGTGACCTGAGTTTGGCCTATAAAATAGTCGCTAAGTGTAACTTGATGAACAGGTTTCTCATCATTAAAGGCATTTTCGCCTTGTTCTTGAGTTGCGCCCATCATAAACGTGCAGCCCTTAACAGCCACCATCGTAAATGCAACACCATTAACTCTGAAAATATGGTCACCATTCTCATTTACCGAATGTTGCGATGGTTGTGGTTGTGGCTCGGGTTGTGGTTGCGGCTCGGGCTCGGGTTGCGGCTCGGGTTGCGGCTGCGGGGCTGGTGCTGGCTGTACTATTGTTACATCGCTGACTGGGATAGCCATCAATGGTGTGATCGGTGTCACGGCATTGTCGGCGAGTTGCGAGATAAACTCGGCAACCGACTGTGTGCGCTGGCGGCGCGATTGCATGGCGGCCTCGATGGCTCGAATCACATGTTGCGACACGCCATTCTGCCGCAGCGGCTCCAATGGCAGCCCATCGTCCTGCACGGCGACGGCCTCGGGTGGGCGCACGGCGGTGAGCAGGTTGTAGAGCGTGGCGGCGAGGGCATAGACATCGCTCTGCGGCGAGAAACTCTGCACGCCGCCTTGGCGGTACTGCTCCAGCGGCGAGAAGCCGTGGCTGATGCCAACCGGCGTGGTCGACGTGCCCTGGTCGGTCGTGGCATCGTACTGCTTCGACACGCCGAAGTCAAGCAGCACCACGCGGCCGTCGTTGCAGAGCATGATATTGTTGGGCTTCACGTCGAGGTGGTTGATGTGTTGCCCATGGATATACTGCAACGCCTCGCCCACAGCAGTGACATAGCCGATGGCCTCGTCTTGCGGAATGGCACCGCGACGCGCCAAAATCTGCGACAGCGACTCGCCCTCGATGCATTCCATAACATAGTAAGCGGTGCCGTTTTCTTCAAACACGTCGTGAATCTGCACCACGCTTTTGTGGCTTAGGCGCGAGATAAGTTGCGCTTCCTTGACAAACTTGAGGCGGAAGCGGTCGACGAGTTCGCGGTTGGCATCGGTGGGGACTGTGACGGTGTTGGTGTCTGCTTCTCGACTGCAGCAACTCTTGAAGAAAAACTCTTTGATGGCCACAGTGCGTCCGAGCATCACCTGCGTGGCGCGATAGGTGATGCCGAAGCCTCCCTGCCCCAGCATGCTCTCAATTTTATATCTGCCGCCTTGCAGCAATGTTCCTTCTCGAAGTTGCATAATAAGCCAAATTTATTTCTACAAATGTCGTAAATTATCCTGACCTCTCCAAGCCATTAACCCAAAAAACTAAAAAATCAAACAAATTCTCTAAAAATCTCTCATTTGCTGAAAAAGATATTTGCTTGATTTGGATTTATTTGGTAGATTTCTTTCGCGTCAGCGAAACTAACAATACGGCATGTTGAGAGGTGGTTATTTTTTGCGGAGGATGGCTACGTAGGTGAGCAGGACCACGTTCATCATCAGGGCGTAGATGATTGCCGGGATGGCGATTACGCCGTCGTTGAACACAAACGGGCTGGAGGCGATGGCAATGGCCTGGGCGGCGTTTTGCATGCCCACCTCGATGACGATGGTGCGCCGCTCGGTGGTCTTCAGGCGCGTGGCGACAGCCAGTAGCGCCGCCACACCGATGGCCACCAGCAGCATCGCAGTGACAGCGAGGCCCAGTTGTCCGATGTTGGCAATAATGTTGGCACGGTGCTGCACAAAGAAGATTCCCGCCAGCAGCATCAGCGCCGGGAAGGCGAGTTTCGACAGCACACGGTCGATGCGTGCCGCCACGTTAGGTGCCCAGTGGTTGAGGGCGAGGCCCAAGAGGATGGGCACCGCCATAAGCACGATGTTCTGCACCAGCAAGTTGCCCACCGGCAGGTGGAACGCCTGTTGGCCCTCGACGCCAGCCATGCCCACCGCCAGGGCGAGCACCAGCGGGATGGTGAACAGCGTGATGACACTGCTCAGCGCGGTGAGCGTGACGCTCAGCGCCACATCGCCGTGGGCGAGTTTGGAGAACACGTTGCTCGAACTGCCGCCCGGACAGCAGGCGATGAGCACCAGGCCCACGAAATACAGCGGCGGCAGATGGAACAGCCACGCCAGCGCCAAGGCGATGGCCGGCAGCACCACCAACTGGCCCAGCAGCCCCACGGCGACGGCTCGAGGACGACGGGCAATCATAACGAAATCGCCCACGCGCAGCGTTAGACCCAAATCAAACATCAGTAGTGAGAGGATTGGCAATACAATGATAATCGGATTCATTGCTATGTGTTTTTCTTTTTGTTAATTAGGCATTGTGACTTAAAGTGTTAATTTTAAAAGTACAACTTTATATTTCAATGCGTAACTCGTGCAGCGAGTTGCCGGAAAACGGTCACTCATCGTCGGTGTCGGGCACCGCTTTCGGCACCAGTTTGGCACTTATTTCCCACAGCAGATATATTGGCAGGAACACCACCATCAGAGTGAACGGGTCGCCCGTGGGAGTGATGATTGCGGCGAGCACCAGCAGTGCCACGATGGCATGGCGGCGGTACTTGCCGAAGAATCCGCGCTTCAGCGCCCCCACCTTGCCGAGCATCCAGCACACCAGGGGCATCTCGAAAATCAGACCCATGACGAAAATCAGCATCAGGAAGGTATCCATGTAACTGTCGAGCGAGATTTGGTTGGGCACCATCTGGCTCACATGGTAGTCGGCGAGAAAGCGCAGCGTGATGGGGAAAACGATGAAATAGCCCACTGCGGCGCCGAGGAAAAACATCGCGTTACCCATTACGAACGCCATGCGCGCGCCGCGCTTCTCGTGCGGGTAGAGCCCCGGGGCCACGAAGGTCCACAGCAGGTAAATCACCACGGGGAACGAGAGCACCAAGGCGAGCCAAAACGAGGTCGACATGTGAATGAAGAACTGCGATGCCAACTGGATGTTAATCAGTTCGACATGGAATCCGGCTGCGCTGAACGGCGGCAGTTGGGGCACCATGGCCGTGATTGCCTCGAAGCATCGGTAGAGCACGAAGTCGCCGCGGCACGGCGCCAGGATCACGGCGTCGAAGATGCTGGGCATGGCCACAAATAAAGCGATGGTGACCAGAGTCACCACCACGGCAATGCGTACCAGCACGTCGCGCAAGGCGTCGAGATGGTCCCAAAACGACATCTCCTGCAACTTCTCCTCAGCCATGACCGATAGGCCGCGAGATTACTTCTTGTCGTTGTCGGGCATCACGTTGCCCGTCGAGGCCTTCTCGTCGTCGGCCGGCTTTTTGATTTCTTCCTCAATCTCGTTCATGCCCTGCTTGAAAGAGCGCACGCCCTTACCCAAGCCTTTCATGAGTTCGGGGATTTTCTTGCCGCCGAAGAGCAGCAGCACCACAAAGACGATGATGATAATCTCGCCCGTGCCGAAAGTGCCAAAAAGCAACAAAATAGTGTTCAGCATATCTAAAATCATTTTTGTTCAGGCTGCAAAATTAAGGAAATTCTGCCAAATTTCATAACAGCACCTTAATAAAACTATGACCTTGATAGCAAAAAGCGCAATTTTCAACTTTTTACAACCCCAATTACCATAGTCATTTGGAAAACAAAAAAAATGCCGTAAATTTGTGGGTCAAAAAACAGAACTTTATCATTATCAACCATTAAACAACCATTTATGCTAAAACACAAGGGAATCACACTCTTTGCGCTGCTGCTCCTTGCCGCAGCGCTGCCGGTGCGCGCCATCGACGTCAGTCAGGCCTCGCGCACCGTCGAGCAGACCTTCGACGGCATGTGGGACGGTAGCGCCCCCACCCAGTCGATGCCTGCCGACTGGCGCATTGACCGCCAGATGAACGCCCCCCGCACCGTTGGCACATGGACCGACGCACAGACCGTGGTGATGTACACCGGTGGTGTGTCGCTGGCCAGCAACGCCAAGAACGGCACGTGGAACTTCGGAGCCGACGGCAACAGCGACCGCGCCGTGGGCGGCCTGTCGACCACCGTTGCTTCGGGCACACGCTGCATCAGCGTCATGACCCACCTGAGCAATGTCGACACCGAGGCAATCAGCAAACTCGAGTTGAGTTACGACATCGAGAAGTACCGCTACGGCTCCAACCCTGAGGGCTTCGCCGTGCAACTGTACTACTCGACCGACGGCACCAACTGGACCAATGCCGGCGACGACTTCTACACCTACTTCAGCCCCGACGCATCGACCATCGGCGCCGAGCAGGTGCCCATCAGCGTCACCAGCGTGACGGGCAAGGCGCTTCGCGTCGACGTGATGCCGGCCACCGACCTCTATCTGGCGTGGAACATCAGCGTTGCCGCCGGATCGAGCCCCAACCTGGCCATGGGCCTGGCCATCGACAATGTCGCCATCAGCGCAACATTTGCCAGCGAGGAAGACCTGTGCCTCGTCTACGCCGAGGACGTGACCCGCTGGAGCAAACTGCTGCTCGACTGTGGCGACGGCGCCATGGAACCCAGCGGTACAACGGTGGTCAATGGCGTATCGTACAAATACTACGAGTTGCCAGCCAGCGACAATAACATCGATCTCACCTTCACCGACGGTGGTTCAAAGAGCGTGTCGGCCGGCAGCATCACAGCCACCGGCGAGCACTACTTCTGCGTCACCGCCGACGAGGCAACGCCAATCGACGACCCGAGCAACTACACCGGATGGGTCGACCCGACACGGCCTCCGTTTGTGGCCTCGGGCATCTATCTGCGCGGCGAGGTGAACTCGTGGGGCGCACCATCGGACTGGGAGTTCAGCGACGAGGGCGGCGGCACCTATGTGCTGTACGACAAGACGCTGAGCGGCCAGTTTAAGGTTGCCGACGCCAACTGGAGCAGCGCGTGCAACTACGGCAGCAACGGCGCGTCGGTGCTCATCGACACACCTTACAACCTGGTGCTGGGCACCAACGACAACATCTCGTGCGGCGGCAACAGTTACGTGTGCAAGCGCATCGTGGTCACCATCGCCAACGGGCAGGCCACGCTGTTGCTCGAGAGCGACGACGATGCCACCGGCCTTACCAAGGTGTACGTCATGGGCGACAACAACGGCTGGAACTATATGGACGAGAGCGGCGCTCTGTCGCTGACCGACGCCGAGGGCGTATTTGCCGGCCAGGTGACCATGCTTGCCGGCGACGACGGCCTGAGCCACTGGCGCATCTACCAGCGCCTGGGCATGGGCGGCGTGTGGGGCAACCCCGGCGGTGCCGACGCCACAGGCAACAATGTTAGCGGCACTCTGGAGAAAGGCAGCACGGGCACGGTGAGCACCGAGCCGGGCACTTACCAGGTGACCTTCGACATCAACACCGGCGCCTACAGCCTCGAGCAGGTGGCCTCGGTGGCCGTGAGCATGGATGTTGAGCCGGCCGACGTCGTGCTGGTAACCACCGTCCCCGACGAGGTGAAGGTGCTCTCGCTCAACAACAGCCTCATCTATTACCACGACCAGGACGCCATGTTCAACGACATTGCCGCCGCCATGGGCAAGAATGCCTTCTGGCTCAAGCACACCCTGCTGGGCAAGCCGCTGAGCACACACTGGGCCGAAGGTGACGGCCTCGCCGAAGACGGCACGCCGGGCGCCAAGATGCTGGTTCGCAGCGACGCCTGGAGCCACATCATCCTGCAAGAGCAGAGTTCGCTGCCACGCACCAACTTCGAGGCCTTCCGCGCCAACGTGAAGCAGTGGGTGGACTACATCCGCGAGTACTGCCCGAACCCCAACGCGGTGATTATCCTGCCCATCAACTGGGCTTACAGTGGCGACTGGGGCAACTACACCGATTTCAACAAGACTTTCGTGGCCAACTATCTGGCGCTGGCTCGCGAACTCGGCCTCACGCTGTGCCCGGTTGGCGTGGCCTACGAGGACGTTTACGAGAGCGAGGGCAGCACGGTGACGCAGAGTTGGTTTGAGGACGACCGCCACCCCACTCCCAAGGCAACCTACATGGCCGCCGCAATGGAGTACGGCCTGATCTTCGGCGAGGACCCCGCCACAATCACTTGGAACCCGACTTCGGTAAGCCAAACCGAGGCCGCCAAGATGCGCGACTATGCCAGCCGGGCATTGCTCGGTTTTGACAATGTTGTCGACCACAACGCCGGTATCGTGCTCTACGCCATCACGCTGCGCGACCAGTTTGGCATGGCCATCGACAGCGAGAACCCCATCGTGACCACCCTCGACGGCGGCGGCGCAATTGATGCCGACCACGTCTTCACCAGCGATGGCACCCTGGGCGACTACACGCTGAGCGTGAATTGCGGCGACTTTGCCAAGCAAGCGCTTATCCACGTCGTGGCTCCTGTCACCGAGGTGGAGCAATTGCCCTATATCGAGATTAACGAAGATGCCATGACGTTCACCGAGAACTTCGACGGCATGGGCACCGAAGCCACCGCCACGCTGCCCACCGGCTGGCGCATCGACCGCATCCTCAGCGGTCCGCGCACCGTGGGCATGTTCCGCACGGCAAACGAGAACACGATGTACGCCGGCGGCGTGAATCTGCCCAGCAACGCCAAGAACGGCACGTGGAACTTTGGTGCCGACGATGAGAGCGACCGCGCCGTGGGCGGCATCTCGACCGGTGTGGCCGACGCCACACGCTGCGTCAACGTTTATGCCCACCTGCTGAACACCGGCCGCAAGAACATCCAGGACATCGTGTTGAGTTACGACATCGAGAAATACCGCATGGGCGCCAACGCCGCAGGCTTCGACGTTCAACTCTACTACTCAATCGACGGCCGCAACTGGACCAGCGCCGGCAACGACTTCAAGACACATTTCAACCCCGACGCCTCCACTGCAGGCTATGCCAGCGTGCCTGGCCAGACGGTGAACGTGAGTGGCACGCTGCCCACCGTGGCACAGGCCGGCTGCGACCTGTTCCTGGCGTGGAACATCAGCGTGGCCAGCGGCGATGCCGCCCAGGCCGCAATGGCACTGGCTATCGACAATGTGAACTTCAGCGGCTCGCTGCCGCCCGTCCCCACCGCCCTGCACTACGTCTACGCTCAAGACCTCACCGGATGGCCCGCCTTGGGCCTCTACGCTTGGGGCGACAGCGAACTGTTCGGCGCTTGGCCGGGCGAGAGTTGGGTCGAGGAAGTGGAAGTCAACGGCATCGTCTACAAGAAGTTCCTCTTCGACACCGAGACTGGCAACTTCAGCCTGATTTTCAACAACTGGAATAACGGCAAGCAACTGCCCGACGTGGCCGTGAGCGCCGGTCGCGACTATTACTTTGTCATCGATGAGAACTCGGCTGTCGAGGTCGACCCCGAGGAGTACACCGGTGTGCAGCGCGTCGACAATGACCAGCGCATCGCACTGCACAATGGCGTGGTGAGCGCACAAGGCACCATCAGCGCCTACGACCTGATGGGCCGCCGCGTAGCCAGCGGCAACGGCTCGCTCGACATCAGCGCAATGCCCCACGGCGTCTACATCATCCACACCGCCGCCGGCACCATGAAGGTAGCCCGCTAACGGTACAGTTTTAACCACAAAAACAGCGAATCACCCTTTTGGCGATTCGCTGTTTTTGTTTTAATGACATGATGCGATTATGTGTTGAGGCCGAGTTGGGAATTGTAGTAGCGGCGGTCGTCGGTGACGTTTTTGCCGACGAATGGCGGACGGTCGTAATGGTAGTCCTCGCTGGGGATTTCGAGTTCGGCCAGGACGAGGCCATCCAGGCTGTCGTGAAACACATCCACCTCCCATCGGTTGCCGTGGAATGGAACAATGTGTCGGGTTTTGACAATCACTGGCGGCGGACACAACGTGAGCAGTTGGCGCGCGTCGTCGATGGGAATCGGGTATTCAAATTCGGCCCGCGTGGCACCGTTGTTGGGGCCTTTGATGGTGATTACTGCGCGGTCGTCGATGATGCGCACACGCACCGTGCGCCCTGTGTCGCGCGACAGGTAGCCCTGGCTAATCTCATGTTTCTCGACAGCCATAGCCACGAAACTCATGTCGTGCACCAAGTACTTGTGTTCAATTTCTGTTGCCATATCTACATTTATTGCTGGTTGAGTATTTTCATGTATTCATCGTATGGGATGAAGCGCGCCCCCATCGAGCGCAAGTGTGGCGTCTCGAGTTGGCAGTCAATAATACTCCACCCTATTGACCTCATGTGAAGAGCCAAACTGATGAGTGCCAACTTTGAGGTATTTGGCTTGAGCGAAAACATGCTCTCGCCAATGAAACAGCGGTTTATCGCGACACCGTAAAGTCCCCCGATGAGTTTGCGCTCAGTGTCCCACACCTCGACACTTAGTGCATAACCCAAGTTGTGTAACTGGGTATAAGCCTCAATCATGTCTTTGCCTAACCACGCCCCCTGCATTTGGTTGCGATTCTGCGCAGTGGAGCACCCGGCAATCACGCCATCGAAGTCGACGTTGACGCTAACCTTGTAATCACACTTATTTATGAACGAACGCATCGAGTGCGACACATGCACCTCGGCAGGAAAGATGACAAACCGCTGCATAGGGCAATACCAATGTATCTCGCCCTCGCGATAGGAATACCAGGGGAAGATGCCGTGGCTGTAGGCCAGCAGCAGCCGCTCCACGCTCAGGTCGCCACCCACGCACAGCAGTCCGTCGGGCTCGCCAAGCCGTGGATCGGGAAAGACTATTTCATCTTCTGGGAGTTGGAAAATCATGACAGCACCAGTTTGTCGTCAACACAATCGACATAGGCGTCGCCGCCGTTGCCGAGTTTGCCAAAGAGGATCTCCCGCATGAGCAGTGTCTTGAGTTGCTGGCTGATGACGCGGTCCATCTCTCGCGCGCCATATTGGCGCGAGAAGCCCTCGTCGAGCAGGTGGTTGCGCGCGGCGTCGCTCAGGTGCATCGTTACCTGCTTGTCGGCCAGTTTGGCTTCCAGTTCACGCAATTTCTTGTCGAGGATAAGGCTTGCCATGTCGCGACTCATGTCGTTGAACACCACCACACCGCTGAGTCGGTTGATAAACTCGGGCTTGAAGGTCTTTTTTACCTGTGTGAGCATTGCGCTGCCGGTAGTCACCTGCGAGGCGAAGCCCACGGTGGCCTGTGCGGCCCACTGTGCGCCGGCGTTGCTGGTCATTATCAGCACCACGTTGTGGAAGTGCGCCTTGCGGCCCTTGTTGTCGGTGAGCACGGCGTAGTCCATGACTTGCAGCAGGATGTCGAAGATGTCGGGGTGCGCCTTCTCGATTTCGTCGAAGAGCAGGACACAGTCGGGGTTGCGACGCACTGCGTCGGTGAGCAAGCCGCCATCGTCGTAGCCCACGTAGCCCGACGGTGCGCCGATAAACTTCGCCACGGTGTGCTTCTCGGCGTACTCGCTCATGTCGAAGCGCACCAACTTCACACCCAGTTCGCGAGCGAGCGTTTTCGCCACCTCGGTTTTTCCCACTCCTGTAGGCCCCACAAAGAGCAGGCTGGCCAGCGGCTTGTTGTCGTCACCCAGTCCGGCCTTGGCCATCTGCACGGCCTCGACGACGCTGTCGACAGCCTTGTCCTGGCCGAATACCGTGCTGGTGATGCGCTCACGCAGCGAGGCCAGGCGTTGCGTGTCGTCGTCGCGCACCTGCAGGGCATCGACGCGGGCCACGCGGGCCAGCACTTGAGCGATGAGGTCGGAGTCGACGCGCGGCGTGGCGGCATCGTCGGCATGTTCCTGCATTTTCAGATAGGCACCGGCCTCGTCAATAAGGTCGATTGCCTTGTCGGGCAAGAAACGGTCGGTGATGTGCTTGGCGCTGGCGCGCACCGCCAGAGCGATGGCGTCGTCGTCGTAGTTCACGCCGTGAAACGCCTCGTACTGTGGCTTGAGGGCTTGAATGATTTGTATTGTCTCGTCGATGCTGGGCTCTTGGATATCAATGACTTGGAAGCGGCGTATCATGCCCTTGCTGCGTGTGAGTTGCCGCGTGTACTCCTCGTGCGTCGTTGAGCCGATAAAGCGCACCTTGCCGCCCTCGAGAAACGGCTTGAGGATGTTTGCGGCGTCGACGCTGCCGTCGCCAGTGCGCCCGGCGCCCACAATGCCGTGAATCTCATCGATGTAGACGATGGCGTTGCCTTCCTTCTCCACGCCGCGCATGATGGCCGTAAGGCGCGCCTCGAAGTCGCCGCGATACTGCGTGCCGGCAAGCAGCGTGCCCATATCCACCTGATAGATGCGGCAGCCGCGCAGACTCTCGGGCACCTCGCCGCGCTCAATGCGGTCGGCCAGGCCGTAGACAATCGACGTCTTTCCCACGCCCGGCTCGCCCAAGTGCAGCGGGTTGTTCTTATCCTTGCGGCATAACACCTGCATGGTGCGCTGCAGTTCGGCCTCGCGGCCGATAAGCGGGTTGTGGTCGGCCACGCGGTCGTTGACGCAGGTCACGTACTGTTTCCACTTGACGGCCTCGGGCTTGCCTTGCATTGCTCCATCGGCGCCCTGGGCGTAGTCGTAGTCGAAGCCCTCGTTTTCGCCTTTTTCCTGGTAGGCGCTTATCAAATTGGCAATCAGTTCGGCCATTCCGGGCCCGGCCATGTTTTGCAGCAGATATGCCGCCCACGAGTCCTTCAGACTCAGCAAGGCCTTCACGAGTTTTGGCACATCGATTTCGGCAGCATCGGCCTGCAAGGCGATTTTCCGCGCCTCGTCGAGCAGTTCCAGCATCTGGAACGACATCACCGACTTGGCGTTTGCCGCCTTGATGGGCATGAGGCTCAGCCGTTCGGTGAGGCCTTTCTCCAGCGCGCCGGCATCCATGCCCGACCAGTCGATGGCCGTGACAAACGGCTCTTGCACAATCAGTTCGTAAAGCAAATGCTCAGGCGTGACGAAGGCATGGTTGCGCTCCTCGGCAAGCATGGTAGCGCAATCGATGGCATCGTCGGCCATGGTGGTATATTGAATGTCGAATTCGTCCATTTCCTTGATTTTAAAAGTTTTATGCCGGTTCGCAGGTGGCACGCAAGGGATATCCGCTGGCTCGTGCCTGCGACATAGTGACTTGCGCCAGTGTCATCGCCAGGTCGTAGGTGAACACGCCCACGGCGGCCTTGCCCTTGGTGTGCACCGTGAGCATCAGCGTGTTGGCTTCGTCGAAGGTGTGGCCGAAGATTTTCATCAGCACCTCCACCACAAAATCCATCGGCGTGAAGTCGTCGTTGTGCAGAATCACCGAATATTCGCGCGGAGTGTCCAGGCGCGTGTCGCTGCGCTCGCGCACCCCCACCCCATGTTGTGTCTGTTGTCCATCCATGACAATTACCTGCTATTAATCAATTCGGTTAGTATTAATTCGCGGACTTTGCACAGGAGTCACAGGTTCCTTTTTCTTTTCAGGTTCGACCTTGGTCTCGGCCCGTTGCTCCACCTTATGCTCAGTGGCGTTGCTGCTTGAACTGCTCTCGTTTTTCGTGGCGTTCACCGCCTGCGAAGCCGCACGGTCGCGCGTGTTGGTGTCGACTTGGCGGTTTCCGGTGGTTTTCTTGTTCTCGGCTGCTGTCCGCGACGAGGCTGATGCTGATGCCGAAGCCGATGATGATGCCGGAGCGGCCGCTTGGGCGCTGCTCTGCTTTGTCGGGGCTGATTGCCCTGCGGTGACAACACCGCTGCTGTCGGCGGGCACAGTGTCGCTGGCGGCAACCTCTGGTGCTTGGCGATTCATGTTGATCACACCCCACGTGCCGCCACCCAAGGCCAACACACCAGCCACTGCGGCGGCGATAATCCAGCGTCGGCGGTTCGGCTTCTCGGCGATTTCGGTGGCCACCTCTTCGCGGCCCACCACCACCGTCGCCTCGTCGCCAGCAACAGCGATGTCGAGGGCTGGCTTACTGACAGGCTGCTCCTGCGGCGCGCCGCCATATTGCGTCCTTCCGAGGTCTTCAGCAGTTTGTCGCTCCGTGGCAACTTTCGGCGTTTCTTCGGTCTTTTTTTCAGGCTTTTGCTCGGTTTTCTTCTCGGGCGCGGGCTGCGAGTCATCGCTTACGGTAGCCACCATGTCCTCGTCGACGCGTACATCCAGATGCTCGAGGTGGTCGAGCGCCTGCTGCACTTCTTCGATGCGTTGCGGGCGATGCTTGCGACGATAGTTCATCGTCCACAAGATGAACGCGCGCATGCCTCGCGATATGTTTGGCCCGAAGTCGAAGGCGGCGGCACCCTCATTGAGCACCTCGCTGGGCATGGGCGGATGTTGCGCGGTGAGCAGCGCATAGGCGGTGGCACCGAGCGAATAGATGTCGGTCCAGGGGCCAAAGTACTTGATGCTCTGCTCCATCAACTCGCTGGGGGCGTAGCCGGGGGTATAGGCGATGCCGCCGGTCGACGACGTCATCTTGCCGTCGATGGTGCCCTGCTTGCTGGCTCCGAAGTCGATGAGTTTCACATTATCGCGCTTGTCGACCATGGCGTTGGCGGGCTTGAGGTCGAGGTGCCAAATGCGCTTGCGGTGGATGTCGTCAAGGGCGGCCACGATTTGTCGTAAATAGGCAACAACACGCGCCTCATCGAGCGGGCCCTCGCGCTTCACGGTGTCGCTGAGCGACTCGCCGTCGATGAGTTCCATCACATAATAGGCGGTGTTGTTTTCCTCGAAGAGGTCGAGCACGCGTGCCACGTGGGCGCTGTCGAGTTCAAACATGCGCCGAGCCTCCTTGTTAAATTTCTCGCGGTGCTCGACAAAAGTGGGCTTATTGGCATCGATGCTCACGCTCACCTCGTGAGTGGTGGCGTCGCGCACGGTGATGTTCTTCATGAAGAACTCTTTAATGGCAATCTGCTTGCTGCCGAGTTTCACGTTTACGCCCACATAGGTGTTGCCAAAGCCGCCGCTCGACAGGTAGCGCTCAATGCGATACTTGCCGTCCTGCAGCGTGGCCCCCACGGGGAGCATGGCGAGTTGGTCAATCTGGTTCACGGTCAATAATTCGTTTTAACTTGCAAATTTAGCCAAAATCGCCGACATATCATAACCCATCGCCAGAAAATCATCAACCATCGCCCCAAAACCCCCGCAAAAGGCCACACCACCCCACTGGCCCACGACACAGCCACGACGGGCCACGACACAGCCGTGGCATAGCGGACGGGGCTGGCCGGGGCCGGGTGAAAAGCAACAAGGCTGGGGCCTGGAGGAAAAACGGCGAGGCTGGTTCTGGGTAAAAACAAAATGGCGTGGTAAACTATCTGGCCGTTCGCCATGCCGCGGCTGCGTCGCGGCCCATCAAGCGTGCTGGCTGCAGATTGCCCAGGCCATCTGATTGAGGGTCAAGGCTTTGTCGCGGGTGATGTTTATGTTGCGGTTATGGTGGGGCCAAGGAGCAAGCAAAAGTAGGCGCCCATCGGCGCAAGCGTCGAAGCGAGCGCCACCAGGCTTAGCGAGCGGCGCGAAGCCATTCTCTTGAAGGATGACGATGGGGAAACCACGCTCGAAGGCCGCTCTCATCACCATCTTCTCACCCGGGCTGATGCTTGGCGACACGAGCACCGCTCCATTCTCGCACTCACGCAGGAAGTGGTCGCGCACGGCAATCATCTGGGCCTCGGTCAGGCTGCGCGAGCACTGCACTTGCAGCAACGCGGCCGCATCGAGCAGGAAAATGTTGCCTAAGGCCGCAAAAGTGTAGTCGCCCACACGCACGTCGCGCTGGACGCGAAATAGGTCAGGGTTGGCACGTTTTATTGCGTAGCGGCGAGGATTGTCGAGCACATAGTTCTTCATGCGAGCAAATTGCTCTTTCCGGTCGAGGATGGTGTCATTGTAGTCCTCTTCCCACAGCGCGGGAAGGTTGGTATCGAGCAGTCCTTGCCTCATAAGATCGCGGTAAACTTTATTACAACCCGTCTTGAAGCCATTGACCACCCGCCCGAGGTGGACAGGGATGCGCTCAGTGACAAAAAGGACGACATGAAGGTGATCGGGCATCACCTGGTGGACGATGATTCTGATTGCCGGGTAGTAGTTAGGAATGCCAAGCACTGCATCGCTCACAGCCTGCCCCAATGGGCTGAGGTGCATCTCGGCAGGCTCCGATTGCCCGTTGCCTGTGATGTGCCCCAGCAGTTGCCGCCGTCCTTCGACAGTCAGGGTGAGCATGTAGATGCGGCGGCTTCGGTAGTCGTGGCCCAAACGCCGACGTTTCATCGACGGCTTGGACTCGCCGGCCCATTGCTTTTTGGCTTTGAATTGGTCGTGATCCATTACTGTGCTTTTGTGGCAAAAATAATGAGAAAAAACATGCCACGCAAGTTTTCAAGCGCAAAACAGCCAAAACAGCCACGACGGGCCACGACACAGCCGTGGCATAGCGAACTGGCCTGGCCGGGGCCGGGTAGCAACAAGGCTGGGGGCTGGGGCCTGGCGGAAAAACGGCGAGGCGGCCGTATGGGGGCCGCCTCGCTGTTTTGTGGCACTATGCCGAGGGTCGGTATTACAGAACCAGACGGAGGCCGGTATAGTTGTTCTTGGTTGTCGGAACAGCATACGAGCGGCTGGTCACGCGCACGCCCGAAGCCTGGTCCATGCGGCTACCGCCACGCAGCACACGGCGGCTGCCCGTGGTGGGGCCAGTGGGGTTGGTCTGCGCCTCGGAGGAGTAGACACCGTACCAGTCGAGGCACCACTCAGCCACGTTACCGCTCATGTCGTAGAGGCCCAGTTGGTTGGCTTGCTTGCCACCCACTTCGTGAGTCTTGTTTTCGCTGTTGCTGGCAGCCCAGCACACATCGCGCAAGGTGTTGCCACCGGCATATTTGTAAACGGCCTGAGCGACGCCGCCAATTGCGGCATACTCCCACTCGGCCTCGGTGGGCAAGCGGTAGTTGAGGCGCGTCATGGCGTTAAGTTTGGTGATGAAGGCCAAGCAGTCGTCATAGGTGATATCGGTCACAGGCAGTTTGTTGCCCTTGACGCTCGAGGGGTTGGAGCCCATCACGGCAATCCACACCTCCTGAGTGACCTCGTACTTGCAAATCTTGTAAGCAGCCAGAGTGACCTGGTGCTGGGGCATCTCGTTGTCGGCAGCGTCGTTGTCGCTGCTGGGAGCGCCCATCGAGAATGTTCCGGCGGGCACGCTCACCATGTTGGCCTCGAGGGCTTTGAGCACCTCGCTGACGGTACTGCCGCCGCCACCCGGCGTTTCGCCACCGCCGCCTCCGCCACCGGAGTTGCCGCCTTTGTCCATCACCTCGGCCACCGCGATATCGTAGAACGGATCCTCGTCGTTGCCGCAACCGGCAAGTGTCGTGGCCACCAATGCGGGCATCACCAGAGCGAGAGCCCACTTGAGAATTATGCTTTTCTTATTCATTTCTGTATGGTTTTATAGGTGATTAACTGGTTAGAATTCTACGCCAACGCGGAACGACAGGCCACCCAGGTTGAAGTTGTGGTCGTAGTCAGCGTTGAGGTATTTGAAATCATATTTATATTTCAGCAGCGTGTAGCCCACACCGATGTTCAGGCCCATAGTGGGCGACAGACCGAGGCGGTAGCCTACTGAGGGCGACATATACAGACCGCTCATGTCGCCGGCGGCATAACCCGCGCGCAACTCGACAAACGGTCCCGACGGCTTGGTGCCGTGCATCGACGGCAGGTCGAAACGCACCAGCGCGAAGATGGGGATCGCGCTCTTCTCGAGGTCGCTGAAATAGTTCACGCCAACACCGGCACCCAGGCGCACGTTGGTGGCAACCTGGTAGCCATAACTCACGCTGGCGTCGATACGGTCGAGTTTCGGCTCAGAGCCCATGCCCAGCGTATAGCCGGCATCCACGGCGAGGCGGCCGCGGCGGGGCCACAGACCCTCGATGCTGTGAGCGTAACGCTCGTTCTGCACGCGTGCCAGACTGTCGGCAGCGGCCTGCTCCATGGCCAGGCGTTTCTGGCGGGCACGCTCCATGCCATCGGCAGCCTGGGCATCGCCCTGGGCGGCAGCCAAGCCATACCAGCGCTCGGCCTCGGCATAGTTTTGTTTCACACCCTCGCCGCGCTCATACATGCGGGCGACGTTGTACTGGCCGTCCTTGTCGCCACGGGCGGCAGCACTCTCAAACCATTTAAATGCATCGGGATACGAACGCTCCACGCCATTGCCCTGATAGTAGCAAAAACCCAGCCACACCATTGCGGGCGCGTAACCGGCGTCGGCAGCAGCGCGGAAGTTGGGAATTGCCTCGGTGTACTGGCCGGCATTGACCTGCGTCATTGCCAGGTTGAACGTCTCCTCGGCATTAGGGATCTGCGCCGACATAACCAGCGCGCAGAGCCCAACAAAAAGTAACAAAAGTCGTTTCATAGAAAATATTAAGTAGTTAATAATAATTTTCTCACTATCTGCATGTTGCATGCGTCACCCAGGCCACGAGCAACCCGCAGAACACATTATAAATGCAAATTTAATAAAAAAATCCAAACCCCACACAACACTTTCCCCAAAAAACCACCTCACAAGCCCACTTTGACCCAAAATCATTAAGGCCAAAAAGACATTCCTGATGGAGAATTTTGTTTGATTTGTGGTGGAATTTGTGGTGGAATTTGCATTTTATTAATAAAAGTATGGAAAAAAATGATTAACTTTGCAAAATCAAAGTTTGATGCTATGGATTTGTTTGAACAACGGATATTGGAGTTGCGGGAGGTGCTTAACCGCCATAACCATAACTACTACGTGCTGAACGCGCCTACAATCAGCGACCAGGAGTTTGACGCGCTGCTGCGTGAACTCCAAGACCTGGAGGCGTCGTACCCACAGTATGCCGACCCGCTGTCGCCGACGCAACGCGTGGGCAGCGACATCAGCAAGGGTTTTGAGCAGGTGGCGCACGAGCGGCCGATGCAGTCGCTGAGCAACAGTTACAGCATCGAGGAGGTGGAGGACTTCCTGCGGCGCGCCCAGGACGCGCTGGGCGGAGAGCCGAGCGAGATCGTGGGCGAGATGAAGTACGACGGCACGAGCATCTCGCTGACCTACGAGGGCGGCCGGCTGGTGCGCGCGGTGACCCGCGGCGACGGCATCCGTGGCGACGACGTGACATCCAATGTGATAACTATAAAAAGCATTCCGCTGGAGTTGCCAGCCGGCGGCAACTGGCCCGACCGTTTCGAGGTTCGTGGCGAGATCGTGTTGCCGTGGGCGCGCTTCGAGGAACTGAACCGCGAGCGTGCCTACAACGAAGAGCCGCTCTTCGCCAACCCGCGCAACGCGGCGGCCGGCACGCTGAAGTTGCAGAACAGCGCCGAGGTGGCGCGCCGCGGCCTGGACGCGGTGTTCTACTTCTTGCTGGGCGACAGCCTGCCCTACTCCACCCACACGGCGAGCATCGAGGCCCTGAAGAGTTGGGGCTTCAAGACCGGCGTCACCGAGGTGCTGGCGTCGCTGGGCGCGGTGCGCGAGTTTATCGCCCACTGGGACACGGCACGCAAGGGCCTGCCGGTGGCCACCGACGGCCTGGTGTTCAAAATCAACTCGTTGCACCAGCAGTTGAACCTTGGCAGCACCGCCAAGAGTCCGCGCTGGGCAATAGCCTATAAGTTTGCCCCCGAGCGCGAGAGCACGAAGTTGCTGAGCGTGTCGTTCGAGGTGGGCCGTTCGGGCGTCATCACCCCCGTGGCCAACCTGGAGCCTGTGCTGCTGAGCGGCACCATCGTCAAGCGCGCCTCGCTGCACAACGAAGACGTGATACGCCAACTCGACATCCACGACGGCGACATGGTGTACGTGGAAAAGGGCGGCGAGATAATCCCAAAGATTGTGGGCGTAGATGTCAAACAGCGACAACCCGGCTCGCAGCCGCTTCCGTTTGTTCGCGAGTGCCCGGTGTGCGGCACTCCGCTGGAGCGCGTCGAGGGCGAGGCGGCCTGGGTGTGCCCCAACCGCTGGTCGTGCGAGCCGCAAATCACGGGGCGCATCGAGCATTTCGTGGGCCGCCACATGATGAACATCGACGGCATCGGCGAGGAGGTGGCCATCGCGCTGCACCGCGCGGGCCTGGTGAACGACGTGGCCGACCTGTACACGCTCACCGAGGCCCAACTCACGTCGCTCGACCGCTTCCAGAGCAAGAGCGCGCAGCGCATCCTGCGCGGCATCGCCGACTCGCTGCAGGTGCCGTTTGCCCGGGTGATCTTCGCGCTGTCGATACCCTACGTGGGCGAGACGACGGCGCGTGTGTTGGCGCGCCACGTGGGCGACATCGACACGCTGATGGCCATGGATGCCGAGCGGCTGGCCGCCATCCCCGAGATTGGCCCGAAAATCGCACAGAGCATCGTCGACTACTTTGCCGAGCCGCGCAACCGCGACATCGTGGAGCGCCTGCGCGCCGCCGGCGTGCAGATGCGCCTCAGCGAGAGCGAGTTGGAGGGCCGCAGCGACCGCCTGGAGGGCAAGAAAATCGTCATCAGCGGCACCTTCGCGCGCCACTCGCGCGAGGAGTACAAGGCGCTGATTGAGCAGAACGGCGGCAAGAACGTGAGTTCAATCAGCAAGGTCACCGACTACGTGCTCGCCGGCGAAAACATGGGCCCTGCAAAACTGGAGAAGGCCCGCAAACTCGGCATCGCCATCATCGGCGAGGACGAGTTCTTAAAAATGATTGAGTGATTAACAACATACATTATTAATATAATCAAATGCTTATGAAGACGACCAAACTACTGTTAACGGCGGCGTGCTGCATGACGGCATGCTGCGTGAGCGCTCAGACGATGGGCGCCGTCGATGAGCAAGGCCGCCAAGTGCGTCGCATCACTTTTGACCGCGAGCAAGTGACGGTGGAATATGTCGATGGCGATGTACGCAACAACGTCGACTTCACGCTCGTCACCAGAGAAGAGATGACCGGTATTGAGACCGTGCGCGTCAACAGCGACGAGCAGAGCGCTCTGCGCCAGGTGTACGACCTTCAGGGCCGCCTGGTGGGCGATGTGAACAACCTTTCGCAAGGCATCTACGTGGTGCGCGAGGGAGAAAAGGTGTATAAACTCATTAAAAAGTGAAGGCCATGAAAAAGATTTTACGCTACACTATGCTGCTGGTTGCCGCCGTGCTGGTAGCCGCAAGCGCACATTCAATGGTGATTAAGTACAAACTTGCCGACGGCACGATTCATGGCATCACATCGTCGGAATTGTCGGCTGTCGACTTCAACGATGACGGCACCATCACGCTGACGGCCTACGACGGCCAGGTGATTGAGACCACCGACGTCGAGTTTGACGAACTGGAGGTCGGCACCCGCGAGATGCTGCTTCCGGGCGAATGGGACGAGGACATGACATTTGAATATGAGGGCTTCAGCGTGGGCACCCGCCCGGTGCGCCAATTCTGCTTCCTCTACCCCACCGTCGATCCGCAGGGCGACTCCATCACAATGAGTGCCCGCATCATCATCCCGATCAACATTATGGAGGGTGACCCGAGCGAGGGCGTGCTGCTGTTTAACCACTACACGATTTTCAACCGCAAAGAGGCTCCTACCCAGGACTACAACACGCTGGAGTCGGTCTTCCTTGCCAATCCGTTTAACCCCAACTACATCATCATCGAGAGCGACTTCTACGGCTTCGGTGCCACGGTGCGCTTCCCGCAGGCTTACCTGCAGGGCGTTGCCAACGCTCACGCCTCGCTCGACTGCCTGCTTGCCGGCAAGCGCCTGCTCGAGGAAATGGGCATCGACTGTGGCCCGCTGACCTTCAACGTGGGCTATTCGAGCGGCGGCTTTGACGCCCTGGCCACGCAGAAACTGCGCGACATGGAGTTCAGCGACCGCATCTCGTTCGACAAGACCTTCTCAGGCGGCGGCCCCTCGGACATCCTCGAGTGCTATCGCCAGTATATCGAACTTGACAGCACCGCCTACAACGCCGTGCTCGCCCTGCTGATGGTGTCGCTCAACGAGACGCAACACCTGGGCCTGAACTACGACGATGTGTTCACGCCTTACATCGCCAGCCGCATCGACGAGTGGGTGAACTCGAAGAACTACTCGTCATGGCCTGTGTGCGACTCGATAGGCCGCGAAAAGAAGGTGCATGAGATTCTTACCGCACCCTACTGCGACCTGGAGAGCCCCGAGTCGAAGGTGGTTCAGGCGCTGTTTGAGCAGAACAGCCTCGCCACCGGCTGGGTTCCCGACCCGAGCCAGCGCATGTACATCTTCCACTCGCGCGGCGACGACTACGTGCCTGTGCAGTCGGCCCGCCCATTGCTTCGCCACCTGGAGCAATATGGCTTCGAGCCCAGCATCATCCCCGGCAAGACCCACCTTCAGACCAACTTCGTAGTGCCCAATTTGGGTCACCTGTCGGCCACGCTGGTGTATCTGGCCCAGAGCATTGCCGCCATCAAGGCATGGCCCATGATGTACACCGACGGCGAACTCAACGAGCCCCTGGCTACGCTGCTGAGCGGCGACCTCGATGTGATTGCCACCATGCGCGCCCTTGACGCAGCCGGCTTCGACTGCCGCGCCGTAATCACCTCAATTGTCGAACAGATTGAAGGTGCCACCGGCCAAGATATGGATATGGACCTGATAGTTGCCGCCGTGCTGGCAAGACTCGAGGAACTTGGCCTCGACACCCAGGCAATGCTTGAGATGTGCCAAGACTCGGGCCTCGACATTAGGCAGTTTATCATCGACCTGGTTGCCTACCTGAGCGAGGGAGGCGACAATGGCCAGGGCGCTCCGCTGCGTGCCGCCCGCATGATGAAGTCGATCAGCGAGCCTCTCACTCCCGCCGACGGGTATGCCAAGCAGATGCTCCAGTGGTTCGATGAGAATGGCGTGAAAGAGATCAGGTAACTTGAGATACTAGATATCCTAGAAACCCTAGAGATTCTATATTTACTAGGGTTATAAAACAAAAACTCCTTAAAGTTTCGCTTTAAGGAGTTTTTGTTTAAGCAACAGCGCGTATTGCGCTGTCTTTTAAGAATTAATGAGGCTTAATTGCGCGGGCGCACATATGGCACCAACTTGCCGTAGATGGTGATTTGGTTGCGACCGAAAGTTGGGGTCACGATGGCCATTGCGCGGCCCGTTCCGGCATAGACGGTGATGCTCACATGGGCATTCACGTCGCGGCCCACGAGGCTGTAATTGTAGGTGAGATTTTCCTTCTTGTCCATGTCGAACTTCACGTTGCCCACCGTACCTTCAAGCGTCATTCCGCCAAGCCCGTTGGCGCCCATGCGGCCATTGTTGAAGGCAAGTTGCACGATGCCTTTCTCGCCCTGTACGAGCACAAAGTTGGAGTTGCTGTTGATTTGTGCCGCCACATACACCTGGCTGCCCAGTAGCAGGCGGTCGGCGAGGATGACAAAATAGCCCTTAGCGAGTGCGCGGCCGGCCTTTTCGTAGGCCAGCGAGTCCTTGAGTTCCTTTTCGCGGCGTTCCAGCGCCTTGCGCTCTTGCTTAGAGAGGTTCTTGGGCTGCGCCGGAGTCAACACTTCGAGTTGCGGCTCGACTTGTTCAATTATCTGTGCACCAGCCACATTAGCCAATGCCAGAAGGGTCAAAATGATTATAAAGCGATTCATAACTTCATTTTTTTTTCCAAAATTAGATATTGTTTTGTAATTTTGTCGCAATAAAACCATTAAAAATGCTTAATATAGAACGACGACATTTTTCAGCCTCGACGCGCGTGCTCATTTTGTTGGGCCTGGCGCTTGGAGGGCTTATTGTGGCCAGTGTTGCAGCCGCGCTGTTTTTGCTCGCTTCCGACAAATTGCTGCACGCTGTCATACTTCTGCAAGACTTCGCAGTGTTTATTTTGCCTGCCGTGCTGGCTGTTGCCATATGCTACCGCAAGCCCATGCGCTTCATGTGCCTGACAGAGGCCCCCAATTGGCGCGCCGTGGTGGGCGTAATAATTGTGATGGCCGTGTCGCTGCCGGCGATGAACTGGCTTGTGGCGTGGAACGAGGGCCTCACCCTGCCCTCGGCATTTGAGTGGCTGGAGAACCTGCTGCGCACCAGCGAGGACGCCGCCGGCGAGGTGACCAAAGAGATGATGTCCGGCACCAGCGTGTGGAAAATGCTGCTCAACCTCTTTGTGGTGGGCGTGATGGCCGGCGTGAGCGAGGAGATCTTCTTCCGCGGCGGCATGGCGCGCCTGATGTCGCCCGAGTGGCGGCACGGGCACGCGGTAATCTGGATTGTGGCGGCAGTCTTCAGCGCAGTGCACATGCAATTCTACGGCTTTGTGCCCCGCCTGCTGCTGGGTGCCTGGATGGGCTATCTGCTGTGGTGGACCCGCTCGCTGTGGGTGCCCATTATCGCCCACGCGCTCAACAACTCGGTCGTTGTCGTGGGAACCTATCTCGACAACTGCGGCCTCATTCCCAGCGATGCCGTCGACCACCTGGGCGTGCCTCAAGACGGCTCATTCGCCTGGCTCGCGCTATGCAGCGCTGTCGTAACGGCGGTGGCGATTGTCGTGCTGCGGAAAACTTTTTTCAAAAAAAAGATGCCGCCAATCCCCGTTGAATGAAAGATTTTGCTTAACTTTGTTGGTTGAGTTGAGACGCCGTTGTGCGCGCCCGCGCGCTCACGTTGTTAATCAACCGAATTTCAATACGTTAATTAAAAAACACTGACGCATCATGATGAAGAAATTTTTGCTCGTAGTGTGTGGCTCGTTTGTTGGCGTGATTCTCGCGCTGACATTCTTTGTCATTTCGGCGATAATCACCAGCATCGCCATGATGAGCATGGGCGGTAATATGAACGGTAAAGCCTCTGTGGTTAAAAACACGTTGCTTCGCATCAATCTCGAGGGCGAGATTTTGGAGCGCGACAACGGCACCAACTTCGACTTTATGACCATGCTTCAAGGTGGCGGCATGCCGAAGACCATGGGCCTGAACACGGTGATTAACGCCATCGAGAAGGCCAAGGAGAACGATGATATCAAGGGCATCGTTCTGGAGTGCAACGGCTCGTCGGCCGCTCCGGCAACACGTGCGGCGCTGCGTGCCGCGCTGGTCGACTTCAAGGCGAGCAAGAAATTCATCTACGCATACGGCTACTCGGGCTTCTCGCAGGGTGACTACTATCTCGCCAGCGTTGCCGACTCGATATTCATCAACCCTGAGGGCAGCCTCGACATCCACGGCATGGCGTCGGCAACCCCCTACATGAAAAACCTGCTGGCCAAGGTAGGCGTTGAGATGCAGGTGATCAGGGTGGGCACGTTCAAGAGCGCCGTCGAGCCGTATATGCTCGACAGCATCAGCCCGGCGAACCGCCTCCAGCAAGAGCACTACATGGGCAGCATCTGGAAAAGCCTGGGCGACAGCATTGCCGCCTCGCGCAAGATTCCGGTGGATCAATTCAACCAACTTGTTAACGGCGTGCTTGCGACGGCACCCACCGACACACTCGTGACGTTGCACCTTGTTGACAAATTGTGCTATCGCAACGAGTTTGAAGACAAACTGCGCGCGCTCACCGACGTCGACAAGGACGAGAAACTGCACTACGTCACGCCGAGCGACATTGCCGACGACCTGGAGGCCCGCGTGAGTGGCGACAAGATTGCCGTGGTGTATGCCGTTGGCGGCATTGACGACGGCGGCAGCGGCCTCGGCACGGAAGAGGGCATCAACAGCGAGAAGTTGAGCAAGACCATCCTTGAACTCAAGGACAACGACGACATCAAGGGCATGGTGCTGCGCGTGAACTCACCCGGCGGCAGCGCCTTCGGCTCGGAGCAGATATGGCACGCCATCGACGAGTTTAAGCGCGCTGGCAAGCCCGTTGCCGTGTCGATGGGCGACTACGCAGCGTCGGGTGGCTACTACATCTCGTGCAACGCCGACCGCATCTTTGCCGAGCCCACCACCATCACCGGCAGCATAGGCATCTTCGGTGTGATTCCGAGTTTAAACGACCTTATTGAGAATAAACTCGGCGTAAATGTGAGCGTGGTGAAGACCCACGCCAATGCCGACATGGGCGTGATGGGCAAGAAACTCACTCCGCAGCAACTCGACGCGCTGCAGAACATGGTCAACCGCGGCTACGAGTTGTTCACCAAGCGTTGTGCCGACGGCCGCCGTGCCGTAGTGGGCGAAAAGATGACTCAAGACTCAATTAAGAGCATCGCCGAGGGCCGCGTGTGGGACGGCTTGACCGCCAAAAGCATCGGCCTGGTCGACGAGTTTGGCAACATTGCCGACGCGGTGAAGTGGGTTGCCAAGAAGGCCAACCTCAAGGAAGACAAATACAAGACCGAGAATTATCCTGACCTCAACGCGAAATTCACCGAGATGTTCGACGAAATGATGGCCATTCGCTACGAGGAGCGCCTTCGTGGCGAGATGGGTATTCTCTACGAGTACCACAAGCAACTGCAAGCCATCCTTCGCCGCGACCACATCTTGTGCCTGATGCCCGAGAGCGCAATTCTCGACTGAGACACGCATTGAGAGCGTCATCCAGCCACAACCACCAACCACCATTGCATTGATCGACCTGACGAAAATATTGAACAAGCAACAGCGGAAAAACATCATGAACGCCCTGCTGACACCCTTCTCTTGGGTGTACGGGGCGTGCGTGTGGGTGCGCAACACGCTGTTCAACCTCGGCTGGTTGCCTCAAGAGAGTTTTGATGTTCCGGTGGTGAGCGTGGGTAATATCACGGCAGGCGGCACGGGCAAGACCCCGCACGTGGAGTACATCATCGAGGCTCTGTGCCGCCGCTACAAGATTGGCGTTCTGAGCCGCGGCTACAAGCGTGCCACCAGCGGCTTCATCCTTGCCACCGACTCGCTGTCGCCACGCGATATCGGCGACGAGCCGTACCAGATATTCCACAAATTCAACGGGCTGATCACCCTTGCCGTGTGCGAGAGCCGCCGCAAGGGCATCCACGAGATGCTTCGCATCAACCCCGACATCGACCTGTTTATCCTCGACGACGCATTCCAGCACCGCTATGTTAAGCCCAAGGTGAACATCGTGCTGGTGGACTTCAGCCGCCCGCCGTTTACCGACAAACTCATCCCGCTGGGCATGCTTCGCGAGCCGGTGCATAGCCTGCTTCGCAGCGACGTGGTGGTTGTCACCAAGTGTCCGAGCGACATCAATGCCGTGGACATACGCATGATGAAGGAAAACCTGGCACTGTTCCCCTATCAGGATCTGTTCTTCTCAAACATCCGCTACGCCGACCCCGTGCCGGTGTTCCCCATCCCCAACCCACAGTTGCCGAGCCTGTCGTGGCTGACCGCCGACGACACCGTGCTGTGCGTGACCGGCATCGCCAACGCCAAGCCGCTGGTGCGCTATCTGCGCCAGTTTGCCGCGACGGTGAAGGTGATGCACTACGACGACCACCACTACTTCACCCGCAAGGACTTCATCGACATCTTCAACATCTTTGACGGCCTGCCTGGGCGCAGCAAGTACATCATCACCACCGAGAAGGACATGGTGCGCATCCTCAACAATCCCTACTTCCCTCCCGAGAAACGCAACACCATTTATTTTATCCCCATCAGGGTGGGCTTCCTGGAACTCGACGACAAAGACTTCATTGGCACGCTGACCAAGAAAATCGACGAATCGACGACATTGTAACGCTTGCCACACAGCACTGCTTGCCAAAATGCGACAAACTCAAGTCTCCACTATTCTAACACAAAGAACAACCGCAAAAACACATCATAATGACAGAAGAAATCAATTGGCTTGAGAGAATTAACGCTACGGCAAGATACCTGCGTGAGAAAGTGGGCGATATGCCGCGCACAGCCATCATCCTTGGCACCGGCCTGGGCGAACTGGTGAACCACATCGAGATTACGCACGCCCTGCCCTACAACGAGATTCCCAACTTCCCCGTATCGACCGTCGAGGGCCACCAGGGCCGTCTGATTTTCGGCATGCTTGGAGGCAAGCGCATCATGGCGATGCAGGGCCGTTTCCACTACTACGAGGGCTACGACATGAAGGAGGTCACCTTCCCGGTGCGCGTGATGCAGGCCGTGGGCGTGAAGACACTCTTTGTGTCGAACGCCGCCGGCGGCATGAACCCCGATTTCCGCATCGGCGACCTGATGATTATCACCGACCACATCAACCTGTTTCCCGACCATCCCCTTCGCGGAAAGAACCATCCTGAACTGGGTCCCCGCTTCCCCGGAATGAACGACGCTTACAGTCCGCGGCTGATTGCCAAGGCCCGTGAGATTGCCGCCATTCGCGACCTCCGCTTGGTCGAGGGCGTGTATGTGGGCGTGCAAGGCCCCACCTTCGAGACACCCGCCGAGTATCGCTACTTCTGGCGCATTGGCGGCGATGCCGTGGGCATGAGCACCGTGCCCGAGGTGATTGTGGCTCGCCATGGCGGCATGGAGGTGTTCGGCATGAGCGTGATTACCGACCTGGGCGTCGAGGGCATTGTTTCCGAGGTGTCGCACGAGGAGGTGCAGCAGGCCGCTGCCGCCGCCGAGCCAATCATGACACTCGTGATGCAAGAAATAATCAACCAGTTTGACGAGTTATAATCCCCCACAGCAATGAAAGAGACCGAGATTTCGACCCTGGGCGAATTTGGCCTGATCGACCACCTCACCGAGGGCATGGAGAGCATCAACGCGTCGACCCGCCGCGGTGTGGGCGACGACTGTGCCGTGCTTCGCTACGGCGACAAAGAGACGCTGGTGACGACTGACCTCTTGCTCGAAGGCATCCACTTCGACCTGCGCTACGTACCGCTGAAGCACCTGGGCTACAAGGCCATCGTGGTGAACCTGAGCGACGTCTACGCCATGAACGGCACTCCGCGCCAGGTCACCGTGTCGCTGGGCATCAGCAAGCGGTTCACCCTGGAGCACATCGAGGAACTGTATGCCGGCATGCGCCTGGCCTGTGAGGCTTACGGCGTTGACCTGGTTGGCGGCGACACGAGCGCGAGCGTCACGGGTCTGATTATCAGCGTCACGTGCCTTGGCGAGGCTGCCGAGGGCGACGTGGTGTACCGCAGCGGCGCCAGCGACACCGACCTGGTGTGCGTGAGCGGTGACCTGGGCGCGGCCTACATGGGCCTGCAGTTGCTGGAGCGCGAGCGCAGCGTGTCGGAGGGCATAAAGGACTTCGAGCCCGACTTTGCCGGCCGTGAGTACATCCTGGAGCGGCAACTCAAGCCCGAGCCGCGCCGCGACGTGATTGACGAACTGCGCCAACTGGGCGTGCGCCCCACGTCGATGATTGACGTGAGCGACGGCCTGTCGAGCGAACTGCTGCACATCTGCAAGGCCAGCAACGTCGGGTGCCGTATCTACGAGGACCGCATTCCCATCGACTACCAGACGGCGCTCATGGCCGAGGAGTTCAACATGAACCTCGTCACGGCAGCCATGAACGGCGGCGAAGACTACGAACTGTTATTCACCGTCAAACTCACCGACCACGAGAAGGTGGCGCAGATGAAGACGGCCAAACTCATTGGACGCATCACCAAGCCCGAACTTGGCGCTTGCTTAGTGACGCGCGACAATGCCGAGTTGGAAATCCGCGCGCAGGGCTGGACAGCCTTCTGACCGGGTTCACAACAAGTAAATACTCCTCTTTATATAAATAACCAAAACTCTTTTTTACCATCGAGATGAAAAATTACAGAAAAATGATGTGGATGTTACTTCCACTGATGGGCATGATGGCAGCGACATCGAGTGCCCAGCGTCTTGCGGCGCCCAATCCCGATGATTATGAACTGATTTATGCCGATGAGTTTGAGGGCGATGCCCTTAACAGCCAGGCATGGAACATCGAAATCAACGGCAATGGTGGCGGCAACAACGAGTTGCAATACTACAGCGCCAACAACGTGCGTGTGGCTGACGGGTGCCTGGTGATTACCGCCCGTCGCGAGAACACAAACGGCCGCGAGTTCACCTCGGGCCGCGTGAACACTATGGGCAAAGTCGCCTTCAAGCACGGCTTGCTCGAGGCGAGCATCAAACTGCCCCACACCGCCAACGGCTTGTGGCCCGCATTCTGGATGATGGGCAACGACATGAGCACCGGCACCACGTGGCCCTACTGTGGCGAGGTGGACGTGCTGGAGGCCGGCAGCAGCGCCGGTATCAGCGCCGGCACGCAGGACCGCCTGATCATCAGCGCGCTGCACTGGGGACCGTACACCAACGGTGAGCACCCCATGTACGGCAAGCAGTACACGGCGCCTTACAGCCTCCAGGACGACGAGTTCCACCTCTACACCGTGGAGTGGGACGAGGAAAAGATTGCCATGTACCTGGACCGCGACCGCTACCCCAATGCCGATCCTTACTACGTGATGAACATCGACGACCACTCGCAGCAGAACTCGCCCGGAAACTACTTCCACAAGCAGTTCTTTGTGCTGCTCAATGTGGCCGTGGGCGGCACCATACCCAACATTTACAACAGTGCCGGCATCACCGCGCTCAACAACGGCGAGCAGAACATGATGGTGGACTATGTGCGCATCTATCAAAAGGCCGATGCTAAGGACTACATCACGCCCGACGGTTCGGAGGGTGGCGACGATGAGCCCGAGATTCTGCCCGACGAGGAGACCAACCTGGGCCGCTACGGCAGCCTGTCGCTCGACGAGAACGGCCAGTCGACCTTCGACTTCGAAAACAGTTACGACTACGTGCTCATCGGCACCAGCCAGGGCGTGAAGGACCAGATGGGCGACAAGGTCATTGCCGACTACAATGTTGACGACGTGAACAACTTCCTCTACGTCTGGGAGAACACTTACAGTGCCCGAGAGAGCGAGGGCGTCAACTCGTTCGGTCTGGAAGAGCCTTGGAGTTCGTTCACCGTACTTGCTCCGCAAGGCTGGTCGGGCTTAGGCTACGCCTCGAAGAACCAAGGCAAGGACCTGAGCATGATCGACGACAGTTACATCCTGCACTTCGCCATGCGTGGCACCGACCAACTGATGCACACCTCGCACGCCATGCTGGTGGGTAACGCTCATTTCACCATCGGCAACGCCAACTTTGTCGACAACGGCGCGTCGTATCCCGTTCTGGGCGACTTCAAGCGCGACGGCCGCTGGTGTTCGTTTGACATCCCGGTGTCGATTCTTCTCAACCTCGCCGACCCCATCTACAACGAGCCCGTGGACAACATCCTTGACAACGTGTTCGCAGTGCTGAGTGGCGGCGTTGGTGGCGCACAACTGCAATTCGACAACGTATTCTTCTACAAAAACGACAATTACAACGTTGAACTGCCCACCGTCGACGAGGAGACCAACCTGGGCCGCTACGGCAGCCTGTCGCTCGACGAGAATAGCATGACGACCTTTGACTTCGACGACGCTTACGACTACGTGCTCATTGGCACCAGCCAGGGCGTGAAGGACCAGATGGGCGCCGAGAACATTGTGGCCGACTACAATGTTGATGACGTGAACAACTTCCTGTGGGTATGGGACGGCACTTACCAAGCCCTGCCCAGCGAGGGTGTGAACTCGTTCGGTCTGGACGAAAAATACAACTCTTATGAGGTGACCCATGTCGGCTGGTCGGGCCTGGGCTATGCCTCGGCAGCGGGCCACGGCAAAGACCTGAGCATGCTCGACGACAGTTACTACCTGCACGTGTCGATGCGCGGCACCGACATGATCAGCCACATGAGCCACACGATGGGCGTTGGCGCGGCACAGTTCACCATCGGCCGCTCGTCGAATGGCCCGATGCTGATTGGCGACTTCAAGCGCGACGGCCGCTGGTGCTCGTTCGACATCCCGTTCAGCCTGATCCGCTCGGTTTCTGGCTCGCCCTTCGAGACCACAGCCGACAGTTACACCGGCAACGTGATTTCGTTCCTGAGCGGCGGCGTAGCAGGCACTCAACTGCAATTCGACAACATCTTCTTCTATCGCAAGCACAGCGACACCGACAAGCCCGAGGTTGACCCGGTTCTGGGCAAGTACGGCTCGCGCTCGCTCGACGATGAGGGCAACCCAACCTTCGACCTCGACAATCATGGCGACTATGTGCTGCTTTACCTTGGCGAAAACGAGGCACAGCGCATCGCCGATGCCACGCTGGCCGACTATCGCGTGAACGACGTGAGCAACTTCCTGTGGATTTGGGATGGCACTTACACACCCGCTGTATCACAGGGCGTCAACGCATTCGGCGAGGAGGAAGGCTATGGCTCGTACACCGTTGCTGCTCCGCAAGGCTGGTCGGGCTTAGGCTTAGCCTCGACGGGCGGCAATGGCACCGGAAAGGACCTGAGCATGATTGACGACAGTTACACGCTGCACTTGTCGATGATGAGCAACGACAGCATTCACCACATCACACACTCGGTGTGGGTGGGTAACGCAAAGGTGGCTCTTGGCGAGACGCCGTTTGTCGACGGCAACACCACCTACGGCCTGGTTGGCGACTTCTACCGCGACGGCCAGTGGTACTCGTTCGACATTCCGGTGGAGGACCTGAAGGCATTTGCCGACCCGCTGTATACCGGCGCCAACAACCTGCTCGACAACGCCATTGCTTTCCTGAGCGGTGGCACGCAAGGTGCCGACCTGAACTTCGATGCAATATTCTTCTATCGCGACAAGCAGGACATTCCTGAGCCCGTCTATGACAAGGGCGACGTGAACGGCGACGGCAGTGTCGACGGCAACGACCTGAACACGCTCATCAACATCATCTTGGGCAAGGACGACGCAGAGGTCTACGACGGCCGCGCCAATGTTGACGAAGAAGGCGATATCGACGGCAACGACCTGAACGCCCTCATCAACATCCTTTTAGGCAAATAAATTTGCCAGATTATAGATTATAGATTAGCGGCACGTCGTTTGGCGTGCCGCTGATTTTTGATTTCCTAGGGATTATAGAGGTTCTAGAGATTCTAGAAATTCTAGAGATTCTAGAGGTTCTAGAAAGGCTTGATGGGCTTGATGGGCTATGAGATATAAAAAAGCACCGGGTGTCCGGTGCTTTTTTTGTGATTGTGAGAGTTGCTCACAGTGAGTCACTCACATTGTCGGCGGTGATTTACTCACCCTTCTCGAGTTGCTCCTTGAGGGCAGCCAGGGCGCTGATGTCGCCCAGGGTAGTCTTCTCGACGCTGGTGGTCACCACGTCGTCGGCAGCCTCCTGCTTCTTAGCGGGAGCCTTGCGGCTTGCGCGGCGTGCCTCACCCTTCTGCTCATCTTCGAAGATGCGGCTGTGCGACAGGATGATGCGCTTAGCGTCCTTGTTGAACTCGATAACCTTGAACTGCAGTTTCTCGTCTTGCTTGGCTTGAGTGCCGTCTTCCTTGACGAGGTGCTTGGGAGTGGCGAAACCTTCGACACCGTAAGGCTGCAGGTTGATCACTGCACCCTTGTCGAGCATCTCGGTGATAACACCGTCGTGGATGCTGCCCACGGTGAACACAGTCTCAAATACATCCCAAGGATTCTGCTCCAGTTGCTTGTGGCCGAGGCTCAGGCGACGGTTGTCCTTGTCGATTTCGAGGACGACGACGTCGATGTCGGCACCGATTTGAGTAAACTCGCTGGGGTGTTTCACCTTCTTGGTCCACGACAGGTCGCTGATGTGGATGAGACCATCGACACCCTCTTCCAGTTCTACGAAGACGCCAAAGTTGGTGAAGTTGCGCACCTTAGCGGTGTGCTTGCTGCCCACGGGATACTTGGTTTCGATAGTCTCCCAGGGGTCTTGCTTGAGTTGCTTGATGCCAAGCGACATCTTGCGCTCCTCGCGGTCGAGAGCCAGTATTTGAGCCTCAACCACATCGCCCACCTTCATAAAGTCTTGAGCGCTGCGCAGGTGCTGCGACCAACTCATCTCGCTCACGTGGATCAGACCCTCAACGCCGGGAGCGACCTCGACAAATGCGCCGTAGTCGTACATCACGACAACCTTACCGGTGACCTTGTCGCCAACCTTCAGGTTTGGATCGAGTTTATCCCACGGATGCGGCATAAGTTGCTTCAGACCCAGAGCAATGCGCTTCTTCTCGTCGTCGAAGTCGAGAATAACGACATTGAGTTTCTGGTCGGGCTCGACGATGTCGGCGGGGTTGTTTACGCGGCCCCACGACAGGTCGGTGATGTGAATCAGACCGTCGACACCACCCAGGTCGATAAACACGCCGTAACTGGTGATGTTCTTGACGGTACCCTCGAGCACCTGGCCCTTCTCGAGTTTAGCAATGATTTCCTTCTTCTGCTGCTCGAGTTCGGCCTCAATGAGAGCCTTGTGCGAAACGACAACGTTGCGGAACTCTTGGTTGATTTTCACCACCTTGAACTCCATGGTCTTGCCAACAAACACGTCGTAGTCGCGGATGGGCTTAACGTCGATCTGGCTGCCGGGCAAGAATGCCTCGATGCCAAATACGTCGACAATCATGCCACCTTTTGTGCGGCATTTGATGAAACCCTTGATGATTTCATCGTTTTCAAGCGCTTCATTAACGCGATCCCAACTCTTTGCTGCGCGTGCTTTGCGGTGCGACAGGATGAGTTGACCCTTCTTGTCCTCTTGGTTCTCGATAAACACCTCGACAGTGTCACCAACCTTGAGGTCGGGGTTGTAACGGAACTCGTTAAAGGGAATAATGCCGTCTGACTTAGCACCGATGTTAACCACCACCTCGCGCTTGTTAATCGAGATTACGGTACCTTCGGTAACTTCCTTGTCCTTAAAAGAACCAAGGCTCTTGTCGTAGGTTTTTTCCAGTTCGTCGTAAGATTTGTCACGACTTGTTTCGCCTTTTTCGAAGGCTTCCCAATCGAAATCGGCGATTGGAGAATTTTTTAATTCTTCGCTCATTAAAAATAGTTAATAATTAAAGTTAATATCACAAAATACACTTGTCGGATTCGTTCCCGCCAAGCGTAGCCGCAAAATTACTACATTTTTTCGAAACCACAATGGAAATCCCTGATTTTCTTTATAAAAAATGCTCGCGCACGCTCGCGGGGACGTTTCGCGGCTGGCTTCGCGGTTTGCTTCGCGGTGTAACGTTCGCTTCGCGAACTGTGTAACGCTTCGCTGGAGAACGTTCGCTTCACGAACTGTTTAATGCTCGCTTCGCTCGCGGCGACGATGTCTTACCCAGCGAGCGAACAGCGAGCGTTACCCAGCGAGCGAAGCGAAGCGTTACCCAGCGAGCGAACAGCGAGCGTTACCCAGCGAGCGAAGGCGAGCGTTACCCAGCGAGCGAAGGCGAGCGTTACCCAGCGAGCGAAGGCGAGCGTTACCCAGCGAGCGAAGGCGAGCGTTACCCAGCGAGCGAACAGCGAGCGTTACCCAGCGAAGCGTTAAACTGCGAGCGCAGCGAGCAATTTTCATGGGATTATGGTTGCTTTTTCAAGAATATTGTGTAAATTTGCAAAGTTAAAGTTGATAATAATAATCTTTAAATATTAAACATCATGACAGCAGTATTAGTTATTATCCTCATTATTATTCTCCTACTTGTGTTTGTGGTGGGCGGATACTTTGTGTCGACTCAGCGCAGCCTGGTGCGCATGGACGAAAATTGCAAGAACGCGCTGGGCCAAATCCAGGTCCAACTCAACTCGCGTTGGGACGCCCTGCTGGCGCTGGCCAAGACGGCGAGCGCTTACGCCAAGCATGAGAGTGAGACGCTGATTCAGACCATCAACGCACGCCGCCAGGCACAGGTGTCGACCGCGCAGGAGGTGCAGCGCCAAGAGGGTGAGTTGCAACAAATTATGGGCCGCCTGATGGCTATCGGTGAGGCCTACCCCGACCTGAAGGCCAACGACCTGTACCTTCGCACGATGGACGGTGTGCGCAACTACGAGGAGAACGTGCGCATGAGCCGCATGGTGTACAACGACACCGCCACCATCCTCAACCGCGCCGTGCGCCAGTGGCCGTCGTCGTTCGTGGCATCGATGCTGGGCTTCAAAGACCGCGAGTACCTCACCACCGACCAGGCCGAGAAGCAACAGATGCCCGACATCTTCTGATTCACCCCCGCTATCGACCATGACACCGAGACTATTAAGGCCACTCGCCGTGGCCGTATGTGTGGCTATGGCCTTGACTGCGCTGTGCGACATCACACTGCACGATATTGCTGTCGACGTACTCATCGAGAAGAACGGCTCGGCACAGTTGACCGAGGTGATTGACCTCACCCACAACATGCATGACGATGAGTTGATATTTAACATTGGCAACAAGGGTGCGATAACCATCAGCGACTTTTCGGTGAGCGAAGACGGCATACGAGTGTCGAGCAACCTCGATGAGAAGAGCAACGGCTATGACCTGCGATGGGACTCCGGCAATGGAGGGCGTCACAAGTACACGCTACGCTATAAATTGTCGAATCTTGTCAAGTCCACATTCAGCCAACAGGCAGAACTCAAGCACATCTTCATCAAGGCCGGCTTAGACCTTGACCACGCCATCATCACCGTGCATCATGCCGATGGCTTGCTAAAAGATGACGATGACATGTGTGTCACCGCAGGCCTCGGCGCGACCCAAATGGCCGACGCTGACGCCAGCAAAGGCACCGTGGTTGTTGAATCTACGAGTCTTGGGTCGAATGAGAAATTGGGCGTTAGGATTGTCTACGACAGTGATGTGTTCACCGATTTGGAGGCTCCCAAAATCTCGACCGATATCACCGCCGAAGAACTGAGCAGCGGCATGATGACCACGACCGAGCCCGAAGCCTATTCCGAGGGCTGGCTGACGAAGATTTGGGATTATCTCTTGGACCACCTGCTGCTGAGCCTGATAGGGATAGCAGCACTGATTTGGGCGGTTAGTTTCGTAATACGCAAATTAATAAAACTTGTGCCATGAAAACGAAATTATCACGCATGCCACGGCTGCGCACACTGCTCTTTGCGCTGGTGCAAGTGTTTGCCCTGCAACTGGTTCAGGCACACGAAATCAACGACATCGAGATTCACGTTGTCGTCAACGACCTGGGTCACGCCCGCGTGGCCGAGTTGCGCGACTGCCACATCACCAACAGTGGCACCGAGGCCTACATCAAGCAGTACAACCTCAAGGGCATGGTCGTGGGCGAACTTCAGGTGAGCGACGAGACCGGCATGGACTACCAGGTGCTCAGTAAATGGGACGTGGGCAGGTCGCGCAGTGAGAAGGCCAACACCTGCGGCATCAACAAGGTCAGCGAGGGCGTGGAACTGTGCTGGGGCCTTGGCGACAGTGGCGACCGCATCTACAACGTCCACTACACGCTGTGCAACCTGGTGAAGAGTTACGACGACTTCGACGGCTTCATCTTCACGTTCTACGAGCCCGACGAGGGCGCATTTGCCCCCCATACCCGCGTGGTTATTGAGCGCGAGAACGGCTCGTTCTCTCCCGAGGACACACGAATATGGGCATTCCGCTATCACGGCGAGATCAACATCATCGAGGGCAAAATCGTGGCCGAGACCACCCAGCCCTTTATCAAGAAAGGCGAGGCCATGGTGGTGATGGCGCAGTTCAACAAGGGGATGTTCAACCCTGTGGCCAAGCGCAGCGGCACATTCTTCAACAAGGTGAAGAAGGAGGCGTTCAAGGGCAGCGACTACAACGTCGAGGAAGACAAGCAGTACACCAAGGCGTCGCACAAGGGCAACGGCTTCAACGGCGAGGAGAGCGACAGCACCTGGAGCGAACTGTGGGATGGCATCGAGGACCTGCTCATTGCCGGCTTGCTGCTATTTATCCCCATCTACTTCCTCGTAGAACTCGTAAACATCTCATCGACGGTGAAACGCACCCGCCAAATGGTGCGCCTGTTTGGCAACAAGAGCGGCAAAGTCGACAACTGGTCGCGCGACTTGCCAAATAACGGCAACCTGAAGAAGACCGCCGAAGTACTAAAAGCAGTAAATTCCAGCGACTATAAAGAGAGCATGCTCATTGCCGCCTACACCATGCGCATGGTGCACCGCGGCATGCTGTATTTGCAGCGAGGCGTTGACCAGAAGGGCAACCCCTGCCACTACATCAGCATCACGCAGCCCGGGCCGCCGCCACTGGACGGAGACCCCGACACCAACATCCCCTACCTGTTGCACACACTCATGTGGAACGCCGCGGGCAGCGACCATGTGCTGCAGCCCAAGGAGATGCTCGAGTACATGAAGGCTTACCCCGTCGAGCACCGCGAGATAGTGAAAACGCTCAGTTACTACTTCCCCAAGGACGTGAAACTGAAAACGCTGACGCCCCAGAGTGCCCAGCACGTCTACGCCCTGAAGAAGTATCTGCAGGAGTTCACGCTGCTCAACGAGCGTCACGCCCCGGAAGTGACCCTGTGGCGCGAATATCTTGTTCACGCCACGCTCTACGGCATCGCCGAGCAGGTGTTCAACGACATGCGCGCCATGTGGCCCGAATATTCGCAACTCTCGATTGAGGACCAAGAGGTATTTGAAAGCCGTCGGGCCTTTGACGACATTGGCTCCTACACCTATGCGGGCATCGGCTATGTGAACAGTTACGAGACCCCCGCTGAGCGTGCCGCACGCATCGAGCGTGAAAGCCGCAGCAGCGGCAGCGGCGGCTCATCGTCGTACGGCGGCGGTGGCGGCAGCAGCGGTGGCGGTGGCAGCGGCTTCCGTTAATCGCTATTCGGCCATCATCTAATGGCCGAATGCTGTAAATTGCCGTAATGTGACAATATTAAACTATGGAACAAGAATTTGAATCGTCGCTTCTCGAAAATGCGGTGAGCGCCATCTCGCAGTTGCCCGGCATAGGGCGCAAGACGGCGTTGCGACTCGTGTTGCACATGCTCAAGCAGAACGAGGCCGATGTGACGGCACTCGGCGAGGCAATCATCAAACTGCGGCGCGAGATACGCTACTGCAACGTGTGCCACAACATCAGCGAGAGCGAGGTGTGCCCCATCTGCAGCAATCCCAGCCGCGACACGAGCACGGTGTGCGTGGTCGAAAACGTAAAGGACGTGATGAGCATCGAGAACACCCACCAGTACCACGGCTTGTACCACGTGCTGGGCGGCCTCATCTCGCCCATGAACGGCGTCGGCCCGCAGGACATCGAGATCGACAGCCTGGTGGAGCGCGTGAAGCAGGGCGGCATCAGCGAGATAATACTCGCGCTGAGTGCCACCATGGAGGGTGACACCACCAACTTCTATATCTTCAGGAGGCTGGCACCCTACCCCGACGTGAAAATCACCATGCTGGCGCGCGGAGTGAGCGTGGGCAACGAGATTGAGTACACCGACGAGTTGACGCTGGGGCGCTCGATATTGAACCGCACCCTGTTCAGCGACACCTTCAAAGAATCACAATAACAACGACTTATCAGAAATGGGATTGATACTTGGTATGGACCTGGGCAGCAGTTCGGCCAAGGTGGTGAGCCTGCGCAACGGCGACTTCGAAGCCCCGCTGCGGATTACCACGGCGGGCCATGGCCCCGACGTGAACGAGACGCTCGACACCTATATGAGCCACAACGGGCTGACACTGGGCCAAATCGACCGCGTGATGCTCACCGGCGTGGGCTCGCTGAGCGCCCCGGCAAGCATTCACGGCCTGCCCACGCAATGCGTGAGCGAATTTGTGTGCGACGGCCTTGGGGCACGCTACCTTAGCGGCATCGACCGCATGGTGGTGGTGTCGATGGGCACGGGCACCACGCTGGTGCGCGTCGATGGCGACACGATGACGCACATCGGCGGCCTGGCGATGGGCGGCGGCACGCTCAACGGCTTGTCGCGCCTTCTGCTGCCGCATCTGAGCCTCGACGAGGTGGTGGCGCTCTCGCGCGAGGGCGACCAGCGCAAGGTGAACCTGCTCATTGGCGACGTGTGCCCTGTGGCGCTCGAGAATTTGCCCACCTACACCACGGCCTCGCTCTTCGGCAAAATCGGTCGCGGTGAGGCCAGCGAGAGCGACCTGGCAAGGGCGCTCACGTGGATGGTGCTTGAAACAATCGGTTCGGGTGCTGTGCTGTCGCAGAGCCACGAGGGTGGCTTGCGCGACTTTGTGCTCATCGGCGCACTCACTCAGTTGCCCGTCAGCGACGCACTTTTTGCCATGATGGAGCAACTGTACGGCGTGAGGTTTCACACTCCGCGCCATGCCACCTACTGCACGGCTTTGGGTGCTGCGCTGGCAGCGGAGCGTTAGGTGTCGCTGGCGCCGTCGTCGGGTTGCGCATTTTTGCGCTTGATGTATTCGAGGCGGTAACGGCGCAACCGCTGCAATCGCTCGCGCTCTTTGCGAGCCTTCTGCGCCAGGTAGTCGTTATGATGGTTTTCGAGATAATTATCGGCCATAAAAGTTACTTTTCGGCGAAATTATAACAAAATTCTCAGCCGTGCAAATTTTACTTGCGCGCGCGTAAAATAAGAACGGCTTCGTTCACGTTATAAGTTATAGAATGGACATAACAATAGTCATTGTCAACTATCGCGTCAAGTATTTCCTTGAGCAGACGCTTCGCTCGGTCGAGGAGGCCATGGAAGGCCTCACGGGCGAGGTGATTGTCATTGACAACAACTCGGGCGACGACAGCGTGTCGTTCAGCCGCGAGCGCTTCCCCAACGTGCGTTTTATCGAAAACAAGCGCAACATAGGCTTCGCGCGCGCCAACAACCAGGGCATCGTGCAGGCCAAGGGTGAATTCACCCTGCTTCTCAACCCCGACACCATCATCTCCCACGACACACTCGCCGAGCCCATCGCGTGGATGCGTGAGCACCCCGAGTGTGGCGCTGTGGGCGTTCGCATGGTCGACGGCAACGGCGTCTTCCTGCCCGAGTCGAAGCGTGCGTTCCCCACGCCGTGGGTGTCGTTCTGCAAGATTTTCGGCCTGTCGAGGCTGTTTCCCAAGTCGCGCCTGTTTGCCAAGTACCATCTTCGCTACCTCGACGACCGCGAGGCCCACAAGGTCGACATCCTGTCGGGCGCCTTCATGCTGTGCCGCACGAGTCTGCTGCAGCAGGTCAACGGCTTCGACGAGGACTATTTCATGTACGGCGAGGACATCGACCTGAGTTACCGCATGGTGAAGGAAGGCTTTGAAAACTGGTTCCTGCCCGTGCAGATGATTCACTACAAGGGCGAGAGCACCAAGAAAAACACGATGCGCTACGTGCACGTGTTCTACAACGCGATGCTGATTTTCTATCGCAAGCATTTCCCGCGTTTCAGTTGGATTTTCTATCCCTTCATCAAACTTGGCGTGATATTCCGCGCTTCGCTGTCGATGCTCAAGCGGTTGATTCTCAAGCCGTTTGAGAACTTACATCCGCACGTCAAGCATGCCGAGGCCCCATGGGTGATTCTCAGCAACAATGCCATGGCGGTGACGATGGCCACGGGTATCAACCACTACAAGAACAAGATTCCATTGCAAGGCGACTGCAACGTGCTGCTCGACGACGCGAGCATGAGTTATGCCGAGATTATCGACACCATCGCCTCACACTCGCGCAAGGGAGTCAGTTTCCACATCTACTCGTCGCGCAACCACCTGCTTATTTCGCCCAAAATGACTGTGTCATGAGCAATACCGCCTTGCGACTGCGCGCCTTAGAACCCACCGACATCGACCTGCTCTACGCCTGGGAAAACGATGCCGCCACGTGGGCCGCCACCAATACCATAGCCCCTTTTTCGCGCCACATGCTGTGGCAATATCTGGAGAATTACACGGGCGACATCTATGTGTCGCACGAGTTGCGCCTGATGATTGAGAATGCTGATGGCCAGGCCGTGGGCACAGTCGACCTCTTTAATTTCGACCCGCTGAACAACCGTGCCGAGTTGGGCCTCTTCATCAGCGAGGAGTTTCGTGGCCAGGGCATTGGCCGGCCGGCGCTGGACGCAATCATCGACTATGCCTTGAACCACATAGGGCTGCGGCAACTCTACATCTACGTGCGCGAGGACAATGCCGCGTGTCTGAAACTATTTGACAACTATGGCTTCACACGCGTGGGCGTTCTGCGGCAATGGGTAAAGCGCGGCACCCAGTATTACGATGCCGTGCTGCTGCAGCAACTGCTGTAATCCCCCACCCCTTTTCTACACACAATAGCAACAATAAAGAGGGTGTGTTATAATTTTCATCACGCACGACGCGCCGTGGCGCGTCCCTACATTGTTTAACGTGAGTTCGGCGTAAGAAAACGCATGCTTGGTGTTTGTAAGTGGCTGAGAAGCAATTCCTCCCCTAACTTAGAGGGGGATTTTCAGCCATAACTGCATTATTACACATCCTCGTGTTCAGCCATAACCGCATTATTACACACCCACGTGTTGTGGCTGTTGTTATTGCAACAAAAATCGGCGGAAACTTGTGTAACCGGAGTTAATGGTCGTTACTTGGCGTGTGCCACGGAAGAAACGCGCCAGTTGCGCCGGCATGCCTATGGGATGCCTCAGGACGAGTTCGGCGGCATCGGGAAACTTTGCCGGATGGGCCGTGGCAAGCGCCAAGCCCACCTCGCCGGGCATGATGTCCTCGCACAAGGCTTGATAGGCTATCGCGCTGTGCGGGTCGAAGAGATAGCCGTAACGCTCGTTGAAGCGGCCTATGGCCTGAACGATTTGGTGGTCGTTATAACTGTAGGCGTGCACTACCCTCTCGACCTCGGCATGGCTGCCAAGCAAATTGAGCACGCGCGGGAAATTGGTGGGATTTCCGGCGTCGAGGGCCGGCGCGATGCTTGCCACGGTAGCATGGGGCACAAAGTGGCCGGTCTGCACATAATGATAGAAGATGTTGTTGTCGTTCTCGACCGAGACAAAGCGTTTCACCGGCAGTCCCATGGCCCTTGCCAGCAGTCCCGACGCCAGGTTGCCCAGATTGGCGCACGGCACGGCAATCACCAGGTTGCTCACGTCCTCGGCCATTCGCATCAGTTCGGCCACGGCATAGAAGTAGTAGAACGTCTGCGGGATGAGCCTTGCCACATTGATTGTGGTGGCTGTGGTGAGTTGCATGCGGCTGTTGAGCGACTTGTCCAAGAGGGCCTGCTCGACGATGTTCTTGCAATCATCGTAGGTGCCCTTGACCATCACGGCCGTGACATTATGCCCCAAGGTGGCAAACTGTGCCTCCTGGGCATAACTGACCTTGTCCTGCGGATACAGCACGTACACATGCACGCCCGGCACGTCGCAGAAGCCGCTGGCCACCGCGGCGCCGGTATCGCCCGATGTGGGCACCAGCACGTTGATTACGGGCCAATCGTTGTGTTTTTGCTTGAAATAGGCCAATAAACGCCCCATAAACCTCGCTCCCACGTCCTTGAAGGCCATGGTGGGTCCGTGGAAGAGTTCCAGGACGAAGCGTCCGGGCTCGAGTTGCGGAATGGGCATGGGGAAGTTGAGCGTGTCGTACACGATGTCGTGCAACACTGCGGCATCCACATCGCCCTGAAAGGCAAAATTTGCTATCGCATAGCCAATCTCCTGCAGCGACATGTTGGCCATGTTGCGGATGAAAGCCAGCGGCAGGCGTGGCACGGCCTGAGGCATATATAAGCCGCCGTCGGGAGCCACTGCGTTGATTACAGCGTCCTCGAGCGAGGCCTGCGGCGACTGAAGGTTTGTGCTATAGTAGTTCAAAGTCGGTTATTTCGTAATTACAATGTATTTTCAGCGGTGTAGAGAGTTTTGCGGGACACACGCCCCCGGCCTTTCAGGCCACCCCCTCTAACTTAGAGGGGGATTTTTCTCGGCAGACACCCCCCTAAGTTAGGGGCGTTTTTAGCCGCGGATTACGGTGCCCGTGGCCGTGGGGTTGAAGGTGTTTTTCACCCACACGGGGATATCGAGTGCGGCCACCGGGGCCAGCGTGGGTGGATAGATGACCTTAGCCCCGGCATCGCACATGGCCTGCGCTTGGGCATAGGTCATCGTGGGTATTACGGTGGCATCGGGGTGTGTGCGCGGATCGGCGGTCATAAATCCGTCGACGTCGGTCCATATTTCGAGGCACGAGGCATGCAGTGCGGCGGCCACCAGTGCGGCGGTAAAGTCGCTGCCGCCACGGCCCAGCGTGGTGGCGTAACTGGCGTCGGCATCCTGGGCGATAAAGCCCTGCAACACCATGCAGCGCTCGTCGAGGCTGCCGAGTTGCTCCTGGATAAGGCGGCGCGTGAGGTCGGCGGCGAGCACGGTGCCCTGTGGGCCGTCGGTCGTCTTGATGAAACTGGGCGAATAGTGAGGCGTGGCGCCCGCGATGAGTGCTGCCACAATGGCGCTCGACATTATCTCGCCGTGGCACACGATGGCATCCGACACGCGCTTCACAAACGTCGCGTCGAGGTCGCTATTGATGCACAGTGTCTGGTAAAACGAGCGCAGGTTTTCGATAAACTGCTCCACCACAGCGCGGCATTGCGACTGCTTGTCGGCATCGATGAGACGCTCGATGATGTCGAGGTGGCGCTGGCGCACCTGCTCGAGGGTCGACGCGTAGGCCTCGTTGTGGTCGAGCGCCATGCGCGTCATCTCTATCAGTTGATTGGTTACACCGCCAAGTGCCGAGACCACGACGATGGTCGGCTCAGCCTGGCTTTCAACTATGCTTTTGACGTTTTGCAGACTCTCGACCGAGCCTACCGACGTCCCACCAAATTTCAGTACTTTCATAATAATTTCGATGTTGTTAAGGGCGTTATGGCCCTCAATGGCCATGGTTATTACTATTGTGGCAATAATCGTGCCGTGACACAATGGCATGGCTCAGTTCATGGCCACATCGGTGGGCCAGTTGAGCCACAGGTGGTAGCGTGGCCCGAAACGCTCCACGGCGCGCTGCCACATGGCGTCGTGCGGAGTGAGCAGCAATAGGCGTCGCGCGTCGCCGTCGAGCACGGCCCAATCGTGGCGCGCCAGTTCATCGGCGAGTTGCCCGGTCGTCCATCCACTGTAGCCTATCATAAACTTCACGTGGCGCTCAATGTCGAAGTGCGGCTCGAGGTCGCAATGCAGGGTGAGCGCGGTAAGGTCGCCGCCGAGCCACAGCCCGTCGACAATGTGCAGCGCCTCGGGCACTATGTCGCTACCCAAGTCGTGGACGTAAAACAGCATATCGGTGCCCACGGGGCCACCAAGGAACAGCGGCTGGTTGCGCAGCGCCTCAAACTGTGGCATCACGTCGCCCACGGTGAAGCCGCTGAGGTGGCTCATCATCAATGCCATCGAACCGTTTTCGCCGTGGTCAATCACCAGCGACACCGAGCGTGAGAAGCACCAGTCGTCGACGGTGGGTTTTGCCACCAGCATCGAGCCCACCACGGGCGTAGGTTCCTCGTCACACAAACTGAAAATGTCGTCACTCTCTTTCATGACACAAATTTACGGCATTTTTTCAGAAATTGCAACACCCCACCCCAAAAACGCAAATCCAGAGTATCTAGATAATCTTTTATTGCTGTCCGGTAAAGCCATTCAGGGAGGCAAGTCGGTAGACTTGCTAATGTGCGAAACACATTGTGCGTGCCAGTTTGAAGAACTGGTGCGCACTGTGTGATTAGGTCACAACCTAACAATCCTCACACCTTCGGCGTGCGCACCACAATGTGTTTCGCACAACTGCAAGTCTTGCGACTTGCAACCGACTCAATCAACCCAAGGCCATTTTTTGAAATTGGCCGTTATCTTGTTTAGAATAAACATGTTGTAGAACTGTTGAAAATTTTTAGCGGACAGCAATAATAATCCAGAGTACATAGAAAAGGAAAGGGGTGACTTTGCAGCCACCCCGATCCGGGAAAAATAATATGTTAAGAAACTGCTTAGTTCATAACATGTGGTTCATCATGCAATTACTTGCCGAGCAAGATGTTGATGAGAGCGTTCAGGTCGTTACCGTCAACAGCGTTGTTGGCGTCCTCGTCAACGTTAGCGCGGCCATCATAGTTAGCAGCGTCGTCCTTACCCAGGATAATGTTGATGAGGATGTTCAGGTCGTTACCATCAACTGCGCCGTCGCCATTGACATCGCCCTTATCGAATCCGGGCTCCACGCTCTTCTCGCCCTGGAAGCAGAATACCTTGTACTCAGCACCCGGAGTCGAGATGGTGATGTAACCCTCACGATACTCGGTAGCAGCCTCGGCGGTAGCAGTAACAGCGATGTTGCCAGTGAAGATTTCGTTACCCTCATCGTCACTTTCCATTCCGTCTACACCATCAACAGTGAGCCACTCGGGAGCCTCAACCTTGAGGTTCTCAAATTCCTTGTTAGCAATGATGTCGAAAGCCTTAGCCTCGCCCTCAACAGCAAACTCGAGAGTGTCAACAGGCTCCTCGCTATAGATGAAGGGATACTCAACATCGAAATTCATACGAATGCTGATAGGCAGAACAGACTCCACACCATCAAGGTTTGACTTCCAATAGTGCTTACCGAAGCAATATTGCATCGATTGACCAATTACCTCGTTGTCAGCATTGCGAACATCAACCAGCACGTAGCCATTGATGGGAGCGGGATAACCAGCCGCGTCGGCGTCGTAAGTTACTACGTAAGTGCAAGGACGGAACTCTTCGAAGTTGTCATCCTTATAAGCCTCGTCGACCACGAGAGCGATGTCACCGTCAATAACGATGGGCATTTCCTGCTCAAGACCATACTCGTCAACATCCTTGAAGGTGAATTCGATGTCGAACTGGCCCCATTCCTGGTCCTCCTCAAATACATACTCCTCAACAGCGATAGGATTCTCCAGGTCGATACCCGAACCAGAGACGTAGCGGCAAACGCTCAGGCGCACCTTTGCACCAGCACGGCACTGTACGTAAGTGGGCATAACGACCTTCTTCAGAGCGTAAGGAGCACCGCCGTAGTCAATAAACTGAACAGCAGCGGCAGTCTCCATCGATGCTGCGTCGGGGTTGCTCTGCTGAATTGTAGGAAGCACATAATTCTTCCAATAGGTCTGGTTGTCGGCATGCTGACTCTGCTTGCTCGTCGGGGTCTTAGAAAACTCAGGATACAGAGTCTCGAAGTCGATGTCGAGGGGGTTAGCAAGATTGTCGAAACCTTCCGACTCAATCTCGAAAGTAAGAGTACCACCCAGGCGCATCGAGGTGTTATCGCCACGCAACTGATAATAAGTATCGGTTGCGCCATTCAGAGTCAAGATAGGAGCCTGGAACACATAACCCATAGTACCGGGATAAGTAACGGTGAGTTCTTCACCATCGGTCTCAGTCTGCTCCATAGTAGCGGGATCGAAATGATACCAAGTGTAGGTGGTAGCGTCAGTTGTGCCAATCGAAGCATTCTGCCAGGTCACGGGCACGTTAGGAGCAACCATGAATGCATAGTAGTGGTGCCAATAATTGTCAGAAGACACATAAGGAGCACTGAAGAAAGTTCCCAGAGGTGCAGTGTACAGCGTATCTACTGCATCGCCGTAGGCCATACGAGGAGCCTTGGCGACTGACTTGTCGTAGACAGCCTTAATGGTCTGCACATCGGTCATCGAGTACTGCTGAGCCTTCATGTTGGAGCGCACAGCAGTACCTTGCATGTGATTAATGGCAGCAGCCGAAAGGACTGCAGAAGCCACCATTACAAGAGCTAATAATTTTTTCATAAAAATTGCAATTTTTTATTAGTTAAACAATAAAAGAATTATCATAGTCAAAAAGCCTGTGAGGCACGATTATGTCGCGCCCACAGGCTTTATTGAAAAATGTTACTTGGTCATATATTTCAACTTAAAGTCGACGTAGAAGTAGTCGGCCGGATTAGCGTCGCTTGTGAATTTCAAGCGCTCGGGGTTGAGTGCCGATGTACTCTCGACCGTGAACGTAGTGCTTGACAAGAAGTCGCACAGGTCGGTGAACGCAGGGATGCGCTGGAGATGGATATTGCCATTGTTGTCGCCTTCGCCGGTAAACTTAAAGTGTGCCTTGTCGTTGCCGTCGATATAGGACTGCGTCATAAAGAGCATACCCACATAGTTGTCGTTGCGGAAGCCAAGCGCGTACTGTTTCGCCTTGCTGTCATAGAGGAAACGCAGCAGCGAGAAGTTCTTCTTCAGCACTGACTTACACTGCGACACAATGTCGGCATAAATAGTGGCGAACTGTCCACCCTGATTTTCCTTGTCGATTTGCCAGTTCTTGTAAGTGTTCGACTCGGCGATGCAGTCAAACACTGTGCTGAGCGGCATGCGGTGGATAGTCGTCGTGTTGTCGTCGGTGCACAGGAATGAGCCGTCGTCCAACAGTTTGAAGTGCTGCACCCACATCGTCTTAGTGCCGGCGGTGTCGTCGAGCAGCCACACAGGCTCAATGAAGCGGAAGCCGTCGATGGTGGCAATCATGTTGCCCTTGACTTCGGTATCCACCTTCTTAAGCGTGGTGTCGTTAGCGTCATGGCGATAGAACTCAACCACCTGATTGCTCAAGTTGTTCACGTAGTACTCCAGGCCGTTGGCACCATCCATCACCAGGTCGGGGAAGTTGTTGAGTTTGCAGTTGTTAAGCATCTGCGTGATTTGTCCCAGATACTCGCTCGGCGTGGTGTTGTGGAGGCGGTACATGATGATGGGCAACTCGTACTTCTTGCCTTCGAGGTAGAGCGTGTCGCCCGAGTAGCGCATCAGGTCAAACTCATAATCACCCTCGTGACCGTAACCTTGCTCGTCGGGGTCGTCGTCCTTCTCGTTAGGCACGTCCTCGGGATTGGCAAAGAGGTGGAAGATTTTGTTATAAGTGTTGAACGAGAGCACGGGGCCGTTGTCGGCAATCACCTCCCACATCGAGGTCTCGGAAGCGAATGTGGGGTCGGAACTCTGCCTATTGGTGAGTTTGGTGATCCACTTGTTCTCGCCCGAGATGGTTACCGAGTTGTCCTTCTTGAACTCAAAGATATAGACGTAGCCGGGCTCGTCGACGTTTGCAAAGTACTCCATAGCCCACATGCCACCATCGGAAGTGAGGATGTCGGAATAATACTGCTTAGCATCATCGAGACGCTCGGCGGCGCTTTTGTCAAAGATATCATCTTCCTCGGTCTTGAGGCACGAAGTGAGCGTGGCCATTGCGAGAACCGAGAGCGCGGCGTATTTTAAAAACTTTTTCATAGTTTATTTCGTCGAATTAAAGATGAAACGATTAGTGAATAGAATACACTTGCTGGCGCAACTCGTTGATGTCGTAACTCACTTGCTTGCGCTGCACCTCTTGGCGCAGAGCATCCAGGTCGACACCCCACGATGCTTGCAGCCACTCGCGAGCGATTTGCACCTTCTGCAGGATAATCTCGTCGCCGGCAATACCGTCCTTGTCCTCCACGTCGTAGACCACGATGCGGTTGCCGTTGCTGTCGGTACCATTCAAGTAGTAACGAGACACCGAACCGTCGTCATTAGTCACATAACGGATATCGCGGCCATCAATGTAAGTGATATTCTCGGGATCAGCCTCGTTATTCTTGTAATAGAAATAGGTGTAGTACACTGCATCGCGGTCGCCATCGGCAGCATCGGTGGCCCATCCACGCTTAGCGAGCGCCAGGATGGCGTTCCACTGATCGTCGGTCTTGACGATGTAGTTAGCGATGGTCTCGGCGAAGTCCTCACGGTACTCGCTCGAAGCGTAAGTGGTGACGAAGCCCAGCGAGTTAACCACGCCTTCCTGGCGGTCCTGCCAGTTGTTAGAGTCGTAGTGACCCACGCTCAGCAGGTTGAACTCATTGGGATAAGTCTTCTGCTGGTGGAGGATGTGTGCAAACTCATGGTGCATGGTCTTGAAGTAGAACTCGTTCATCTGGTTGAAGTCGTTGATGTTCATCTCGTTCACACGGAAGAGCGACACCTTCAATCCGCCCTCGGCAAGACCCAGGATCATGGTACCCGAGGTGGGGTTGTAAGCCGGTGAGCCAATCAGGTGAATGATGCGCGGTCCGTAGAGTTTGAGGAAGTCGGGACCAACGATATCACGATACACGTCGAACCACAAGTACTTGGTAAGCACAGCCAGGTCGACCGAGTTGGCATAAGTTGCGGGCACGAGGTTGTAGTTCATGTCGGTACCCACGTCCTGCATTTTATAGCGGAACTCCAGGTTGTAGACATTGAGGTAATTCTCGCGCAAGAACTTATCGAGCTGGTAGGAGTAAGAGTTGGGATCGAGCGTCTCGTCGATGTCGGGGAAGATGGTATCGTCCAACTTCTCCTCGCTGCACGAGGTGAATCCCATCGCCACTGTGGCTGCCAGCAACAATACTGAGATATAATGCTTGAATGCTTTCATAGTCATAAATCAAATAGTGATTGAAAATCAATTAACTCTCACGACTGAACCTGGGGCTTCGACAGCCACTGCACCTATAGCCTGTTGTGTAGACTTTTTATAGGAGGGGTTAGGCTGGTAGCCTGCTGCCACAGTCTCGTACGGGATTTGAATCACATAGCGCGTGTCGGGCCACTTAAGTTCGCGAATCTCGCTACGGCCAATCTTGTGAGTCACGTCAAGTCCGAAACGGCGGATGTCCCACCAGCGCATACCGGTGTGCACATTCTCCAGGCGGAGGAAGTGCTGCACGCACTGCAGGTAAGGCTCGATTTCGGGAGTCACGTGGTAGCGGTTGCTCGGGCACACCTTGTCGATGTTGATAGGACGTGCGATACCCCACTGGATTGAATCCTGATAGTGGTTGATCTCGTAGCGGCCTGCACACTTGGTGTAAGCGTTGAGCATCTTGGTGTAGAACGACACGATGTTCTCCTTGCTCAGCGGCACCATGCGGTCGTCGCTGCTGGCGTTGTGCTGACGTGCCTGGTCCCAAACGTTCAGGTCCTCGAAAGCACCGTCGATGTCGCCCATGAACAGGCGGGCCTCAGCACGCACGAGCAGGTTTTGCTCGGTGGTGAACTCGGCGCGCACAGCGTGGCAGTAACCGATACCGGCAATCTTATTGGTGTACTCAAACTGCTCGAAGCAAGTTCCGGCGAAGTACATACCGTACTCCTGACCACCTGCGCTACCGCAGTAGCCATTGAATGCGGGGTGCATAGCGAAGGTCTCTTTGGTCTTGGAGTTAGTGTAGAGGCACTTATCCCAAGTCGGGCCAGGGCCACGCAGGGTGCCGCGAGCGGCCTCGCGGTTGGTGGTGTAACGGTTCTGTGTCGAGTAGACGAAGCGGCGCCACCAGGTGCTGTAACTGTTGAAGCACATCCACACGTTGGCGTTCTTGATAGTGGTTGCGCCACGGCCGATATCACTGATGTAGTAGAAACTGGTGATCATCCACAGCGGGCTCATCATGGTTGCGGGGTCGTTGCCCTTGAATGCGAGCGTAGCGTACTCCTCAGCCTTGGGATAGTCGCGCTTGTAGAGATAGAAGCGTGCTGCGAAAGCATAAGCGGCAGCCTTGTTGAAGTGGTACTTAGGCACTTCGTAGTAGAGGTCGTTGATCAGCGGCAGTCCGGCTTCGAGGTCGGCCTCAATCTTCTTGTAGTTAGAGATGAGCGACTCACGCTGGTAGTCGGGCATGACGGTGGTCTCGGGCTCGGTGATGTAGGTGATACCGTCGCTGTTGGGGTCGAAGCCCGGCAGCGTTGTGCCACCCTCCTCGCCGTAGTAAGGCGGGCAGAAGAAGTTGCAGAGCACCCAGTGGTGGTAAGCGCGTGAGACGAGAGCCTCGCCCTTCACTGCCGACAGTTTAGCACGGTCCTCGGGGCTGAGGGCGCCATTGGCGTCGGCACCTTCGGCCTCGAATTGTGCTACTTTCTCAAGCACAGCGTTGCACACGGCGATAGCGCCGTAGCAGCCTTCCCAAATTCCCGATGGCGTGTCGCTGCCGTTGTCCAGAGTGACATCTTCCCAAGCATAGAGTTGGTTGTCGGCCACCGAGTAAGGAGCTTTGTTGTAACGCACGCCGTCGTCGCTGGGCGAGTTGTTATCAATCACATTGTCGCTCGACAATTCGCCGACACAAGCGAGGCTGTAAGAGTTGTAACCGTCGACCATGAGTTGGCGCAACTGCTCAACGTTTTCAAGGTAGACACGCGTGTCAGGAATCTTGTCAAGGTAGTCGTTACACGATGTGAATGCAATCAGCATCGCGCAAGCAAACATTGATAGATATCTTAATTTCATAATATATAAATCTTTGATTAGGTGAGTTCAACAATTAAAGTCCGAAACGCAGTGTGAAAGTAAACTGCTTGGGGTTGGGCGAAGCCACACCACCGCTGTTGAAGTACTCAGGATCTTGACCGTTGAGTTTCTTGTCGGCATAAAGCAGGAACATGTTGGTCATCGCCAACTTCACCGAAGCGCTGGTGAGGCGGAGGTGACGTATGAAGCTCATAGGCATGTCGTAACTCAGCGACACCTCTTTGAGGCGGATGAAGTCGCCGTGAGCGATGCGTGCCGTACTGTAGTTATAAGCGTTGTAACCGCGGCCCAGGTAGGGGTTAGAGTTGGTCTGACGGCGCGAAGCGATTGCAGGAATGTCGGTGTACTGCTCATCGCCCGGCATCACCCAGCGGTTCTTGAACTCCTTAGGCATTGCGGCCATGTCGCTGTAAGAGGCTGCGAAGTCGGGGCTCAGGCGCAGGTAGTTGCCAAACGAGTAAGTCATGAACACGTTCAGGTGGAAGCCACGCCATCCGAAGATGTTACCGAAGCCACCCGAGATAGTAGGATCGACGGGACCCTCATACTTGAGGAAGTCGAGTTTCTCATACTCCTGGAAGTTGATGTCGTCGCTGGTCTCCTCGCCGTTCTCGTTGATGATCACGGGCAGACCGTGGCCGCTCAGGCCAACGAACGGAATCGAGAAGATGGCACGGTGGGGATAGCCCTCCAAGGGGAAACCGGTGCCCTGAACCAGGCTGATGACGTTAGAACGCGACTCCAACTTGGTAATCTTAGTCTTGCTGTAAGAGAAGGTAAGGTCGGTGTTCCAACTGAATGCCATAGGATCGGCGGGGTCGATGTTCTTGGTCGACACGGTGAACTCGACACCGTGCGAAGCCATCTCGGCAACGTTAGCAAACTTGCTCGTCACACCACCGACACCTTGAGTCTTGATGCGGCCGATAAGGTCGAAGTTGTTACGCTTGTACCAGTCGAAGACCACGTTGATGCGGTTGCGCAGGAAACCCATGTCGACACCCACGTCAAGTTCGTGCTTCTTCTCGTACGACAACTCATAGTTGGCAAGGCCGTTCAGGCCGATACCCATCTCCTTGGCTTCGCTCTCCTGGCGCCAGGGGCGCGAGGGGTAGTAAAGTGCCTCGGCGTTGGCGTAGCCTGTGGGGCCACTCTCACCGGTCAGCGAGTACGAAGCACGCAGTTTAGCGTAACTCAGCCAGCCATTGTGTGCATCGCTCCACTCGCGGAAGAACGGCTCGTCGTAGACGTTCCAAGCAGCCGAGATGTTCCATGTGGGCAGCCAGCGGCTCTGGGTGGTCTTACCCATGAGGTTAGAACCCTCGTAGCGCACGGTGCCGTTGAGCACATAGCGACCCAGGAGACTGTAGTTGGCGTTGGCAAAGTAAGCCATGTTGCGGCGATAGCCCTTGCCGTCGCTGAAGTAAGCACCGTTCTCCTCTTCCATCTGCTTGAACAGGTTGTGGCTGGTGAACGGCAGGTTACCGTTGGCATAAACGATACCCCAGCCCTGGAACGACTGAGCGTAGCGGTCGACGCGGCTTGTCTCCATACCAGCGTAGAGTTGGATGAGGTGCTTGTCGTTGAAGTTCTTCATGTACTGTCCGGTAGCGCGGAAGTCGATCTGGGTGATCGAGTTCTTGCTGTAGAACAGGATACCGCCCTTAGGAAGCACGGTCTCGGGGAGAGCGTTCTCGATGTCGGGGTCGGTATATAAATAGGTGTTGCTCGAACGGATGATAGCATCCTCGGGATCGATACCAGCGCGGTAAGCGCGGGCCTGGTTACTGTTGTCGAGCACATAGTGGTTCTGCTCGGCCACGTTGTGGCGCAGCGAAGCCAGCAAGTTGAACTCGAGGCTCTCGCCCTGCTTGATGATGGGCTTGATTTGGAGTTCGCCCTGGAACTTCACATCCAGCACGTCGATGTCGATGTAGTTGTTGTCGAGTTCGTGGAAGATGTTGAAGTCGGTGTAGTTACGACGATAGTACAGATTCGGGTCAAGAGCACGCGAGGTGTTGAGCGCGAAACTGTAGGGGTTAATATCGAAGTCACGCGATACCTCACCGTTCACCACGTCGACGTTCTGGCTCAGCGTACCGGGCGCTTTCTGCTTACGGTAACTGTCGCTGTTAAGGATTTTCACGCGAATCTTGTCGGTGAGTTGGTAGATAGCGTTGCTGTTGAATGTGTAACGCTCCACGCGGCTGCTCTTGTACCATCCTGGGTCGTTCATGATCGAAATCGACGAATAGAACGAGCCCTTGTCGGTACCGCCGCTGATGCTCACTGCATGGTTCTGCATGACGTTGTTGTTGAACAGGAGGTCGAACCAGTCGGTGTTCTGGAACTCGGCCTGGCGCAGGTATTGGTTCATGGCGGCGCGGGTGTTGGGCAGACCGTAAGCGCCAGCGGTGGCGTCGTACTGGTCCATCAGAGTGTACATGCGGCCATAGATACCTGTCGACGAGCCGTTGGCCAGCGAAGCGAACTCGAGCCAGCCTTTCTGCTCCATTTCTTTGTAGATACTCATCTGCTCCTGCGAGTTGCTGATGTTGAACTCGCTGTAGCGGGGCTTCAGACGGTAGGTGAACTCACCGGTGTAGTTGATTGCGGTGTGTCCCTTGCGACCGGTCTTGGTGGTGATCACAATCACACCGGCGTTAGCCTTAGCACCGTAGATACTGGTTGCAGAACCGTCCTTAAGAATTTGGAAACTCTCGATATCGTCGGCGTTCAGACCGGCGACAGCCGAGGCGATAAGCGTGGTAGCGTCACCCGACGAGAGGTCGTCGGCACTAATCTCGACGTTGTCCTCGAGAATCACACCATCCACCACCCAGAGAGGCTTGGAACTACCGTAGATTGAGGTAGCACCACGCACGCGAATCTTGGGTGCGGTACCGAACGTACCGGTCACGTTTTGCACTTGCACACCGGCGGCACGTCCTTCGAGCGAGCGGCTGACATCGGCAACACCATCGAGTTTAGCCTTAGAGGCGTCGACGCTGGTCGTTGCACCGGTAAACAGTCGTTTGTCGACCTTCTGATAACCGGTGACCACCACCTCTTCGAGTTGTTGTCCACTGGGTTTCAGAACCACGGTCATATCACTCTTTGCAGCGACCTCCATGGGTTCGTAGCCAAGGTAGGTGATTACCAACTTGGCTCCACTCGGCACGGTGAGAGTGAATTTACCATCGATGTCAGTAGCGATGCCATTAGAGGTTTTACCCTTCTGGACGACAGTCGCTCCAATCACAGGATCATTGTTCTCGTCATAGACGACACCGCTCGCCTTCACTTGCGCGTTGAGCGAGAACGCCATAACAGATAGAACAATGAGCAGAAGTAATTTTCTGATACTCATAAGCACTGTTTCTTAAAATTATTATTCTTTCAATTTTTTTATCAGTCTCCACACGTATAATGCCGTCGAAAAAGCCAACCACGGCGACTACGGAAAAAGGCAATGCTGCACCAGCCACCACAAAGTGAAATCGCTGGCACTCATTGTTTTAGTCAACTCATGCTTGGTAGTTTCTTAACATTAAACAATAATCTTGCGACAAAATTAAAAAAACTTTTTTAAACGAGCAATTTTTTTTATCAAAAACGCCACAAAAGGAAAAAAAAGTAACACTTTAGTTAAAAATTATGTTCTACAACATGTTTTTAACACTTCTAAAAACGTCCCGCCGAGCGTAACTTGGTGGTACTCTGCCACTTGCCAAAAATATCAAATTGTAAGCACCCCTGACGCATCATCACCACCCCCTCAAGATTCCCCCAGAGTCACTAGAATTTCTAGAATCTCTAGAGTATCTAGAATCTCTAGAAGGGCTAGAGACTCTAGAATTTCTAGAAAGGCTAGAAAAACTCAAAACAAGTTTTGGATTTTCGCTTACCTTGCACTAATTTTGCACCACAAAAGGGTCACGGCACCAGGGTCGCACAGCCGAAACCCCCATATAATATAATAAGGTGTGACCACATTCGCGCTAATATGGAAGTTCTTTACGAAGACAACCACATCCTTATCATCAACAAGGCCGCCGGCGAGATCGTGCAGGGCGACCAGACTCACGACCCCACGCTTGCCGACACCGTAAAGCAGTGGCTCAAAGAGAAATACAACAAACCAGGCAACGTGTTTTGCGGCGTGACACACCGCATCGACCGCCCTACCTGGGGCCTTGTGGTGATGGCCAAGACAAGCAAGGGCTTGTCGCGCATGAACGAGTTGTTCCGCAAGGGTCAGGTACACAAGACCTACTGGGCAATCACCGAACGCTGCCCCGACCATCGCTGCGGCACGCTCACCCACTGGGTGACGCCGGTGAAGCAGGGCAACAAGACCTACGCCTGCAACTACCAGGTGCCCGGCAGCGTGAAGGCTGTGCTCAACTACCGCGTGCTGGCCAGCGGCGACCGCTACCATCTGCTGGAGGTGACGTTGCTCACGGGCCGCAAGCACCAAATACGCTGTCAACTGTCGTCGATAGGCTGCCCCATCAAGGGCGACGTGAAATATGGTGCGCGGCGCGGCAATGCCGACATGAGCATCGGCCTGCAGTCGCACAACATCCACTTCACACACCCGGTGAGCGGCAAGGAAATCGACGTGACGGCGCCTCTGCCCCCCGACCCGCTGTGGGCCAAACTGGCGGCACTCATTCCCGACAACAACACTAATAAAACCGATAACGATGAAAACAATTATTAACCGCATCGCACTCTTGGCCATCATGGCCGTGATGAGCGTAAACATGATGGCCCAACTTCCCGACGGCGCCATCAACATTGCTTCGGCCTTATCCTACGAGTTGTATGTGGTGGGCGACGACGCGCCCGGCGCACGCAGTCTGTGGATTCAATACAACGCTACCAAAGAGGTGAAATGCCTGCTGCAAACCAGCCAGGAGCCTCTCGATTTCAGCGAGTACGCCTTCAATCAAGAAGACGGCAAAGTGATGCCGGCGAACGCCATATGCTCCATCAGCAACGCATTTGTCTACCCCGGCGCCAACTGCTATGTGGTGCTGGAAGGGTGCCCCGACAGCCGAAACATCTACACCTTTATTTACGATGTGAGAAACGGGCACACCATTCACCTGCCCACCAACAACGGCTTCATAGGCTTCACCAACGAGGACACCGACCTGCTCTCGGAAAGTTACGACTATTATCCGCAGGGCGGGCGTTACAGCGTAATCAACGCTTACGACATCAATGGCAAGCACCTGTCGACAATGAGAATCAAGCACGAACAATAAACCACATTATTTATAATAACACACAACGATTATGGCAAACACTCCTGAGTTTAAGTATGCGCCCATGTTCCAGTTGGGCGAGGACAAGACCGAATATTATCTGCTCACCGACAAATATGTGAGCGTGGGCGACTTTGAGGGCAAACCGATGCTGAAAGTCGAGCCCGAGGCGCTGACGTTGCTGGCCCAGCACGCGTTTCGCGACGTGTCGTTCATGCTGCGCCGCAGCCACAACGAGCAGGTGGCAAAAATCCTGCGCGACCCCGAGGCCAGCGAGAACGACAAGTACGTGGCGCTGACCTTCTTGCGCAATGCCGAGGTGAGCGTCAAGGGCAAGTTGCCGCTGTGCCAGGACACCGGCACCGCCATCATCCACGGCGAAAAGGGACAGCAGGTGTGGACCGGCTTCTGCGACGAGGAGGCCCTGTCGCGCGGCGTGTTCAACACCTACACCAACGAGAACCTGCGCTACTCGCAGAACGCCCCGCTCAACATGTATGACGAGGTGAACACCCGTTGCAACCTGCCGGCACAAATCGACCTGGAGGCCACCGAAGGCATGGAATATCGCTTCCTGTGCGTTACCAAGGGCGGCGGCAGCGCCAACAAGACCTACCTGTATCAGGAGACCAAGGCCCGCATCCAGAATCCCGGCACGCTCATCCCCTTCCTGGTGGAGAAGATGAAGACGCTGGGCACCGCGGCCTGCCCGCCTTACCACATCGCCATAGTGATTGGCGGCACGAGCGCCGAGAAGAACCTGCTGACGGTGAAATTGGCGTCGACCCACTTCTACGACGAGTTGCCCACCACGGGCGATGAGACCGGCCGCGCCTTCCGCGACGTGGAACTGGAGGAGCAACTGCTCGCCGAGGCCCACAAGATTGGGCTGGGCGCACAGTTCGGCGGCAAATACCTGGCTCACGACGTGCGCGTGGTGCGTCTGCCTCGCCACGGTGCAAGTTGCCCCATCGGCCTGGGCGTGAGTTGCAGCGCCGACCGCAACATCAAGGCGAAAATCAACCGCGACGGTGTGTGGATTGAGCGTCTCGACGACAAGCCCTACGAACTCATCCCCGAGGAGTTGCGCCAGGCTGGCGAGGGCGAGGCCGTGAAAATCGACCTCAACCAACCCATGAGCGAGGTGCGCAAGATTCTGTCGCAATATCCGGTGAGCACGCGCCTGAGCCTCAACGGCACCATCATCGTGGGTCGCGACATCGCTCACGCCAAGATTAAAGCCCGTCTCGACGCTGGCGAGGGCATGCCACAGTATCTCAAGGATCACCCCATCTACTATGCCGGCCCTGCCAAGACTCCCGCAGGCATGGCATGTGGCTCGATGGGGCCGACGACAGCCGGCCGCATGGACCCCTATGTGGATGAGTTCCAAGAGAATGGCGGCAGTTTGGTGATGCTCGCCAAGGGCAATCGCTCGCAGGCCGTGACCGACGCATGCCGCAAGCATGGCGGCTTCTACCTGGGCTCGATAGGTGGCCCTGCAGCCATCTTGGCACAGAACAACATCAAGAGCATCGAGTGCGTCGAGTATCCCGAGTTGGGCATGGAAGCCATCTGGAAAATTGAGGTCGAGGACTTCCCCGCCTTCATCCTTGTGGACGACAAGGGCAATGATTTCTTCCAGAAGATTGCCACCGGCTGCCCGATGAAGTAACGCCCACCGCCATTCCGGCACCCCACCATAGCCAGGCACCCCACCCCAGGAGTGCCTGGCTACGTTTCACCCCAAATAGCAACGATAGAAACGATAGCGGCTATTTGGAGGAAAATGATGAAAAAGGGACGGTCCCTTTTGTTGCACTTTGGCTGTTGTTACCATTGGGGTGGCGGGAGTAAAATGGCTCTGTTTTGGGGTTCGCGGGGCCGTGTGGCGGACGATTTTTGGGTGTTTTTGTTAAATTTTTGTTAAAACTACTGATTTTGGTGGTGCTTTTTTTGCCAGTAACAAAAAAAGCAGTACCTTTGCACCGCAAATATCGCGGGATGGAGCAGTGGCAGCTCGTTGGGCTCATAACCCAAAGGTCGGAGGTTCGAGTCCTCCTCCCGCCACAACAGCAAGAGCCGAGTCGAAATGACCCGGCTTTTTTCATATCCCTACCCCACCCGCCTCGGGGTGGCTGGGGCAGCCGGGGATTGCTGGAGATTTTCGGGAGGTGTTTTTGGTGGGGGGTTGCACATTTGTTGAAAAAGTGGTAAATTTGCATTTGAATAATTTGGAGCGACGATGAAACGCATGGCCGTAATATTCGAGGGTAATATCACCCAGCAACTTGGGGTGTTCAACGCGGTAATCAACCGTGTTGCGCACCTGCTCGACATTGCGCCTTACGACATCGACGTGTTCATGATTCAGGGCTACGACACCGGGCTTAACCGCCTGCTGCACGGCACGCCGCGCATCCATGCCCGCCCCACCCACTTTTCGGTTGACGGCATCGGCGTGGAGGTGTTGTGGTTCAAGCACCGCCTCATCGACTCGGTGCTTCAGCGCGTGTTTCACCGCCAGCCGTGGTTCTACCGCCGATGGCTGCGCGGTGTGGGCGAGCGTCTCAAAGATTACGACTTGATTTCGTCGCACGACCGCATCGCGTCGTTAGCGGCATGGCACGCCGTCCACCTCAGCCCCAAGCCATGGTTCATCACGTGGCACGGCGCGAGCATCTACACCGAGCCTTATCGCCACCCCGAGGTGCGCCAGGTGACGTGCGACCTGCTGCAGGCCCCCACGTGCAACTTCTTCGTGAGCCGCGGCTTGGTGACGCAGGCCGAGCGGCTGTGTACGGGCTTCAAATGGCAGGTGCTGTGCAACGGTGCCCGCGAGAGTTTCACGCGCTACGACGACAAGCGGCGGCGCTCGCTGCGCAAGCGCGAGAATGTGAACGGCCGTCGCGTGATTGCCTTTGTGGGCCGGCTGGAGCCGGTGAAAAATGTGCTCGTGTTGCCGCCGCTCATGCAGGCGCTGGCCAATCATGGTGTGGCTAACGCCCAACTGTGGGTGATTGGCTCGGGGTCGCTGCACGACGAACTGCGGCAGGCGTTGCAGGCTGCCGGCGTCGATTACCGCATGTGGGGCAGCCAGTCGGCCGAACGCATGCCCGAGTTGATGAACTGCATCGACGTGCTGGTGCTACCCAGCAAACTCGAGGGCATGCCGCTGGTGGCCATCGAGGCGCTGCAATGCGGCGCGCATGTGGTGGCAAGCGACGTGGTGGGCAACGCCGAGGTGGTGGGAGCCGACAATGTGGTGGCCCTCGACGACAACCTGGTCGAGAACATGGCCAGCCGCGTGGCACACCTGCTCACCCACACGGTTGAACAGCAGTTGCCACCCGAGGTCAGTTGGGAGGCTACCGCACAACTCGAGAAGGCCGCCTACGACCCTTACATGACTGAATAACAGAAAAAAAACACTTCAAGATATCATGCCACAATTTGCCGACGTACTGCTGCCATTGTCGATTCCCGGTACACTTACTTACCGTATCGGGGACGCGATGAACGTGCAGGTGGGCAGCCGTGTGCTTGTGCCTCTGGGCCGCAAAAAAATCTACACCGCCATCGTGGTGCTGATTCACGACCGTGCCCCGCGTGGCTACGAAGTGAAGGATATCATCATGCCGCTCGACGACGCGCCGATTGTGCGGCACCCGCAACTGAAATTCTGGGAGTGGATTTCGGACTACTACCTGTGCTCGATGGGCGAGGTCTTCAAGGCCGCCGTGCCCAGCGGACTGAAGGTGGAGAGCGAGAGTTACATCAGCCCCAACAGCGACTTTGAGGAGACCGAGCCGGGCCAACTGACCGACCGCGAGCGCACAATACTTGACTTTGTGTACCAGCGCGGACGCGTGCAAGTGAGCGACCTGAGCGCCGCCACGGGGTTCAAGACGGTTGAGGGTATCGTGTCGCGCCTTATCGACAAGGGTGCGATTTACGTGAGCGAGCGCATCGTCGACAACTACCGCCCCAAGACCGAGGCGTGCGTGCGCCTGACGCTGCCACGCGACGACGAGGCTGGGCTGCATGCGCTGTTCGACCAGGTGAAGCGCGCCCACAAGCAGGAGTCGCTGCTGCTGGCTTACCTCGACCTGTCGCACTGGCTCAACAAGAGCCGCGAGGCGGCCGAGGTGACCAAGGAGACGCTGCTCAAGCGCGCCGCCGTGAGCGGTGCCGTGCTCAGTGCCGCCGTGCAGCGCGGCATGTTCGAGGTGTACAAGCGGCCCATCAACCGCTTTGCCGCCCTCGGCGCCACGGTGACACCGCCGCCCACCCTCAGCGACGACCAGCAGCGGGCCTACAAGGAGATTCACCAGAGCATGCGCGAGCACGACATCACGCTGCTGCACGGCGTCACGTCGAGTGGCAAGACGTCGATTTACATGCATCTGCTCGAAGACACGCTCAAGGCCGGCAAACAGGCGCTCTATCTCGTGCCCGAGATTGCGCTGACCACACAACTCACACGCCGCCTGCGCGTGGTGCTCGGCGACAAGTTGCTCATCTACCACTCGAAGTTCAGCGACAACGAGCGCGTCGACATATGGAACCGGCTGCTGTCGAGCCATGAGCCGTGCGTGGTGCTTGGCGTGCGCTCGTCGGTGTTCCTGCCGTTTGCCCAGTTGGGCCTGGTGATTGTCGACGAGGAGCACGACAGCAGTTACAAGCAGCAAGACCCGGCTCCACGCTACAACGGTCGCAACGCCGCCATGGTGCTGGCACAGATGCACGGAGCAAAGGTGGTGCTTGGCAGCGCCACACCGGCCATCGAGGTCTACAGCCGCGCCCTGCAAGGCAAATACGGGCTGGTGAAACTGCTCACCCGCTATCAGGACATCGCGCTGCCCACGGTGCAGGTCATCGACACGCGGCAGTCGCGCAAACGCCGCGAGATGCAGGGATTGTTCAGCAAGGAACTCGTAGACAAATGCCGTGAGGCCCTAAAGGGCGGCGAGCAGGTGATTTTGTTCCAAAACCGCCGCGGATACTCGCCCATGCTCAGTTGTAAGCAGTGCGGATGGGTGCCAAAGTGCGCCAACTGCGACGTCTCGCTCACCTACCACAAGCACAACCACACACTCAGTTGCCACTACTGCGGCTACACGATGACGATGCCCACGCTGTGCCCGGTATGCCAAATGCCCGACCTGGAAATTGTGGGCTACGGCACCGAGCGCATCGAGGATGACATCGACAAGGTGTTCCCCGGCGAGAAAATCTCGCGCATGGACCTCGACACCACGCGCAGCAAGGCCAGTTACGACCGCATCATCGACGAGTTTTCGAGCCACAAGACCAACATCCTTGTGGGCACACAGATGGTGACTAAGGGACTCGACTTCGACGCCGTGAGCGTGGTGGGCATCCTCAACGCCGACACAATGATCAGTTTCCCCGACTTCCGCTCGCACGAGCGCGCTTTCGACATGCTCGAGCAGGTGGCGGGACGTGCCGGCCGAGCACACAAGCAGGGGCAGGTGCTCATTCAGACTCGCGACCCCGAGCATCCTGTTATCGGCTTCGTCGTGGCACACGACTACGAGGGATTCTACAACCACGAGATGCACGAGCGCGAGCGTTACCACTACCCGCCCTACACCCGCATCATCAACATCTACCTTAAGCACCGCGATGCCGGTGTTGTGGGTGAAATGGCTGTACGCTACACCAAGTTGCTGCTCGACACCTTCGGCCACGAGCGTGTGTTGGGGCCTGAGCAGCCTCCGGTGGGTCGCGTGCAACAACTCTACATACGCCAGGTGATGCTGAAGATTGAGTTGGGAGCCTCGATGGTCAAGGTCAAGCAGATTCTGCGCTCGCTCTATGAGCAGATGCTCACCCTCGACGCCCGGTGGCGCACCATCAAACTCACCTACGACGTCGACCCCGTGTAGAAAATTGGCGGTAACCTGATACTACTTTTCGAACTTATTTATAAACTGACATACAACAAATTAGCGTAGTGTTACTATAAAAAATTACTATTAATTATTGTTGTTGTCCGATAAATATTTTTTGAACACTCACAATTCATTGAATTTCAAGTAAAAACATTAAGTTTATAAATAATGGGCTTGCTTTGTAGCCCTTTTGGGCTGGCCAGGGTTTGTGGACGTGCCATGGAGGCAATGTTTCCAGACAATTTGTAGGGACGCGCCATGGCGCGTAGTGGAGCAAAATGTGGGTTAAATGTGTTCATATTCATGTTATTATTTTGATTGATATGCGTTCCTGACAGAACCAATTGCGTCTACATCTGCCACCCCTGGTTTTTATCGGACACCAATAGTACAAAGTGTATTGGGATGGTGAGTGAAGCCGCATCGAGCCCGGCTTGCCCTAAACACGAGACTGAAAGTTGCGCAGATACAGAGTTACAGAAAACTTCGTAGAGCGTAATACAAAGGAGGAGAGCCGCGGCTCTCCTCCTTTATCTATACTCTATAATCTATTAATCGCAGATCTGCGATTAATCAAATGCGCCTTCCATAATCTCTTCCTGCTGGCCGCCACCTTCTTCGCCGCCACCGCCGCCACCGCCACCGCGGTAGCCGCTCCAGCCGCCGAAGTCGTCGGCACAAGCGTTGAACCCTGACGGAATCTTAAACTTGGTGTCCTGCGAGTAAGGCAACGACGAGTCGCCATAGACCTTTTTCCAGAACAAGGCATAGATAGGCAGTGCCGCCTCGGCACCCTGTCCCATGGCGGTGCTCACAAAGTGGATGTAACGCTCCTCGCCGCCGACCCACACGCCACAGACGAGGTCGGGCGTGAAGCCCATAAACCAACCGTCGCTGTTGCTGTTGGTCGTACCGGTCTTGCCGCCCATCTCGGCATGCAAGCCGTAACTTGAGTGCAGTCGCGAACCCGTACCCGACTCCACAACGCTCATGAGCATTGTGAGCATCTTCAGGTAGGTGTCGTTGCTCATGATTTCGCGGTGGCGTGGCGTGAAGTCGGCCAGCACGTTACCGCGGTTGTCGCTGATGCGCGTCACGTAGATGGGGTCGACACGCATGCCGCCGTTGGCAAACGCCGAGTAGGCCGCCACCATCTCGCGCAGCGTGATTTCACAGGCTCCCAGGCTGATACCGGGCACCGAGTCGAGCGCGCTGGTGATACCGAAACTCTTCATCCACCGCACCAACTCGCTGGGCGACATGGTGTAGTAGCCGGCTTTTTCAATCCAGTTGGGGCTGGTGCCGCGCATAAAGCCGGCCGAAATCGAGTTGGTGGAGTGAGTCAACGCCGATTTGATGGTCATCGTGCCGCCCACACCCTTGGGGTTCCACACAGTGCCGTACCAGTGGATGTTAGGCGAGCCACCGGGGCGCACCGAGCATGGTGTGAGGCCGCCCATCTCCACAGCCTGGCTGTAGACGAATGGCTTTACGGTAGAACCGATTTGACGGCGTCCGGTCGACACCATGTCATATTTAAAGAAGCGGAAGTCGGGGCCGCCCACATAAGCCTTGACATAACCCGTGACGGGGTCCATCGCCATCATTGCGCAGCGCAAGAAGGTTTTGGTGTAGAGCAGCGAGTCGTAGGGCGTCATCTTTGCTTCGTACTCGCCATCGTAACTGAAGAGTTGCATCTCGGTGGGAGTCCTGAAGTTGCTCATGATTTCGTTCTCGGTCATGCCCTGCTTTTGCAGCACGCGGTAGCGCTCCGAGCGCTTGATGGCGTTGTTGATGAGCGCCTGCTTGGCTTGCGACGAGAGTTCGCTTGTGTTGTTGGTGTAAGGATTTTTCATGCCACCGCGCTCACGCTGGAAGGCGGGCTGCAGCGTCTTCGACATGTGCTGCTTCACAGCCTCGTCGGCATACTGCTGCATACGCTCGTCGATGGTGGTGTAGATTTTCAATCCGTCGCTGTACAGGTCGTAGTGCGAGCCGTCGGGCTTTTTGTTCTTCTGGCACCAGCCGAAGAGCGGGTTTTCCTCCCAGGCTATCGAGTCGTCGATAAACGCCTGCTGGTTCCATTTCGGATAATTCTTGCGCTCGGGCTTCTTTGCCGTCATCACGCGGCGCAACTCCTCGCGGAAGTACGGCGCGAGGCCGTCGTTGTGGTCCACGCGGTTGAAGTTGAGCAGCAGCGGCGTTTGCTTGAGCGAGTCGCACTGCTGCTGGTTGAGGTAGCCAGCCTTCAGCATCTGCTCGAGCACCGTGTTGCGGCGCTCGCGAGTGCGCTCCAAGTAGCGGTGAGGGTTGTAATAACTGGGGTTCTTGCACATACCCACCAGCGTGGCGGCTTCCTGAATGTTGAGTTGGCTGGGCTCCTTGCCGAAGTAGACAAAGGCCGCCGTCTTGATGCCCACGGCATTGTTGAGGAAGTCAAACTGGTTGAAGTACATCTGTATGATTTCGTCCTTGGTGTAGAAGCGCTCAAGTTTCACGGCGATGACCCACTCGATGGGTTTCTGCAAGGCGCGCTCGAAGATGTTGCTCGACTCGGGCGAATAAAGTTGCTTGGCAAGTTGCTGCGTGATGGTACTGCCACCACCGGCGCTCTTTTGCCCCAAGATTATGCGCTTGACGATGGCTCGGCCCAGCGCCTTCACGTCGATACCCGAGTGCTCCTCGAAGCGCACGTCCTCGGTGGCCACCAGGGCGTCGTGCAGATAGGGCGACAACTGGTCGTACTCCACATACACGCGGTTGCCCTTGCTGCGGTAATAGCGACCCATCTCCTCGCCGCCAGCGGCATAGATGGTCGAGGCAAACTTGTCGGTGGGGTTACGCAACTGGTCGATGGCGGGCATATAGCCTATCACGCCGTTATATATCAATATGAACAGCAACAGCAGCAGCCCCACGAAGCCGGCAAAGCCGTACCACATGCGTTTAACAATCTTCTGCCTGCGCTCGCGCTGCAGCGCTTTCTTGCTTTTTTTGTGAGCCATATCTTTTAAATCTTGTAATGCTACAAAACGGAGTTCCTGTAATAACTTGCAAAGTTACTACTAAAAGCCCATATCCACCAAGAAAAATCACATTTTTTTTACCATCATCGCCTCAGTGATAGCCCGTTGGAATAGCAACCACACACGCTTTGCCACAAAACGGCGCGATTGCTTGCACACGTCACGAAATAACACTAAATTTGCGAGAGAGATTATTTGGTGGGCAACATCACCAATAATCTGGAAATCGCAAACTACGACCGACAATTATAGCATTATGAAACAAAACTGGCGACCAGGAACCATGATTTACCCGCTGCCGGCCCTGCTCGTGACCTGCGGAAAAGATGTAGAGGAATACAACATGCTCACGGCTGCCTGGACGGGCACAATATGCAGCGACCCCGCAATGTGCTACGTCTCGATCAGGCCCGAGCGCTACAGCCACGCCATAATCGAGCGCAACATGGCGTTCACGCTCAACCTCACCAACCGCGCCCTAGCACGCGCCACCGACTGGTGCGGCGTGCGGTCGGGCCGCGACTGCAACAAGTGGAAAGAGATGGGTCTCACGCCCGTGGCAGGAGTCACCGTGGCCGCGCCTTACATCGCCGAGGCGCCTGTGAGCATCGAGTGTGCCGTGCGCGACATCATGCGCCTGGGCACTCACGACATGTTTATCGCACAGGTGATGAACGTCATCGTCGACGACCGTTATCTCGACCCCGACACCGGCGCCCTCGACCTTCAAGCCGCCGACCTGATTACCTACTGCCACGGCCACTACTACAGCCTGGGCGACGAGTTGGGCCACTTCGGCTGGACCGTCCGCCGCAAGCCCAAATGACCATCAAAGGGGACGGTTGGGAGATTGAGGGGGTTTTTGTAACTTTGCTTGACTATTTAATGAGTTTATGAACAGCAACACAACTGACACTATAATAATAAAGGGAGCGCGGGAGAATAACCTGAAGGATGTCACGCTGTCCATCCCTAAGCATGCCATCACCGTGTTCACGGGCGTGTCGGGGTCGGGCAAGAGTTCGCTCGTGCTCGACACCATCGCGGCCAAGTCGCGGCGAGAGTTGAACGACACGTTCCCGACGTTTGTGCAGCAGTATTTGCCCAAATACGGTCGTCCGCATGTCGACGCCATCGAGAACCTGCCTATCGCCATCGTCATCGACCAGAAGAAGCCGGCACAGAACTCGCGATCGACGGTGGCCACCTACACCGACGTGGCGGCGCTGCTGCGCCTGCTCTTTTCGCGTGTGGGCCAGCCCTTTGTGGGCTATGCCGAGTCGTTCTCGTTTAACCACCCCGAGGGCAGTTGCCCGCGCTGTTCGGGCCTGGGCGAGATTCGCGAACTCGACATCCACAAACTCATCGACTTCGACAAGAGCCTTAACGACGAGGACACGATACACTACATCGCCTTTGGCAAAGGCGGCTGGCGCTGGATACGCTACGCGCACAGCGGCTTGTTTGACCTTGACAAAAAGATCAAGGACTACACGCCCGAAGAACTGGACCTGTTCCTGAACAGTCCTCAAATCAGGCTGAAGAACCCGCCTGCCAACTGGCCCAAGACGGCAAAGTATGAGGGCATCATCCCGCGCATGTACCGCAGCATCATCAACTCGGAAGAGGGCCTGCTGCACAGCGCGGTGCTCAACCCCATGCTGCGCATGGGCGTGTGCCCCGACTGCCACGGCACGCGACTGAGCCAGCGCGTGCTGTCGTGCAAGATCGACGGCATCAACATCGCCCAGGCGTGCGCCATGTCGATCAGCAAACTCAACGCGTGGATTGCGGGCCTCACGCAGCCGCTGGCCGTCGACCTGAAGGCCGCCATCGGCGCGCGTCTGACGGCGCTCGAGGAGATTGGCCTGGGCTATCTGAGTCTGGACCGCGCCGTGGGCACGCTGTCGGGCGGCGAGGCGCAACGCTGCAAGATTGCGAAGTACATCAATTCGTCGCTCGCCGACGTGCTTTACATCCTCGACGAGCCCAGTATCGGCCTCCACGACCACGACATTGAGCGCTTGCGTCACTCGGTGCGGCGTTTGCGCGATGCTGGCAACACCGTCCTGCTTGTCGAGCATCACAAGCAGATGATCAGTCTTGCCGACCACATCGTGGACATGGGTCCCGGTGCCGGCAGCGCGGGAGGCCAGGTGATTTTCGAGGGCACCTACGACGCCCTGCTTCACAGCGGCACCAGCACGGGCCAGATGCTCACCCACCAGGGCGCGCTCAACACGTCGCCGCGCCGAGCCACCGGCACCCATGCCTTGCGCGGCGCCACGCTGCACAACCTCAAGGCGGTCGACATCGACCTGCCGCTGGGCGTGCTCGCCGTTGTCGCCGGTGTGGCGGGCTCCGGCAAGAGTTCGCTCATGGAGAGTTTCAGGCTCGCGAGCCAGCAGCCCGTGGTCTACATCAGCCAGCGCAACATCGGCGTGAGTCTGCGCTCTACGCCGGCGACCTACATCGACGTTGCCACCGACATCCGCAAGGTGTTTGCACGCGCCCACAAGATGCGCGAGCAGCAGTTCACCTTCAACGGCAAGGGCGGCTGCCCGGTGTGTGGCGGCAAGGGCGTGGTAGTGGCCGAAATGGCATTTATGGACAATATCGAGACCACCTGCGAGGCTTGCCACGGCCTGCGCTACTCGCCCGAGACGCTGCAATACACCGTCCGCGGCATGAACATCGCCCAGGTGATGGACATGTCGGTGCGTCGCGCCACCGAGTTTTTTGCCGGCACGGTCATCGAGCAGAAGTTGCGGCCGCTCATGGTGGTCGGCATGGAATATCTCCACCTCAACCAGGCGCTCAGCACGCTGTCGGGCGGCGAGTTGCAGCGCATGAAAATCGCCTCGTACCTGCAGCCCTACACCGCCCCCGTCGACAAGGGCGGCCAGCGCGCAATATTCATCATCGACGAGCCCACCGACGGCCTGCACCTCAAGGATGTGCACCACCTTATCGACCTGTTTAACAGCATGGTCGACGCCGGAAACACGGTTTACGTGGTCGAGCACAACACCGACGTGATTCGCGCCGCCGACTTTGTGGTGGAGATGGGTCCCGGCGCCGGCGAACTTGGCGGCAACGTGATTTTCTCGGGCACGCCGGCAGAGTTGCTCAAGAGCGACAAGTCGATTACGGCACAATATGCGCGGTAGTCCTTTGCCCGATGCCGATTTTTTTGTAACTTTGCCACACTACAAAGCAACCACACACTCAAGCATATGAAGGATTTCATCATAATCGTTGCCGGCGGCAGCGGCACGCGCTTCGGCAGTGCCACCCCCAAGCAGTTTCTCCCGCTCAACGGGCGCCCAGTGCTCATGCACACCATCGAGCGTATCGACCGAGCGTGTTCGGGCCGGCCACACTTCATCCGCGTAGTGCTCCCCGAGGACCATATCGCCACTTGGGAGGCTCTGTGCAAGCAACACGACTTCACGGTGCCTCATCGTGTGGTGACGGGTGGTGCGACGCGCTTCCACAGCGTGAAAAACGCGCTCTCTTACTGCGATTACCCGCACCCCGACGCGCTGATCCTCATTCACGACGGCGTGCGCCCACTGGTCTCCAACAATCTGATACTGCTGGCTCGCGGCACGGCGGCACGATACGGCAGCGCAGTGCCGGTTGTGCCCGTCACCGACTCGGTGCGCCAACTCGACGCCGACGGCGGCAGCCACATCGTGGACCGCTCGACATTGCGCGCCGTGCAGACACCGCAGTGCTTCAACCTGGAGAAACTCCAGAAGGCCTATGCCCAGCCTTACAACCCGCTGTTTACCGACGATGCGTCGGTGTACGAAAGCATGTACCACGAGCCGGTGGCCCTCTTCGACGGCGACCCGAAAAACATCAAGATAACCCATCCGGCCGACCTCGCCGTGGCCGAAATGCTGATGCAAAATGAGTGACCTGCGGAAACTCGACATACAATACCTGAAAGGCGTAGGCCCCAAGCGTGCCGAGTTGCTGGCCAGCGAACTCGACATCCACACGTTTCACGACCTGCTGTACTACTTCCCGTTTCGGCACATCGACCGCAGCACGATTTACCGCATTGCCGACATCAACGGCGACATGCCCTACATCCAAATCAAAGGCCGCTTTATCACCTTCACCGTGGCTGGCGAAGGGGCTAAGCGGCGTCTGCAGGCTCTGTTCGGCGACGGCAGCGGCACCATCGAGGTGGTGTGGTTCAACCGTGTGAAGAGCATCCAGCAGAGTTATCGCAGCGGCGTCGAATATCTGCTCTTTGGCAAGCCCACCGCCTTCCAAAACCACTACAGCATCATCCATCCCGAGGTCGACGAATACAAGCCCTCGCAGCCGCAAATGGGTCTGCAAGGGGTGTATAACCTCACCGAGCGCCTGCACAGCCGCGCCTTCAGTTCGCGCACAATAAGCAAACTGGTGAACACGCTGCTCGCCACCGACGCCGTGAAAAACATTGCCGAGACGCTGCCCGCCAGCCTGCGCGAGAGCCGACGCCTGATGCCGCTGCACGACGCCTTGGTGGCCATGCACGCGCCAAAAAGCATCGACGAACTGCACCGCGCGCAGTTCCGCATCAAGTATGAGGAACTGTTTTTCCTGCAACTCAACATCCTGCGATACATCAAGGGGGAGCATGACAAACTCGATGGCTACAAATTCACGCAGGTGGGCAGTTACTTCCATGATTTCTACCACAACGTGCTCGGCTTTGAACTCACCGGCGCGCAAAAGCGCGTGATTCGCGAGATGTGGACCGACATGTGCACCGGCCGTCAGATGAACCGCCTGCTGCAGGGCGACGTGGGCAGCGGAAAGACCATCGTGGCCTTCATGACGATGCTCATCGCGCTGGGCAACGGCTACCAGGCGTGCATCATGGCCCCCACCGAGATTCTCGCCGGGCAGCATTACGAGACCATCAAGGCGCTCGCCGAGCCGCTGGGTGTGACGGTGGCGCTGCTCACTGGGTCAACCCGCAAGCGGCAACGCGACGTCATCCATGCCGGCCTGCAAAGCGGTGAGTTGCAAATTCTCATCGGCACCCACGCCCTGATTGAGGACAATGTGAAATTTGCCCGCCTTGCGCTTGCCGTCATCGACGAGCAGCACCGCTTCGGCGTGGCCCAGCGCGCGCGCCTGTGGAAAAAGAGCGACACGCCGCCACACGTGCTTGTGATGACCGCCACGCCCATCCCGCGCACGCTGGCAATGACCGTCTATGGCGACCTCGACGTGAGCATCATCGACGAGTTGCCCCCGGGCCGCAAGCCGGTGCATACGGTGATGCGCTACGAGGACCACCGCTACGACGTGTACCGCTTCATGCACGACCAACTCAGGAAGGGCCGCCAAATCTACGTCGTGTACCCGCTCATCGAGGAGAGCGAGAAACTCGACCTGCACGACCTGCAGGCGGGCTACGACACCATCTGCGAGCAATTTGCCAACTATCGTGTGGCCATGGTTCACGGCCGCATGAAGCCCGCCGAGAAGGATCACCAGATGGAACTCTTCGCCACGCACCAGGCCCACATCTTAGTTGCCACCACCGTAATCGAGGTGGGTGTAAACGTGCCTAACGCCAGCGTGATGGTCATCGAAAACGCCGAGCGCTTCGGCCTGTCGCAACTGCACCAGTTGCGCGGCCGAGTGGGCCGTGGCGCCGACCAGAGTTACTGCGTGCTGATGACAAAGTTCAAACTCAACGCCGACACGCGCCGACGCCTCGAAGTGATGACCGAGACCAACGACGGCTTCCTCATCGCCGAGGAAGACATGCGGCAACGCGGGCCGGGCGACATCGAAGGCACCCAGCAGAGCGGCATAGCCTTCAACCTTAAGGTGGCCAACCTGGCCACCGATGGCCAACTTGTGCAACTCACACGCGACGACGCGCAGGCAATCCTGAACGCCGACCCGCTGCTCGAGAGCCCACAGGGCAGACGCCTCGACGCACAGTTGCACCGCCTCTTCGACAAGACGGTAAACTGGGCGCAAATCTCGTGATGGCTGACTCTGCCAAAACCATCCAAAATTAATTATAACTGCTTATTAATCACCATTTCCGCTATCCTGGTGCGCTCCGTTAAATATAAATAACATTTAACCGTAACCAATTGATACTCAGTGGTGCTTTGCGTTGGTCCCGGCCGCACGCTTTACATGTATAAACCAAACTTTACACTTTTTAGTGCTTTATTTTGCCCCCGGTCCAAAATAAAGCACTAATTTTGAGCGTTTTTTAAACAAAATCTCTTTTCACAATGAAGAAATTTCGACTGTTTTCAATCATCGCTCTGCTCGTCATGATGCTTGCCGGAGCCGACGCCACAGCACAGACTTTGCGCAGCAGCGGCAACTCTTATCTTGGCAAGATTGAGCGCGACGGCACCGTGCGCAGCAGCAGCAACTCCTATCGCGGCAAGATTGAGCGCGACGGCACCATTCGCAACAGCAGCAACTCTTACATGGGTAAGATTGAGAGCGACGGCACCGTGCGCAACAGCAGCAACTCCTACCTGGGAAAGGTGGAAAGCGACGGCACCGTGCGCAACAGCAGCAACTCCTGCATCGGAAAAGTGGAAAGCGACGGCACCGTGCGCAACAGCAGCAACTCCTGCATCGGAAAAGTGGAAAATGTGGACCGCCGGTGGGCAGCCCTGTTCTTCTTCTTTGATTTCTTCTGATTGAAAACAGCAACTCTTCACATAATTGAATTATTCACTAAAAACGCTTATGAGTATAATACGTAATATTACTTGCGCTGCACTCGTTGCCATCATGGCAATCACGGGAAACAACGCCGTGGCGCAGAATCTTCAGAGTGCTTCCAACAATTCACGTATGCACGCCAACCTGCTTGCCCGTCAGCAGCGTGTACAAGAACAAATCAAACTCGAGGAGTCGCAGAAGTACGCCTCGGGACTTTACCAAGAAGAAGAGCCCGAACCCGATATCTATACCGAGGGTTGGGACAGCGGACGCGTAAACCCCTTCAAAGAAGAAGACGTGCCCGATATGAAAGTGATCAATGTCAGGAACTATGTGATGCCTATCAAGAGCAACTACGTCACCTCGCACTATGGCTACCGTCCTCGCTTCGGACGCAACCACAAGGGCGTTGACCTGCGTTGCCCTCTTGGCGACACCGTACGCTCGGCCTTCAGCGGCCGCGTTCGCCTGACCAAATATGAGCGCAACGGCTACGGCTTCTACGTGATTGTGCGCCATGAGAACGGCCTGGAGACTGTCTACGGCCACCTCTCGCGCTTCCTCGTTCAGCCCGACCAATATGTCAAAGCCGGACAACCCATCGCACTCAGCGGTTCCACTGGCCGTTCTACCGGCCCGCACCTGCACTTCGAGACGCGCTTCATGGGCTACGCCATCAACCCCGAGGCAATTTTCGACTTTGAGCACCGCGTAACGCACACCGACACCTACACCTTCCGCAAGAGCACCTACACCCAGGCGCGAAGCAACACGCCCGGCCGCAGCGCAAGCGCCACGCCGGCAAAGCAGGAAACGGTAAGTTACGCCACCACGCAAACCACCACTGCCGCCATCGTGCCAGCAACCGAAGCACGCAGCACTTACAAGGTGCGCAGCGGCGACACCATCGAGGGCATCGCCTCGCGTAATGGCGTCACAGTGGCACAAATCAAGCGCATGAACGGCCTTAGCGGCAACACGCTGCGCACCGGACAAGTGTTGAAAATAAAATAATAGTGAGATTTTTGATAATCACAAAACACCTGAGAAAGTAGTAACAATTAAAGATAATAAACACGTGAAAGGAGAACGGAGATGCTTGTGAAAGCCTCTCCGCTTTTTTATAGCAACTATAGGGGCGATAGCAACTATAGGGGCTATAGAGGAAATAGCAATTACAGAGGCTATAACTATATAGGCTATTGTTTGGTGGGGATAAATAAAAGCGGCGGCAGGGCTGTGAGGCCTTGCCGCCGTTGCCGGGCTAACCGCCCGGTGATGGGTAGCGCCGCTTAAAGTTGCTTAAGTTCGCTGGCGCTGGGGTTGATTGCCGCCACCTTTCCGGTGGGGTCGATGAGCAACGACGTCAACCGTTCGTCGCTTTGTCGCCACAGGTTCATCACCTGTTCGCGCTCGTGTGCGTCGACGTGCCACTGGGCAGAGCCCTGCACGTTGTCACATGCCACAAGCAGGTTAAAAAGCCCGCGACTGCGGTCCAGGTTCACGCCCACGTGGGCAAACCCATTGCCGCTTTCAGCAGCGCGTGCATGCTCGATGTTGAGCAGTCGCGACTGCGGCTCTGCCGAGGTCCAGAAGGTTACGAGCACCCACTGTCCGCGGTACTGCGCGAGCGACTTTTCGCCTTGTTCACCAGTCAGATGCAGCGAGGGAGCCTGGAAGCCAACACGGGCATCGGCGGGGGCTGTGTAGCGTGCCGAAGTGAAAACCACAACGAGCGCCACTGTCGCAAGCGCAAACAATGCTTTGTTCATTCAATTCAATTTTCGGTTAATAATCGGAGAAAAAGCGCGACAACCGTCGGGCCTATTCCCTGCCGATTTTCGGCGAGCCAAGGCGTGCCATCAGGCATCGTCTTGCCCCCTGGGAGAGAGGCTTGTTCTCACAAAGGGACTGCAAAGTTACACCATCTGGCGCCACCGCACAAAACATTTACTGTTAAAAAATCTTCAAGTGCAATGCAAACGATTGACGAACAAAGGCTTGTCAAGATATGACAAACCGATGCTCACATTTTTTTCCGCAACTATGCACTCTATATGAAAAAAAATGCCTAATTTAGTTGTCGAAAATTCGCAACTATCATGGCAAAGATAATCATCCCCGACGACTGGTGGACGGCACCCGCCACCAGCGACGACGACCAGACCGTCATGGTCACCGGACGGCGAGCACTGCAGCACATCATCGACATGGGCGTGTACAACTACCGCGTGGAGGTCACCTGGCAGTATGACGACCAGCACCGCGGCATGCCCGACGTGGAGACGAGCAAACTGATGCAAAACGTCACCGAAGCGCTTGACAGCGAGTTCATGCGCGACCCGGTGGCGGTGCTCACAGGCATCTACACCGGCGCCGGCGAGCGCAACTGGGTGTTCTACACCCGCTCGCTGCACATCTTCCAGCGCAAGTTTAACGAAATACTGGCTCCGCTGCCTGCCATGCCACTCACTTTCCGTGCCGAGGAAGACCCCCAATGGGAAGAATACCACGAGATGAGCCAGTGCGAAGTCACTGTAATCGACTCAAACTGACCACTCCGCAATCTCACATAGCCACCATAGAAATCACAAATAATTTAGGGATGCGCTTTTCGGCACATCCCTAAAATGCTTGTTTCGTAAAATAAACGCCTGATTACATGTTCATGCCGCCATCCACTTGGATAACCTGACCAGTGACGTAACTGGCCATGTCGCTGGCCAGGAAGGTTGCCACGTTGGCGATGTCGTCGACGGTGCCGCCACGGCGCAGAGGAATCTTCTGAGCCCACTCTTTGCGCACCTCTTCGGGCAGAGCCTGGGTCATTGCGGTGTCGATAAAGCCCGGCGCGATGGCGTTGGCGCGGATGCCGCGGCTGCCCATCTCCTGTGCTACGCTCTTGGCCAGGGCGATAAGGCCGGCCTTCGACGCGGCATAGTTGGCCTGTCCGGCATTGCCGTGAACGCCCACCACACTGGCCATATTAATGATTGAGCCCACGCGCTGGCGCATCATGATAGGCAGCAAAGCGTGGATGAAGTTGAATGCCGATTTCAGGTTCACTGCAATCACAGCGTCCCACTGAGCCTCGGTCATGCGCAGCATGATGCCGTCCTTGGTAATTCCGGCGTTGTTCACCAGAATGTCGATGCGGCCGAAGTCGGCGTGGATTTGCTTCACCACCTCCTCGGTCTCGGCAAAGTTGGCGGCGTTGCTGGCATAGCCCTTTGCGCGCACGCCCAGTGCGGCAATCTCTTGCTCGGTCTGCTTGCCGTTCTCGTCAATGACCAGGTCGGTAAACGCGATGTCGGCACCCTCGGCGGCAAATTTCAGTGCGATAGCCTTGCCAATGCCACGTGCGGCACCGGTGATCAAGGCGACTTTTCCTTCTAATAATTTCATTGTGTTGTGTTATAATTTTTTGTTACGTGAATTTTCAGACTGCGAAATTACACATTTTCGGTCACGTGGCCAAATCTTGTTGGGTGTTTGATGGCTGTACGGGGTTGATTTTCACGTCGGGCAGCCACCGCAGCACATATCGATAGACGATTGCCGCGACAACCGACAGCGCCAAGTAAGGCAGCAGATAGGGATATACACCGGCGTCGAGCACAGTGGCGCTGTTGCGGCAAAAGAGCATACGCAACACGGGGTGCACGACAAAGAGCATGGCCGAGAGTTGTCCGACCCAGACAAATGGCCTCAGCACCACACCCCGGCACAGTTTGGTGAGCGACATTATAAAGGCCACCTCCATCAGCGGTACCTGCAGCCACAGATAGAAGTTATAGTTTGCCACGAACAGCAGCGCAAAGGCCAGCAGGCACAGCGCGGCCCAGGCCCAGCGGCTCAGCCGCCACTCTCTGGCAAAGCGCGCCGCCAGCACACCCAATCCGAAGGGCAGGGCGCCGAAAAAAAGTTGTAACGCAGATAGTGGATGAGGGCGCCGTGAGGGTCGCAGAGCGCCTGGACGACCAGGCACACCACAATCATAGCCACCACGGGCCAGATGCGGCTGGCGCGGCTGGCCGTGCTGGGGCGGTAGAGCACCAGGCGGTAAATCACGTACATCTCCATAATCATCCCGAAAAACCAGAACGGGCCGGGAAAGATGGCGGTGGCGGGGTTTGGCGCGGCGGTGATATTGACCACTGTGAGCAACTGCGCCACAATGTTTTGCCAACTGGTGGCAAGTGTCCAGAAGTTGTAGAAGGCGTAGATTAGATGGAACGCCAGCAATGGCAACAGCATCAAGCGCAGCAGTTTCAAGTAGCGGTAGGCGACAAAGCCGCCTATCTTCACCTGCACGCCGGGCCGCTCATATTTCTTCACCAAACCATATCCGCTTAGGAAAGCAAACACGTACACGCCAAGATGATTAGCGTGGACACATAAATGGGAAAAATGCTTGTGGGATGCGAAATGTGGTCGAGAAGCAATTGGCCATTCTTGAGGCTGAAGTCAAACTCATTTTCCCGCATGGCACCTGTCAGGAAATGACAAAAGTTGTGCATCATCACACAAAGTATGGCGAAGCCCTTCATTGCGTTGCACTCGGTGCTGCTAAGAAATTGGTTATGCTGATTCTCCATCGCTATAGTTTATAACCTGAATTATTCACGCTACTTACTACTGCAAATGACAATGGTCTGCACCTGGGCGCGAATCTTGTGCAAGCCGAATGCAACACAATGCTTGCTTTGTCGTTGTTGAGGCGCCGCCAAGATTATTTAATGCTCGCACCTTCTTCTTGAATGTAGGATTTACTACATCCTGCGTTGGCGTCGCTGCGCTCACGCTGATGCACAAACCCTTGTCATCTTCGCCACGCAGCAGTGTGAATAATCCAAGATAAAAAGGTGTGTCGCCGCAATTGTGACGGGCGACACACCCTGATAGGTTGGTTGATTTACCGTGTCTTACGATTACCACGCAAATATGGGGTAATCCTTCATCATGTCGTTCACCTTGGCGCGGACGGTAGCAATCACTTGCTCGTCCTCGGGAGCGTGAAGCACGGTGTCGATGAGTTCGGCAATCTCGCCCATGAGCGGCTCCTTGGCGCCGCGGGTGGTGATAGCCGGGGTGCCCAGACGCAGACCCGAGGTCTGGAAGGCCGAGCGGTCGTCGAACGGCACCATGTTCTTGTTTGCGGTGATGTCGGCAGCCACCAGAGCGCTCTCAGCCAATTTACCGGTGAGTTCGGGGAACTTAGTGCGCAGGTCGACGAGCATGCTGTGGTTGTCGGTACCGCCGGTGCAAATCTTGTAGCCCTTGTCGACGAGTGCCTGTGCCAGAGCCTGAGCGTTTTTCTTCACCTGCACCTGGTAGTCCTTGAAGCCCTGAGTGAGAGCCTCGCCAAAGGCGACAGCCTTGGCGGCAATCACGTGCTCGAGCGGGCCGCCCTGTACGCCGGGGAACACTGCCGAGTCGAGCAGCGACGACATCTTGCGAATCACGCCCTTCTTGGTAGCCTTGCCCCAGGGGTTGTCGAAGTCCTTGCCCAGCAAGATGATACCGCCACGCGGTCCGCGCAGGGTCTTGTGGGTGGTCGAGGTGACGATGTGGGCATACTTCAGCGGGTTGTTCAGCAAGCCTGCAGCGATGAGGCCGGCGGGGTGTGCCATGTCGATCATCAGCAGGGCGCCCACCTTGTCGGCGATGGCGCGCATGCGCTCATAGTCCCACTCGCGACTGTAGGCGCTGGCGCCACCAACGATGAGTTTGGGTTGCTCGCGCAGAGCAACTTCCTCCATCATGTCGTAGTCCACGAGGTTGGTCTCAGGGTCAACGTTATATTCACACTGGTGGAACACAAGGCCCGAGAAGTTCACTGGGCTGCCGTGCGACAGGTGACCGCCGTGAGCCAGGTTCAGACCCATGAATTTGTCGCCGGGCTTCAGGCATGCCATGAACACGGCCATGTTGGCTTGAGCACCGCTGTGCGGCTGAACGTTGGCATACTCGGCGCCAAAGAGTTCCTTGATGCGCTCGATGGCCAGGTTCTCAGCCTCGTCGACACACTGGCAACCACCATAGTAGCGGTGGCCGGGATAACCCTCGGCATATTTGTTGGTCAAGCAACTGCCCATGGCCTGCATGACTTGCTCACTCACGAAGTTCTCGCTGGCAATCAACTCGATGCCATGCAACTGACGCTGATGTTCCTTCTCAATGATGTTGAATAAGACTTGATCTCTTTCCATTCTTTTCTTGATAATGTTATTAAAAGGTGATTTCGAATGTGCAAAGGTAGTCATTGCCCGCCACAACGGCAAGAAAAAGAGCATTTTTTTCGCCCACTTTTGCCAAGTAACCATTTTTTACGCCACCAAGGGCCCCTACCCCAGCCTGCGGCTGTGCTTCATTCGGTGAGCAGTCATCAAGATTTTGGGCAAATTGAATTGGATGTTGGTGGCTGATTCGGTAAAATGTTGTAACTTTGCGGCCTGATTTTGAAATAAGAATTATAATATCCCCGAATCGGGTAAATTGATGTGAAAACAAACATGAAATCATATAGAGCATTAACCGACAATGAAATACAAGTGATGGTTGCCAACGGTTGCCAAGCCGAGGACTGGAGCCGCGTGACGGTGAGCGACGGATTTGACGCAGGCCGCTGCCAACGGGTCATTTTTTACGGATGGGCACACCTGGGCAGCAGCCAAGGCTCGATTGAGGTGGCCGACGGCTTCGTGAAACTGTGTGGACTCAACAACGTCACCCTGCGCAATGTGAGCATCGGCGACCACTGCCTGATTGAGAACATCGGCAACTTCATCAACAATGTGACCATAGGCGACTACTGCCACATCTCGAATGTGAGCACCATCAACACCTGCAAAGACGCCACCTACGGCCAGGGCCACCTGATTTCGGTGCTCAACGAGGTGGGAAAAGGCAACATACTGCTGTTCGACGAGTTGAACAGCCAACTGGCCGCGCTCATGGTGAAGCATGGCGCCAACACCAAACTCATGGACGCGCTCAACGGGCTTGTGCATCAGTCGATCGACGCTTCCCGCCCTCAGTGCAGCACCATCGGCGACTCGGTGAGCATTGTCAACACCAACGAGATCACCAATGCCGTGATAGGCGACAGTTGCCACATCACCGGCGCCTCGAGGCTTTACAACTGCACCATCGCCAGCACCAACGACAATCCCATCAACATCGGCACGGGTGTGATTTGCGAGAACTCCATCGTGAACGGCGGCTCATCGATTACCGGCAGCGTGAAGATGGTGGACTGCTTCGTGGGCGAGATGTGCGAACTCACCAACGGCTTTACGGCCGCCAGCAGCGTGTTTTTCGCCAACAGTTATATGGCCAACGGCGAGGCATGCGCAGCGTTCTGCGGGCCTTTCAGCGTGAGCCACCACAAGAGTTCGCTGCTCATTGGCGGCATGTTCTCGTTTTATAACGCCGGCTCAGCAACCAACTTCAGCAACCACGCCTATAAGATGGGCCCCATGCACTATGGCATGCTCGAGCGCGGCACCAAGACCGCCAGCGGGGCCTATCTGCTCATGCCGGCCAACGTGGGGGCATTCTCGGTGCTCTTCGGCAAACTGATGTATCACCCCGACACTCGCGACCTGCCTTTCTCCTACCTTATCGCCTACAGCGACACCATGTACCTGGTGCCAGGGCGCAACTTTGCCACCGTGGGACTGTATCGCGACATCCGCAAGTGGCCCAAGCGCGACAAGCGTGGCAAGGGCGAGCGCAAGAGTTGTGTGAACTTCGACTGGCTCAGCCCATTCACCATCGGCGAGATAGTGCGCGGAAAAACCATCCTCGAGAAACTGCGCGCTGCCTCGGGCGACCGCGTGAGCACCTACAACTATCACGAGTATGTCATCAAAGCCCAGGCTCTGAGGCAGGGCATCGAGTTCTACGACCTGGCACTCCGCATCTACATGGGTGCCGTGCTCAAGCGACATCGCCCCGAGCGCCCCACCACCACACAGGGCGAGGGCAACTGGGTCGACCTGTCGGGACTGCTCATGCCCGAGAGCGAAGAGCGCCAGGTGGTTGACGACATCATCAGCGGGCGCCTCGACTCAATAGCCGCTGTCATCGCGCGTTTCAAGGCCATCAATAGGAATTACAACGAGTTGCGGTGGTCTTGGAGTTACCGCCTCATCCTCGACTATTACGGTATTGACCAACTCAACGAGGAGGCCATTGCGTGCATTCACGCCGACTACGTCGCCGCTCGGCGCAAGTGGATTGCGCTCATCCGCGAAGACGCCATGAAAGAGTTCTCGCTCGGCGATGTCGACCCCGAAGTCCTCGATGACTTCATCACCCAACTCGACCGCGAAATCGACTTCGAGAACCAGCGCCTATACATGTAATAGCATCTTTCACAAGCCCATGATTGACAACATTGTGCAACATCAGACTACGGTTTTTGATTGTTACAGCAGTTAGCATTTAAATATGAATTATTGGCTGTGGAAGGATTAAACATGAATTATCCGTGAATTATTCATAAATTATTCTCTGATGATTATCTTGTAATCCAAAAATTCATGGTTAATTCGTGGGGATTCGTGTTGAACATCATATCAAAGGAAGTATTAAGGCGATTGCGATATTATGAAATAGCGAGGCGCACCGTCCCAGGGTGGGTGGCGCGCCTTTTGATTTCGTGGCGTGATGTGCCGTGTTAATTTATTGTCCTAATATTGTGTTAATCATTTGGTTGAGGTCGGTGCCGTCGATGGCGCCATCACCATCGAAGTCGGCAATTTCAAGTTGCGTAGCCGATGGTGACGACTTGCCCAAGATGAAGTTGATCATCGTGTTCAGGTCGATGCCGTCAACCACGCCATTGCCGTCGACGTCGCCCTTGGGCGCGTCGTCAAACTCGCGGATTTCGTAGCCGGTGAAATACGGCGTGCTGCGGTAACTCTCGCCGCTGCCGCGCGGCACGTAAATCACGCATCCTGCGGGGAACACGCTGCTTGATGCGTTGCCGGTGAACACCGACGGGTCTTTGATGTAAAGCCTAATGGTGCTGAGTTTGGCGCAGTTGACAAACGGCTGGTGGCCAAACGTGGGCTTCTGTGGCCCAATAACGACCTCCTCAAGGTTGTTACACCAGTTGAAGGCGTAGTCACCAAGTTCTATAAGTGAATGTGGCAACACCACCTTCTTGAAGTTGCAGTGGCTGAAGGCGTACTTGCCAATCTTCTTCGTCCCCTCCTCGAAAGTGAGGAGGTTGGGATTGCGCGTGCGGGAGAAGGCATAGTCCACGATTTTTGCCACCGGCTGTATAACCGAAGTGCTCTTGGAGCCTTTTTCCAAAATCCAATCGGTGAACTTATATATCGTCACAAAGGGTGAATAATATGGATTTTCAACAATCATTGTGTCGCGATAGAAATCCACCTTCCTGTAAAGCGCATTGTCACGCACGCGGTAAGCGGTGTTTCCCTCGGCAATGGTGATGGTCTCAAGCGGCGAGTTGAAGAAAACACCGCTGTTACCCGTGATGCGTGAGCAGGTGGATGGGATGTGCACCGACTTGAGCGATGAGCAGCCCTCAACCATATTGGAGTGTATCGTAGTTACTCCTTCGGGAACATTGAGTTGCTCCAACTTAGAGCCGTTAACGTAGACATTGGCCGCTTTAATCACAAGATTATCGTAATTTGCGTTGTAGTAGATCTCAGGATATTGGTCATCGTATTTTCCGATACCGTCGAGAGTGGTGGGTGGTGTGTCGTAGGAATACAACCAAGATGCCAAGTCGGTAATATGCAGTTCATTAAACGAGCAACTATTGAATGCATTTTTGGCAATATTTTCCAAATGAAGATTGCCGTTGTTGAGTGTGAATTTTTTCAGATTCGTACAACTAAGAAAGGGACTCTCAGAGATGTATTTCAATGAGTCGCCACAGTCAATGGCAACCAGATTGCTTTGATTAAAGAAGCAATATTCAGCAATCATGGTCGTGTTTGGCTTTAAAGTGATGGTAGTGTTTTCTGGCATATCGCCACGATAGCGCAACGCCACCTTACCCACGTACACCAATCCCGGCGCTTGATTTATGTACCACGCTGGCGTTGTAGCAGTTATATCATCTAAGCCACTAACGAACGCACTTATGCCAAGATATTCCACGTTGTCGAAATTCACGATGTTTTCTAACTTCGGGCAATTATAGAAAGCATTACTCCCGATCGTTTTCAGGTTGTTGTTTGCCGGCAACACCACATCGGTCAGGTTGCTGCAACTGCTAAAAGCGCTGCTTCCAATTTCCTCCAATGACTCTGGCAAATACACCTTGACCAACGACGTTTTACTAGAGAAACAACCTGTTTCAATACGCGTTGTTCCGTCTCTGATAGTAAATTGCTCAGGTGGTGTGCCAACGTAACGCACTGCTGTCGTTCCGCTATACAGCATTCCTAATTCAGCGTTCATCAACCAGCGCGTTTGTTCAAACGCAGTGATGTCAAAGTTTGGCGCAGATCCGCCAAAGTCAACATTCTCAAGTGTACTTCGGTAAAATGCATAGTTCTCTATTGTCTCGAGTGACGACGGGAAGGTGACAGACAGTATGTGGCTCTCTCTGAAAGCACTGTTTGCAATAGTTCTCAACGTGTTCGGAAAGACTATCGATGATTCAGGGAAATAGCAGTGATTAAATGCATCGGCACCGATTATTACAAAACTTTGAGGTAATGGATTGCTTGCCAAGACACGATTACGAAAGCAGGACTGAGGTATCGTGTCGTAAGAGCCATTTAAAACGACATTCAAGGCCACTTGATGCTCTTTTTGATAATTCCAAAAAGTATCGTCAAGGCTATTATACCCTCCTCCATTGATTAAGTCCGTTGCGAACAGGCTGTCACTTAAAATATCGGTGTTAACAATAACTTCATTGATTTGTGTTTTGTAGAAGGCGACTTTGCCCATGCTTGTGATTGTCTCTGGCAAAGTTATAGATTTTGTGCCTAATTGTATAACGGCATCTTTAAATGCAGCATCGCCAATTTGTTCCACGTTTCTGAAATTGATTGGTGGCAACTCAGCGTCAACATCCGTCACCCAGGCTTCGTACCAAGCCTTAAAGACAGAGTTCCTAAATGCATCATTCTCAATGTTTTTCACTTTTTTCAAGTCCAATGGGCGATGGAAATAACAATTTCTAAATGCATAACTTTTAATGATCTCAACATTTCTCAAATCCAATGACAAAATACTAAAATACATAAAAGCACTACGTTCTATGACTCTTACGTTTGAACCTAAGATATAATTGTGATAGTAAAGAGGTCTTATAACGTCATTGTCGGATCGGGCTACAATTGAGGTTACAGGATAGTTCTTGCCTTCAAATTGAACAAAATCGGCTACTATAATAGTGTCTTGTTCGGGGGCCGTATACTTCGGTTCACTACCAACCAAACCGGCTATCCAAGCGGCAGTGCCATCATCATAAACAATATACTTCAAATTGTCGACAATTACCCTGTTGTCGGCTATAGCATAACCACAAGCAAGAAATAATACGGCAAATATCAATATTAAACGTTTCATAATAGTTGGTTGTTTGAGTTTCTGAAATTTTTGAAAACTTTATACATTCTCGACACAAGATTCGCGTTTTGGCGAACTATATACGAGTTTCCGTTGTCTAATAATGTGTTATCGACATCGTAAGAGTTATCATAAATCCAATTGTGGAAAAACACAACAAATGTGTTGCTGCACGATTGTGCAACACCACGTGGAATGTGAGCGTGTTATCTAAGTCTCGGACTTGGACATCGCTCTGGGGTGATTCTAATGCTTCTTCCATACTAAATAGTTTAAATGTTAATAATAAACCGGGGTCTGGCCGCAAAGATAAGTAATTATTTTGTTACGCAAAAGAAATAATGCTTTTTTTTAAAAAAACTTCAAGCAGTGACGAAAATATCACCAAAAACTTTTTTTGGGGTGGCGCGCCAAGCAGTCAGCATAAGAGCATTCGGTAAAAGTTACAGAACTCACAAAATTTAACCCAAATCGGCATGGAAATTCATGTTAAACTTCATAGCAAAGCAGCAACTGGTCAACGTGCTCTACATCCTCGATGCATGGAAATTCATGTTAAACTTCATAGCAAAGCAGCATAGCAAAACAGCATAGCGGCACTAGAGGGGTGGGCTTTGTGTGGGCGCGACGATATAATTTAGGTGGGTTCTATAAATTAAAAAAAGGAAAAAAATGCTTGGCTGCTTTTGGTTTCTATCGGCACCTGCTGCGTTAACGGTTTGCAACGTAGCCCGCTACGCTGCTTCACCGTTAACTTCGCATCTGCCAGATATAAACTCAAAATCATCACAAGTTAATTTATAGAACCCACCTAAAGTAAATTGGAGCATCGTGGACCGATGCTCCAATTTAGGTCTCAATAGGTACAATTTCTAAGGTAAAAAAGATTGAAAAGGTTTATGGTGCAAAATTACTACCATGCTGCGAGGTGGCCAAATAAAAAAAGATGTTATATAACATATTTTTGAGGTCGCCGATTTTATGCAGGTACTCAGCGTGCTGTCTTTCAGCACGATTGCGTAGCACAGGGCAATAGTGATTTTTTTACTTTTGGGCACTGAAATGGTGCAGCGTGATGGTGCCATCGGGCGTGAGGCAGGCATAGGTATCCTGGTCGATCCAGTCGCCGAGGAAGGTGACCGTGACGCCGCTGGCGAGGGTGTCCTGGCGTGCCAGGTGCAGATGCCCAAAGATATAGCCTGCCGTGGCGGGATGCTCGGTGAGGTGCCGCTCGGCGAACTCCTTCAGATGCATGGCGCTGCGCTCGATGCCAAGCTCCACCTGCTCGGCCGACCGTGAGGTGCGGTTGCTTTTGCTCCATGCCGTGGCCAGAGGCACCGTCCACCGCGGATGCACGGCGGCATAGAACCACTGCGCCACACGGCTGTGGAAGAGGCCGTAGAGCACACGCGAGGTGAAGGGCTGACGCCCAACGTCGTCGCCGTGCGAAACGAAATATTCACGGCCGTTAAACGTCAGGGTGGTGGCGCGGCGCACCACGGTGATGCCAATCTCGTCGCGCAGATAGTCAAAGAGCCACACGTCGTGGTTGCCGGTGAACCAGTAGATGTCGACACCGCGGTCGGCAAGCATGGCCAGCGCGCCGAAGAATCGCACATAGCCCCGTGGGACCACCTTGCGGTACTCATACCAGTAGTCGAGCACGTCGCCCACCAGCAGCATCGCCGCAGCATCGTCCTTGATCGAGTTCAAGAAGTTCACCACGCGCGCCTCGTGCGCCCGGCGATCGGTGATATACCCGGCCCCCAGGTGCAAGTCGCTGATAAAATAGATGTTGCGTGCCGACATAGCGTTGCTCTTGATTAGATGTCGATGTCCATGCCCAACTCCAGGCGGGCTTCCTCGGTCATCATCTTCGGTGTCCACTCAGGCTCGAAGACGAGTTGCACATTAGCGGCGGTGACGCCGTCGACACTCTCGACCTTCTGCCGCACGTCCTCCATGATGTAGTCGGCAGCGGGGCAGTTGGGCGCGGTGAGCGTCATGTCGATGCTTGCCACGCCATCGTCGCTGAGGTCGATTTTATAAATCATGCCCAGACTGTAGACGTCGACGGGAATCTCAGGGTCGAAGACGGTCCGGAGCATTGCTGTGATATTCTCGATGATTGAGATGCGTTTTTCTTCGTTCATGGTGCAAAATTAGTAAATAAAGTGTAATTACGCACGAAAAAGTGTCATAAAACGCCGATTGGCGGCTTTTGGCGGCCGTCAGAGCAAGCCTATGACGTCGTGCAGACTCGTCACCTGCGCGTCGGCGACCTCGCTGACGGGTTTTGTGCCGCCAGGGTTGAAATAGATGGTTTGCCAGCCGGCGGCGTGTGCCCCGGCGATGTCGGTGTCGGGGTCGTCGCCAATCATCAGCGCCTGGTCGGCCGTGATGCCACACTGCGCCAGCGCATAGTCGAAGATGCCCCGCTGTGGCTTGGTAATGCCGCAGTGGTCGCTGAGGATGACGCGGTCCACGAGGTGGTCGATGCCCCCGGAGCGCAACTTTTTCTCCTGTACGCCGGCAAAGCCGTTGCTCAACGCATTCACCTGATAGCCACGCGCATGCAGATGCTCCAGCAGTTCGCGTGCCCCGGGCACGATGAGCGGCAGCGTGGCCAGCACGTCGAGGTAATGGTCGTTGAGTTGGCGCGCCAGCGTCGGGATGTCGCCCGCGTAATTCACAGCGCGCAGCGTGGCGGCAAAGCGCTCGGTCATAAGGAAGTCGCGCCCGATGAGGCCGTGGTGGTACTCATGCCACAGGCGGTGGTTAATCTCGAGGTATGCCTCGTGAAAGACATCGTAGCCTGGCGACCACGTGTCGCCGCCAAAGTGGTCGTAGGTGAGGCGCATCGCCGTCTTGGAGTTCTCGGTGAACCACCACAGTGTGTCGTCGATATCGATAAAAATCGTGGTAATCTTGCAAAACATTGGGCAAAGTTACGATTAAGCGAGCGAAAAGCCAAAAATATTTTTGGCTTTTCCGAGCGTGAGTAACTTCGAGCATTCGAACATTCGAGCATTCGAATATTCGAGGGGGCGAGGGGGCGAGGGTTCGGGGGCGAGGGTTTGAGGGGGAGCGAGGGGGCGGGCAATCATTGATTTGGGTGTTTGGCGCGCTCCTGATGGCTAAAATGCATCGTGTGAGCGGTTTTTTTGCAAAAAAATGAGAAAAATTGCTCATTATTAGCGCTTAATTCAAAAAAAAGTGCGATATTTGCACCGTTTTTCCATGACGATGATTCGCCAAGGGTTATTTTTAACGGCCTTAGGCACTAAAAGTCACCGAGTTACGGAAAGACACAAGAGAGAATTTTCATTACTAACAACAAAAAAATAATTTTAGAAAAATGACTAAAGCAGACATCGTAAGCGAAATCGCTAAATCGACTGGCATCGAGAAGGCTTCGGTACTGGTTACAGTTGAGAAATTTATGGAATCGGTAAAGGATTCTCTGGCAAATGGTGAGAACGTGTATCTGCGTGGCTTCGGTAGTTTCATCGTGAAGACCCGTTCGCAGAAGACCGCTCGCAACATTAGCAAGAACACCACCATCATCATCCCCGAGCACAAGATTCCGGCATTCAAGCCCGCCAAGGTGTTCATGGAGCAGGTGAAGAAGTAATTCCAACTCATCTATCGACACAAGCGAGATCTAACGAGAACACACATTATAAAAAACACTAAGCAATTATGCCAAGCGGAAAAAAGAGAAAAGGCCACAAAATGGCTACGCACAAGCGCAAAAAAAGACTTAGGAAGAATCGTCACAAAAACAAAAAGTAATTGATTCTTTCGCCAAGTTTACGATACACCGAACAAATCAGCATGCGCGTGAGTGTGAACAACCAAACGACACGAGCAGTTGGTTTGTTCGTTGTATAAACGTTCCCATGCCGCGCTCCAGTAGCGTGGCATAACCAAGCGAACGAGGTGAACTGCAACAACCCCTTAAAGACACGATGAAAAGTGAACTTGTTGTTGACGTCAAGCCCACCGACATCTCCACTGCCCTACTCGAAGAGGGGCGGCTGGTGTCGCTGCAAAAGGAGTCGCGTGACGCATCCTACGCCGTGGGCAACCTCTACCTTGCCAAGGTAAAGAAAATCATGCCAGGACTGAATGCCGCGTTTGTCAACGTGGGCTACAGCAAAGACGCATTCCTTCATTACCTTGATTTAGGCTCACAAATCAATTCGCTTGCTCAAATAGTTAAAAAGGTGAGAGACGGCTCGGAGAAGGCTCTGAACATCTCTCAAATGAAGATGCAACCCGACATCAGCAAGCACGGCGCTATAGCAGATGTTCTCGAACAAGGGCAGGAACTTATCGTGCAGGTGGCAAAAGAGCCCATCTCGACCAAAGGACCGCGCCTGACCACCGAAATCAGTTTCACTGGACGGTTTCTCGTGCTTACACCGTTCAACGACAAAATTTCGGTGTCGCAAAAAATTAAAGACCATGGCGAGAAGACTCGCCTGCGTCGACTCATTGAGAGCATCAAGCCAAAGAACTTCGGCGTGATTATTCGCACATCGGCCGAAAACAAGAAAGCCGCCGAACTGCACACCGAGTTGCGCGTGCTCGTCAAGTGTTGGGAAGACGCCATGTCGAAACTGCGCTACAGCAGCCCGCCAACACTGCTCTACGAAGAAGAGAGCCGCGCCGTGGGCGAGATTCGCGACATCTTCAACCCCGACTTCGAGAGCATTCAAGTGAATGATGCCGAGGTATTTGAGCAAATTCACAACTATGTGAGCCTTATCGCCCCCGACCGCAGCGACATCGTCAAACTCTACAGCGACGATGAACCCATCTTCGACAAGTTTGGCATTACGCGCCAAATCAAGTCGTCGTTTGGCAAGACGGTATCGTTTCGCTCGGGCGCATACATAATTATCGAGAGCACCGAGGCGCTTCACGTCATCGACGTGAACTCTGGCAACCGCTCGAAAGCATCGACCGACCAAGAGAGCAACGCGCTGAACGTCAACCTGCTCGCCGCCGAGGAAATAGCACGCCAACTCAGGCTGCGCGACATAGGCGGCATCATCGTGATCGACTTTATCGACATGGCTAAGCAGGACCACCGCCAGCAACTCTACGCTCACATGCGCGAACTGATGCAAAAAGACCGGGCACGGCACAACATCCTGCCGCTGAGCAAGTTCGGGCTGATGCAAATCACACGACAGCGTGTGAGGCCCGCCCTGGACATCGTCACCGCCGAGACTTGCCCTTCATGTGGAGGTAAGGGCGAAGTGCAACCCTCGCTGCTTTTCACCGATGTGCTGAAAGATAAAATTGACTACCTCGTCAATTCACTGCACATCAACAATTTTATTATGTATGTCCACCCCTTTGTCGATGCCTACCTGAAGAAGGGCATCATAAGCACCTACTGGCGGTGGAAAAAAGAGTACGGGCGAAAATTCAAAATCATGCCCGACCAGACGCTGACCTACCTTCAATACCGGGTCATCGACAAAGACAAGAATGAAATCGACCTGAAAGAGGAAAAAGACACCTCCAGTTCGACAAAAAAGGAACGACGGTTCCACAGCAACAAGGGCGACGACTGACATTTGCAAGCACGACAGCCTCCGCCCCAACACAAAAGGGAGTGATGCAGCCAAGCGCCGCAATCACTCCCTTTTTTCGTTATACCACCACGAGGGTGTGGCAAATCAGGCTATTTTTCGGGAATAAGGTTGGCAAATGGGGCGTTGCTCCACACCACGTAGCGGCCGAGCGAGTCGGCGCTGATGGTCATCACGCCCAAGTCGGTGCGCTGTTCCATCATGCGCTGCGTGGCGTCGGTGCCCATGACCATGCAGGCCGTGGCCCAGGCATCGGCAGTCATGCAGTCATGCGCCACGATGGTGACGCTGAGCAAGTTGCTCACCTCGCTGCTGCCCGTGGCGGGATTCACGATGTGGGAGATGCGCCGGTTGCCGTCCTGCTTAAACTTGCGGTAGTTGCCGCTGGTGGCTATGCCTAACGTGTCGACCTCGAGCACCAGAGCCGCCTCGTGACTGTCGGGGTCGTCGCCCGGCATGTCGACCGACACGTGCCAGGGCTTGCCTTGCGCGTTCACTCCGGCACAATATACCTCGCCGCCAATCTCCACCATGAAGTCGGTCACGCCGTTACGGCGCAGCATTGCCGCCACCTCGTCGACGGCCAGGCCCTTGGCGATGCTGCTGAAGTCGAGTTGGGTGCGGTCGTCGCGCTTCACCAAGCGGTTGCCCTCGATGGCGAGCAGCTTCATGCCCACAAACTGCCGCAGACTGTCAATCACGTGCTGCGTGGGCATCTGACCCGTCTTGTAGCCGAAGCCCCAGGCGTTGACCAGCGGCATCACGGTGGGGTCGAAAGCGCCCCCACTCTGCTCGTTGACAACCAGCGAAGCCCGCACCAGGCGCTCCAGGATGTCGTCCATGACGATGTCATGGCCCGCATTGAAGGCGCTGACGCGCGATTGCTTGTTGTAGACCGAGGCAACGGTGTCGACGCGCTGCAGCAAGGCGGTGATGGAATCGGTGAGCGGCTTGGCGGCACGATAGGTGATATGGTACTCGGTGGTCCACACCACACCCTGATCGGTGATGTAGCGTTGCGGCTTGGGCCACAACAGCAAAACGGCGACGGCAGCAACAACCGCAACGAGCACCGCAAAGTAACGTCTTGATTTAATCACGCTATTCATAACGACGCAAAGTTACGATTAAGTGAGCGGTAAGCAAAGAAAAAAACGAGTTTTTTTCTATTGCTTACCCGAACGTGAGTGACTTCGACCGAAGGTCAACGTTACGATTAAGCGAGTGAAAAACAAAACTAGTTTTGTTTTTTCCGAGCGGAAGTAACTTAGACCGAAGGGCAACGTTACTAAATAAGCGAGAGTGGGTACGTAATAATGCGGTTATGGCTGAAAATGAGGGTGAGTCATAATGCAGTTACGACTCACCCTCTTGTATTTTGTTGTGCTGAATTAAAATCTGTGCTTCAATGTGAATGGGCAGATATCAAAACCATTTCCTCAAGGCTACTGCTTCAGTTCTTTCTCAAAGAGTTTATCGATTTTCTCTTGAATATTTGGAGCCAAAGGAGGAATCTTGTTGTTTTTCTCAAACTGCCGAAGTTCCTGAATATTCATCTCCACCTTATTTTCTTTGCGCATCTGCTTATACTCTTTCTTGTCGACGTAAGCAAAGTCGGTAGCAAACGACTGAACTTGAATGAGGTATTCAATACCAGAATGACGGTGTCGTCCAATATCAGTGTACTGCGACATTATATAATCATTAGTGGTTGAATTTCCTATTGAGTCGGTGCGATACACCTGATAGAATGTTACTTTATGGCGTTGTTGCTTTACAGTGTCGGGGACAAATGTTTTGCCTTTTTTGGTCGCTTCTTCTGTTTTCTTTTTATTCTCACGATGATAGGAGAAGGTACTCAAATCAAACGACACAGTGCGGGTGAGTTCTTTTTTATCCCAGTAGATATAGCCCAACTGGCTTATGCTGTCAGCAATAATCTGACGGCCATCGCCGGCATCGGTCAGAGTGATTATGCCTTGCTGCTGGAGTTTGCACAATTTGTTGTAATATGGTTCTTCGGGCAACCTTGCATATTTGTCGTAACGACCTGATGTGCTGCTGTACATGGTTTGCCAGAAAGCACTTTGAGCCTTGGATAGATGGCGCGACTTGCCTTCTACTTTTTTCTTCGCAATATTATAAGAGTTGTCAACCACTCCACCACGGAAGAAGATAGGACCTTCATCATCAATATAGACGTCACGGAAATAGGTTTGGCAATACAGCAGTTCCTTAGGTTTGACAACGACCTCGGGCAAGTCGTAGTTTGCGTCATCGAGGATGATTTTGTTGTCTTTAATGTCGGCCACATCAATCGTCAGTGGTTTGTAAGCCACTTGAGACAGATGAATGGTTTTGTTGCCACTTAAATTCTCAAACCAACCGTCGGCATCGGTGCTGGCGATGTATTTGCCCTCGGGGGTTGTGGCGGTCACAAACGGCACAGGCAAGCCATAGTTATCGAGCACTTGGACACGCTGCGCATGCAGCGACAATGTACTCAACAATAGCATACAAATGACGAATAAAATCTTTCTGCTCATAATTATATGTAATTTTTGGAAAAAATTTACGCAAAGATAGACAAAATTCGGGAATTATAAGCAATTTGATATAAAAAACAAATTGCAGAATTCACGAGGCTCCTGCTCACTGGTCTGTCCGTGGGCACCATTATCATCATTGGGTTGAAAGAAAAAGATAAATAATTTCTTCATGAATTGAAGGCTTTAAACCCAAATCAGCCATTAGAACGGAATTATGTTAATCGCCGTGAGGCGCGACATACATGCCACAAAATTAATAAATCCAAACGCGGGACACCCATTTATGCCCACAACCTCATTAACTTCTGATATTTAGACAGTTACAAAATCGCCTTTCTCAAAGTGTCGAAGTTAGGTCCTGCTAATTATCGTTGGACAGTTTTTTTATTGTTACTAATTAAGTTATATTTGTATGGCAAAAAATTTTTTTCTTTTCTTCATGCAACGTTTTTATTTTTTGTTGTCTTAATATTGATGAATTTGTATGCCCATACAGTTCTCAACGCCGAAATGCTGAAAAAGGCAATGAGCGGTGAGACAAGTGCCCTGGAATGGCTATATAGCCATTACCATGAGCACCTTTTGGGTATAGCATGTCGTTATATTCCCGACATCGAGGCGGCTCGAGATGTGGAGCACGACGCATGGGTAATGATTCTCACGTCGTTCGACACACTGCAGAACCCAGAGAAATTGACTTCGTGGATGGCCACCATTGTGCGCAACATGGCGCTCAACTATCTGAAACAAAGCCACTCTAACCGGCATGTTCCCTTAGAAAATGCTAGCAATGCAGTCGCAGAACCCATCGAAGAAACTCCTCTGCCTATCAGCGTTCCCGTCATTCAGGAGATGGTCAAAAACCTGCCACAGGGTTATGAACAGGTGTTCAAACTGAAAACCTTTGAAGGACTCAACCATCAGCAGATAGGTGAACGGTTGGGAATAACAGTAAGCAGCAGCCGCTCACAACTGGCCAGAGCCCGCAAGATGCTCCAAGAGATGGTCAAGCAACATTGGGCATTACTCGCCACCCTTTTAGCAGTGTTGGCACCATTAGGCATTGTGTTGATAACAAAGAATGACAAAAGCATGACAGATGATATGCAACCGCCAATTGTCGCTAATCGACCGCCAATTGTCGACAAACGACAACACATAGACACCACTGAGACATTGCCAACACATTCTGTACCGGCCAATAATGATGTACCGAATATTAATTCGGAACCAGTATATCATATACCGACAGCAGTAACCACAGTCAGCGAAGTGGCAATCTCAAGCGGCAATGATGCACCGCTCGCTGCCACCGTAGCGACAGCCGCGCCTGTATCGACATACATAGCCCCGCGTCATTTACCAGGTGTTTCTCCGGTATGGCTGCTTCCACAAACTGCGAAACCATCAGGCAAATCACGCCACATCAACATGCATTTGGCTTACGGGGGCGCTCCAAATTCAACGGCATCGGTAACCGACAATTTCCTCTCGGTGATCAATTTTGCCGCAGGCGAGACCCAGCGAGCCATGAAACTCTACACCTGGAGCGACTACTACAACTACTTGAAAGACAATGCCGAACTGATGGATTCAATAGATGCTATGGCCATGAGACAGATAGCCGACCGCCACGCAAAGAGTTCATCCGGGACATCTCCTGGTGAAGGTGAAGGTGAAGGAGGAATCGATGACAAGACGCCATTAAGCGAAACCAAACATCACGAAAGGCCTCGCACCGTTCAGTTGTCACTTAGCATGCCACTCAGCCAGCAATGGAGCCTCAGTTCCGGCCTTGGATTCACTTGGATGAAATCAACGTTTGAAACCGACAACGGAAATGACAACGATATCACCCGACGCACACAACGGCTTTACTACCTCAATGTGCCGTTCGGAGCAACCTACAACATCTGGCAACATCGCCGCTGGACAGTATATACGTCAGGCAGCGTGCAACTCGACATACCGCTGCACGGACGCGAAACCACCCAATACATCTATACCGGCAAGTACCCTCATGCCCCAGGTGACTCGTTGGTATTCCCAACCACCCACGCCACCGTAAAGGCTCCGTGGCAATGGTCGGTGGGCGCCAACGTGGGCGTTCAATACAATGTGCTGCCTCATGTCAATGCCTATTTCGAGCCAGGCTTCCGTTATTATATACCCACAGGAAGCCCCATAGAGACTTATCGCACAGCACATCCTTTCGACGTTGCATTACCATTTGGCATACGTATTGTCCCGTAAAAGCGTTGAAAATCATGTTGTTCAATTCGTTTGAGTTTCTGATATTCTTGCCTGTGGTGTTTACGGTTTATTGGGCGTTGGTTAAATCACAGCATGCTCGAAACACATTCATCGTGCTTGCAAGTTATGTATTCTACGGCTGGTGGGAATGGCGCTTTCTCGCCTTAATAATATTCACCACTGCCTGTAGTTTTGCCAGTGGACTGCTAATGTCACATTACACTCAACATCGCAAGGCTGTGGCTGGTGGAGTTGTAATAATTAATCTCATCATTTTATGCCTGTTTAAGTACTTTAATTTTTTCATGCAAGAATTCTCTGCATTGATGGGTACTATTGGAATAAGCATCGACAGCGTTACTTTGAATGTGATCTTGCCAGTGGGCATAAGTTTCTACACCTTTCAGGCTCTAAGTTATACAATAGATGTGTATCGTGGCCGCATCGCATCCACACATGACGTGACGGCATTTTTTGCTTATATAAGTTTCTTCCCACAGTTGGTTGCAGGCCCTATTGAGCGTGCAAGCGACCTGTTACCACAATTCATGCACGAACAGCACTTCAACGCCGCTACCACGACCGATGGACTGCGACAAATGCTTTGGGGGTTCTTCAAGAAAATGGTAGTTGCCGACAACTGCGCCATAGCCGTAAATCATATTTGGGCCAATTATGACCATGTGGGCAGCAGCACGCTACTTGTCGGTGCCGTACTATTTTCATTTCAGATTTATGGTGATTTCTCAGGCTACAGCGATATAGCCATCGGTTGTGCCAAACTACTTGGCATCAGACTAAGTCAAAACTTCAAATATCCTTATTTTTCTAAAAACATTCAAGACTTCTGGCGTAGATGGCACATATCTCTCATGCGCTGGTTCACCGATTACATCTATATTCCTTTGGGGGGCAGTCGAGGTTCGCGGCTTCACCACTTGAGGAACATTTTTATTGTGTTTGCCATTAGCGGACTGTGGCATGGCGCAAACTGGACTTTCATTGCATGGGGAATATATCATGCAGCGTTACTGTGCCTATTTTTGTTTAGTGTTGACAAATTTAAGCATTTTGAAAACCAATTCTTCAAGACTATATCAACTCTACTGACTTTCACGCTCGTCACTTTGGGATGGATTATCTTCAGAGCACCTACACTGCCCGATGCCACAGGATTTTTATTAAATCTTTGCTCGATGAAATACACACGGGCCATCGAACTCAGCAATATAAATATGCCAATAATAATTCTTGCCATAACCCTCATGCTCACAATGGAATGGCACGGGCGACACCGTGAACACGCCATGCAGTTTAACAGCCGTTCAATCCTTGCACGTCATTCTTCATTGCGATATTCAGTATATTTTGCAATAGCAATGAGTATCTGTACTTTATCCGGAACTCAATCACAGTTCATATATTTCCAATTCTAATCATGAAACACTACATACTGAAGTTGCTGCGTTGCATCACGCTATTCATAATATTGATCGTTTCATTAGTATGGCTCATTCCCATCGACAAAAACAATTACCTAATGGCCTACAAATCGAAAACGGCAAGACTTATCACATGTCCTACTCCACGCATTGTTTTCATTGGAGGAAGCAATCTGGCATTCGGACTGGACTCGCACATGATCGAGGATTCATTGCACTGCCATGTGGTGAATATGGGACTTCATGGCGGTATCGGCATTCGCTACCCGGTGGAAGACTGCCTGAAACACATCCGCCCAGGCGACATAGTGGTTTTTCAATTTGAATACGGCAATTTTTTTTCGGGAGGCAATGGCGAACCTGAAACTATGCCACAACTAATGATGGTCACCGGATGGAGGAACCTCGGTTCACTAAATACACAGCAACTCATCAATGTATTAATAGGACTTCCACGCTTGGCTGCAAGTAATGCCATGCGACTCATCAAAGTGTGCGATACTGGGAGTTTTGACACGCCTGACAAGCATACTGTTTTTAAATATGTGGCAAGCGGATTTAACGACCTTGGCGACGAAGTGAGCCACTGGCATCTGCCTCCACAGTCTTTTGAAAAATCAAATGCAATGGAGACAAATGCTGTTAATCAAGATTTTATGAAATGGCTTGACCTTGCCATAAAACAATATGAAGACATGGGGGCTACGGTCATTCTTTTGCCACCTGTATGCCCCAAGAGCCATTTTGACTGTTGCTATCATGACAACATTGAGCAAGCCCTCGACAGTATAAAGCGTCCTTATGTCGTCACTCCCCAATCGATGACGATAGATGACTGCTACAACTACAATGGTGGGTATCACATCAATCGCGATGGCGTTACTATAAACACCACTCGCATAATCCATCTGCTAAAAAGAAACAGCATTATTGCAAATATGCAAAATTGGCCGTAAGGGTTATCAGAATTGCAAAAAAATATAAATGGATGCTCGATTTCGAAATATTTTACTACCTTTGCGCTATAAACACATCAAAATTTTGCATGTTATGAGACACATAAAACTTATCGCACTCGTCGTTATGGCCTGCCTCACCATTGGCAACGCCCAGGGCCAGTTGCGTTTTGGCTTGCGTGGCGGCATGGTTATCAACGAGTTAAAGTTCAACAAGAAGGTTTTCGAGAGCGAGAACAAAGTTGGCTGGACTGCTGGCTTGCAACTTGAGTTGGACATGCCGTTGGGCTTCGGCATCGACGCCTCGGCGATGTACTCACACCGCAACGACGCCTTCGGCAACGACGACCATGTGTATCACCGCGACTACATCGAGGTGCCCGTGCACCTGAAGTACAAGTTTGGGCTCATCGGCGTGGACCGCGTCCTGGTGCCTTACGTGTACACGGGGCCGAACTTCGCTTTCCTGGTCGACGAGTCGGACTACTACAAGAACGACTTGAGCAAGACGTGGAAAAACCGCTCGATGGTTACCTCGTGGGACGTAGGCGTAGGCCTGGAGATTGTGCGCCACTTGCAAATCAACGCCACCTACGGCATCGGCATGAACAACGCCTTCAAGACTGTGGGCATCGAAAAGCAGGAGAACGGCGAAACCATCAAGGGCAAGGACAAACTGTGGACCGTAACAGCCACCTACCTGTTCTGACGCCAACGCGATGTGATGCGCACCATGCTGTGACGATGGTTTCGGGGGTGAACCCCAGCAGCCATCGACTTAAGGGTTGCGCCTGAACACGACAAACGATTATAACATTATGAAACAACACATTAGGATAGTGGCTGTGGTTGTCGTGAGCGCTATGTCGCTCGTGGCAAGCATCGCCATGCGCGCCCAGAGCGAAGCCCGCTGGGGCTTCACCGCCGGCGCAAACTATAATGAGATTCATTTCAAGCAGAGCGATATCTTGAACACCGACCCGGCCTTCTCGCCCATGGCGGGTGTGACTGGCGAACTCAACATCCCTGGCATCGGCTTCAGCGTCGACGCCTCGCTGCTCTACTCGATGCGCTCCGGCAAAATCAACTACGGCGAGCGCAAGGTGTGGTCCAGCCTGGGCCTGGCCAACGAGACGTGCCAGATGCACTACGTCGACCTGCCCGTGCACCTGAAGTTCAAATACCAAAAACTCAACGGGTTTGAGAACAAGTTAATGCCCATGATATTTGTTGGCCCGACGTTCTCGTTTATGGCCGGCAGCAATCTGAAGGACGTCAACAGTTACTCGCCGGTGAGCGTGTATCTGCACTTCGGCGTGGGAGCCGAGATCGTGCGCCGCGTGCAGGTGACCGCCGGCTTTGGCTTCAGCATCGGCGAGACGTTCCACACCAAACTGCTTGATGAGAACGTGGCGAAAAACCGCACGTGGAACGCCACAGTGACTTATTACCTGAAGTAAGGCATGCCCTGTAGATACAGCAATGCCGCTGGCGCCATTGTGCCAGCGGCATTGTTTTGTTTTTCCCGATGTTAGGTGGGTGTTATGCGTGATTTCACATGAGCATACCGGCTGCCACCTGATGGGCTGCGTCGTCGCCACAAGCGGCGGCCACGATGGCCAGCGCGAAGTGTGGTGCGAGAGCCGGACCCTGACCGGTGATGACGTTGCCGCACGTCACAGCGGGGCGGTCGACCCAGGTCACGCCGCATCCGTCGGCCTGCATTCCGGGATAGCACGTTGCCTCACGGCCATTGAGAATGCCCAGCGGAGCCAGCACGATGGCCGGCGAGGCGCAGATGGCCGCCACACCGCCGCCGCGCTCGTTTTGCGCCTTCAAGGCGTCGCACAGTTGCTCACAGTTACGCAGGTTGGTGGCTCCAGGCATGCCGCCGGGCAGCACCAACCATGCGGCATCGTCAAGTTCCACTTCTTCGATAACGGTGTCGGTCGACACGATAACGCCATGGGCACCAGTGGCAAAGCCATGCTCGTAAATCGACACAGTGACCACCGGCATGCCGGCGCGGCGCATCACATCCACTGCGGTGAGGGCCTCAATCTCCTCAAAGCCGTCAGCAAAAAATACATAAGTCTTTTTCATATCGTAAATCGTTTAAATAAATATCATAAAAAAACGCTGCTATGCGAGGGCGAGGATCAAGATTTGCGCGGTGATGACTCGCAGGAACATGGTGAGCGGATACACCGTACTGTAAGCCACCGCTGGGGCGTCGTTGCCCGCCGTCTTGTTGGCGTAGGCCAGCGCGGGCGGATCGGTCGTCGAGCCGGCCACGAGTCCCATAAGCGTGCAGTAGTTGAGTTTGAACTTGCCTCGCGCCAATGTTGTGACCACGATGAGCGGCAGCAGGGTGATGAGGAAGCCGTAGAGCACCCAGCGCGCACCTTGCGCGTTGAACACCGTCTCGGCAAAATTGCCTCCAGCGGCGATGCCCACACTTGCCAAGAACAGACAAATGCCCAACTCCCTAAGCAGCAAGTTGGCGCTGCTGCTGGTGTAGGTCACCAACTTCATCTTGTAGCCGTAGCGGCCCAGCAAGATGGCCACGATGAGCGGGCCGCCGGCCAAACCGAGTTTCATGGGCACGCTCATGCCGGGAATCATGATGGGAATTGAGCCTACGATGATTCCCATGAAGATGCCAATGAACATGGTGAACATGTTAGGCTCGTTGAGGCGGCGCATCGAGTTGCCCAATTTGTCGGCCAGGCGGTTGATATCGTTGATGTTTCCCACTACGGTAATGCGGTCGCCCACCTGCAGGGCCAGGTTGGGGTTGGCCAGCAGATCCACGCCGGCGCGATTCACGCGCGTGACGTTGAGTTTGTAGCCCATACGCAGGCGCATCGAGCCAAGTTTGCGGCCATTGAACTCGCTCTTGGTGACCACGATGCGACGCGACACCACGGGGTCGGGGTCGGCCTTCCAGTCCATTTCCTCGTGCGGCCCGATGATTGAGTCGAAGATTTCCTGGTCTTGCTGACTCATGACAATCAGGAGCAGGTCGCCCTCCTCGATTACGGTGTCGCTGTTTGGGATGTGCACGTGGCCGTCGTCTTTGCGGATGCGCGAAATCACGAAGTTATGGTCGATAATGGTGTGCAGGCGGCGAATGTCTTTGCCGAAAATCAGTTTGTTGGTCACCTTGTAGGTCACCAGGTGCGGCGCGAGCAGCGACTGCGCGTTGTCGTCGTCGATGGCCTTGGCGTCGGCCTCGGGGTTGATGCGGAAGAAGGCCTTGACCAAAATCATTGCCAGGATGATGCCCACCACGCCCAGCGGATAGGCCGCGGCATAACCCATCGACATCGACTCGTTGAGCGCCACGGCAGCATCGCCCTGCGTCTCGATGAGCGTCTGCTGAGCGGCACCCAGGCCCGGCGTGTTAGTCACGGCGCCCGACAGGATGCCCACCATGTCGGTTATCGTCACGCCGCCAATGGCGTAATAGATGGTGAGCGCCACCACGATGTTCAGCGCCACGGTGAGCACGGCCAGGCAGTTGAGCACCAAGCCGCCCTCCTTGAACGACGAGAAGAAGCCCGGGCCGACCTGCAGACCGATGGAGAAGATGAACAGAATGAGGCCAAACTCCTGGATAAACTTCAGGATGCCGGCGTCCACGCCAAGGCCCAAATGGCCGGCGAGGATGCCCACAAACAGCACAAAAGTGGCTCCGAGCGAGATGCCCTTGACCTTGGTCTTGCCCAAAATCACACCCAGGGCAATCACCACCGAGTAGATGAAGATGGCGTGGGCCACGCCAGTGCCAAAGATTAATTCGTTAATCCAACTCATAATGGTTTACGGTTTAATAAGTGGTAAGATGTCGAGCGGCCGGTGCACGATGCGTCCGGCGTGGTATTCGACGAGTTCTTTCTCAGAGCGGAAGCCCCAGGTGACGCCCACCGAGTCGACGCATGCGCGGCGCGCCGTCTCCATGTCGACGCCCGAGTCGCCCACGTAGAGCACCTGCGCCTTGGGCACGCGCGCCTTGGCCAGGATGGCAAACACCACCGAGGGGTCGGGCTTGACGTTCACGCCCTCTTTCTGGCCCTCGACGGCGACAAAGTCGAAGTCGCCAAAGTAGTGGCCAATGATGTGCTCCACGGCACGGTGATACTTGTTTGACGCCACGGCCATCATCACGCCGGCGTCGCGCAGGTCCATCATCAGTTCGGGCATGCCGTCGTAAGGCTTGGTGTAGTCGCAGCAATGCTCGTCGTAGTATTCCTTGAAGTCCTTGAGCAGCAAGTCGATGGTGTCGGCCGTGCGGTGTTCCTCGGGCAGCACGCGGGTGATGAGACGACGCACGCCGTTGCCCACAAAGAATGGGTAGGAGGCCACCGAGTGCGTGGCAAAGCCGTTCTTTTCGAGGGCGTAATTGACGGCGTGACCCAGGTCCTCGATGGTGTTGAGCAACGTGCCGTCGAGGTCAAAAATCACAAGGTTTTTCTTTTCTCCGTTCATAATCAGCAATTATTAGAATGGATAACCTACCGAGAAGTGGAACTCGCTGTCGCGCTTAAAGTGCGGGTGTGTGAGTGGCCACCGCTCCTGTCCCTCGGCGGGATTGCGGGCTTTCATGCCCATGTCGAAGCGCAGCAGGAAGTAGGTAAAGTCGAAGCGCAGGCCCACACCGTAGGCCACGGCAATCTGGTCGAGGAAACTGTCGAATTTAAACACGCCACCCGGCTGGTCCTCGTAGTCGCGGATGGTCCATATGTTTCCGGCGTCGATAAATGCGCCCAACTCGATTATCCAGAACAGTTTGGCGCGGTACTCCACGCTGGCGTTGAACTGAATGTCGCCACACTGGTAGATGAAGCGGTTTTGTGCGCGCTCGGCGTTCATCTTTCCGGGGCCGAGTGTTCGCACGCCCCACCCTCTCACGCCATTGGCGCCACCGGCGTAGAAGCGTTTCTCAAATGGCAGCACGGTAGAGTTGCCATAAGGCACGGCGACACCCACCGCGGCATGCACCGCCAGCGAGGTGCGCGTGTCGAAGTAGTGCGTGAGGGCATAGTCGCCCTCCATCTTCACATATTGCGCATAGCGGATGCCGAACACCTTGTACGAGTCGTCCTCCTCGTGGCGCTGCCCTATGGCATGCGAGAAGCCGTACAGCAGGTTGCCGGCCGTCTCGGCGGCGGCGCGCCACGTGTAGACGTTGCGCTGGAAGCGGTTCTCAAGCAGCGAGCCCTGCTTGCGGTTGGTGCGGTAGAAACTGTAGCCCATGCGCATAATGAAGTGGTCCTCGTAACTGTAGCGAAGCAGCGGGTTGGCGATGCTGTCGAGGAAGTTGGTGCGGCTCTTGGGCAGCGACACAAAGTTGACGTCGAGCAGGTTGAACGTGTGGCGCATGGTGTTGTCGCGCTCACTCCAGATGTAGCGCCAGGCGGCACCCGATATGATGCGCGTGTACTCCGGGCGCTCCTGATAGTCGAAACTGGTGCTCAGTTCGGTGCTGGCCTGAATCGACTTCTTGAACTCGCTCGACAGGAAGGGGAACTTAAACTTGGGGAAGGTGACGCCCACCTCGGCGGCATACTCCGAGTAGTTGTTGTTGATCAGGCCGCTCACATCGCCCGAGAGGCTCTCGTAATTCATGCGCAACTTGGCATTCAACTGCTCTGCGCCCTTGAAGATGTTGCGGTGCTGGTAGTCGAGCCCCACGCCGAATCCCAGGTCGCCCTCGCTGTTGGTGCCCTCGAGCGACACGCTCACCGCCTGCGTGCGGTCGCGCTGCAGCAGCACGTAGGCATCGAGCCACACCTTGCCGTCGACCTCGCCCACCGGGCGGATGTCGATGTTGATAAACTTCAATATTCCCAATCGCGACAGCGAGCGGTAGGTGCGGTTGATGTCCGAGGCGTTGTATTTCTCGCCGGGAGTGATGTAGTTGCACTCGTCGAGCACACGCGACCGCAGATATTTGTCGTCGGGGTCGAAGAAGATGGTGAGGTCTTTATAGTATATCGTGTCGCGCCCGCTGTAGGCATCGTGCATCGCCACGGGGTCGTAATTGGTGACGTAGGTGACGTTGCGCACGTAGAACGGGCGGTGGCTCGTGTAGTACGGCATGCGGTCGCTGCGGTAAGGCAGCATGGTGTTGAGGGTGATGTCGACGTCGTGGCTGAGCGCGGCGGTGTCGGCAGTGAACGAGATATACTCCTTATTGAATGCGTAGTAGCCGTTGTTGCGCAGCATCTCGGTGATTGACTGCCGCCAGGCGTCGAGTTGGTTGTAGTCGAGCAGCGAGCCGCTGTGCACCGGAGCCTGCAGCGTGTCGGCCAGGATGAGGCGGCGCAGTGTGTCGTTGTCGATGTTGTAACTGATGTTGCGAATGCGGTAAGGCTCGCCGAGCGTGATGTCGTAGTCGACGCGCGCCTTGCGGCGTGCCGAGTCGGTGCGCACGCGGTAGTTCACCTGGTTGTTGAAGTAGCCCTTGTTGTAGAGGGCCATGTGCAGTTGGCGCGTGCTGGCCTGCGTGAGCGCGCTGTCGTAAATCACAGGCGGCGTGCCCACGCGCTGAATCCAGCGGTTGAACCACCGTGTGGAGTCGTGGCCGCTGAGGTTGTATAGCGCCAGTTGCAGTTTCAGGCCGCCCAGCACCTTGTGGTTCTCGACCTGCCGCAGATAGTTGGCAAGTTCGGCCGTCGAGATGCCGGCGTGCTTGTCGTCGACGTGTATGCGCACATTGTCGAGCATCAGTTGTCCGCGCGGCACATGGCGTGTCGACGAGCAGGCTGCCGCCAGCATAAGCAATGCCAGCGCCAGCACCATGAGTAAGCCGTGTTTCAACCGACGATAGTGCATAAAAATCGCTTCGCGCAGCCACTTTTGTGCTACGCGATTGCAAAGTTACGAATAAGCGAGCGGTGAGCAAAGAAAAAAACTCGTTTTTTTCTATTGCTTACCCGAGCGGGAGTAACTTCGACCGAAGGTCAACGTTACGATTAAGTGAGAGAAAAAGGCGCCCTGGCGGGCGGAAATTTAAGAACAATAAAAATTTCACGACCTAATGAAAGAAAAATATTTTGTTAGATTTTGGAACAGATTTTGTTTAATTTACTGCGCTTCGCTTGCCCTTCGGGCTCCCATTCGGTCGTGAGCACTTCGTGGTTCTGCCCGAAGGGCACTCCCTCGCAGCATAAAGGAGTCGCTTCGCGAGAAATCCAACAAATCTATTCAAATCAAACAAAACATTTTATTTCTTTCAATGTGAGATTTTGTTAAGATTTTGTTCGATTTCTGCCCGAAGGGCACTCCCCCCCCTGCAGCGTGTAATTAGGGGATGTAGATTACTTTTGAGTGGTGGATGTAGATGCCGTGCGAGGGGTGGGCGACCGGCTGGCCCAGGATGTTGTAGTAGGTGTCGTCGGCATCATCCTCATTGTCGATAAGCACTTCGCTGATGTTAACGAAATCGGGGTTTGGCGGCATGAAATACACCTCTCCGAGTGTGTTGTCATCGGTTTTGTGCTTAATCACCGTTTCGATGAGTTCTGGCGTTTGCTCCGCTACGTTCCACGTGTTGCCCTGGGCATAGACGTTGTCGGGGCTGTCGTTCCACAAGTCGCACAACACGCCGTCACGGCCATTGTTTACGAAAACGTTCTTCCCTGGGTTGTAATCGGAGGCTGTGGGGTCATCGGTCTTGCCGATGTTTAAGTTCTCGCCACGATACCTAATGTAGATGCCCACCGCATTGCCCTCGATATGGTTGCCTGTAATTGTAGTATGGCAAACATCGCTTGTGGTATTACATACATAAATGCCATAGCCGCCTTTCCCTGTTGTGTAAATGACATTGTTGTTGACAATCGTATTATTTTCCATAAATACATGTGAGTTTTCACTCGCGCATATTCCATAGTAATTGCCCTCGATATGGTTGTTGCGGATTATTACAGGTTGTTCGCTGGGTATATTCCAAAAATTGGTAACACATATGCCACCCGCCTGAGTCACAGTGCCCGGACCAATCACGCGGTTGTTTTCAATAATGATAGGCTCATCGCCGCCAGAAACCAAATTGAATGAAGGCAGTGGGTCGGAAGACGACACATTGCGCTCAATGATGTTGTTACGAACAATCAAGCCACCCGGCACGTTTCCTCCTACATTTACCGCCGCCCCCACGCAGTCGATAAAGGAGCTGTCCTCAACCACGTTTCCATGATTATGCCGCATAAAGCGTATGGCCCCGAAGCCGTGGTAGCGATTGTGGTACTTAAAGGTGCAGTTACGCACTATCACCTGAGAATCTTCGCACGAGTTATCCAAACCGACGTATTCAAAGGTTACGTTTCTGACGTTTGCCACATGACCTGTGCCGCTCATGCGCAGCCCGGCCACTTTGCCTTCAGCACCCTCAGCTGCGGTGAGCCGCGCGCCGATTGCCAGGTCGGCATCGATGTCGCCCTCGATGGTGATGCGCCCACCCAGATTGAACACAATCAAGTCGCCATCCTCGAGTTTGAACGAATTGCCCTCGCGTATGATTATCTGATTGCGAGTGACGGCAATGCGCCCCTCGTCGAAGTAACTGGTGTCTTTCTTTGTCGATTCCATCTCCACAGTGCAAACGCCATTCTCATCGGCCGTAATGCCTGTGCCGGGAAACTGAGCGAGGTCATGTATTGTGTAGACCTTGGCCTGGACTGCTACGCCGCAAGCCACTGCTAATAAAAGCAATAAACATCTATCTTTCATAATTATTGTTCTTTTAATCACTCAAAATTACAAATAATAAAGCAAACTACCAAATAGCATTTAACATCCACAAGAGAATCAATGCAGATCATGCCCAATTTTAACCACAAATTTTACAAATTACACACATAAATAATTAACTACGGATTAATCTGATTCTCTGATATTTTGTGGTGGAAAGGAGCCGCCTGGCGGCGGGAACCACGAAGTGCTCACGACCGAAGGGAGCCCGGAGGGCAAGCGAAGCGCAGTAAATCAAACAAAATTGAAACAAAATCTCACATTGAAAGAATTATAATATTTTGTTTGATTTGAATAGATTTGATAGATTTACTGCGCCGTTAGGCGCACTCCCATCGTGGTTATTTTAAACATGAATTATCCATAAATTATCCATAAATTTTCTTTGATAAATATCTTAAAATCAAATAATTAATGGCTAATTCATGGTCGTTCGTGTTAGTCAACAAATTAAACAAATTAAACAAATAGAGAAATTAATATAATTCGCGAAATTTGCGTTAAGAGAGATGTAGGGCGGTTAAAAGGCGGGTACCCTGATGGATACCCGCCACGTCAACTCCGATTTCGCGTGTAGAATGGTCACTAATTTCATTGCCTATGACGAAGTTGACAATTTCTGCATACCTTATCACTTTTTCAAGATAAAGTTGATTACCTCGTTGATGTCGGCCCCATCGACCTCCCCATCGCCGTTGGCGTCATATTTGTAGGATTCCCAAGGGCGGTCAAGATGAAGCCGGAAATAAATTAATCTGTTTAGGTCGTCGCCATCAACCTTACCATCGTGATTGTTGTCACACATTTTGGTGTAGGCCGGGCCTTTGTACAGCACGTTACCTTCGTTATCAGCAAGATAACTGAATTCATAATAATAGAACGGATATCCAAGTGGCAACGGAGCGCAGACATCGGCGGCTGAATAAACCCAACCCTGAAGCTGTTCAACCATGTACATTTCGCCC
>CACYRK010000007.1 GCA_902776835.1 uncultured Bacteroidales bacterium
TCATTTTGCAACTCGTGAGGCGAAAAGCGATGCAAAATTACTGCCAGTTTTTGAACCGGCCAAATTTTTTCGCAACTTTTTTTCAAAAAAATTTTACCCCAAACGGCAAACCGCTGACAGCCAGCGATGTCACAAAAATATTTTTTTTCGACAAAATGAGCGGTGGAGCGCAAGACGCGGAAAATGGGCGCGGAAGGGGCACGCTGCTGCGGGGTGGCCGCTCACTGGAGGGGGGTGTGGCCGCGACGGAGCCGCGGCATGGCGAACGGGCTGCGGCACCGCGGGGGGCTCGCTGCTACGGGGGTGGCGGCGCGGCGGGGGACACGCTGCTGCGGGGTGGCGGCACGGCGGAGGGCTCGCTGCTGCGGGTGGCCGCGACGGAGCCGCGGCATGGCGAACGGGCTGCGGCACGGCGGGGGGGCCTTGGGCGGCATGGCGGGCAGGGGCTTGGGCGGCAGGGCGGGCGTGGGCACACACGCCCCCGGCCCTTCGGGCCACCCCCTCTATCTTAGAGGGGGAGTGGCTGACGCCGCTGAGGGGGAGTTGCTGACGCCGCTGAGGCGGCGGCACTGAGGGTGGGGGCTGAGGGAGTTGCTCCTTATTATAATATAAGGTTAGCGGGAGGGGGATTTGCGGGTGTTTTGGTAGTCGCGGTATTTGTTGCCGCTGTAGGCGCCGTTGCCGAAGCCGGTGGAGTTGAACTCGTCTTCTTCTTCGTCTTCGTCGTCGGTGGTTTTGCCTTTCTTGTTTTTCTTGCTTTCGAGGGCATTCTTGGACTGCTCAGGCTTGTTGTGCTTGATGGCCTCGGGCTTTTGCAGGTCGAGTGCCGTGTCGTAGATGCCCCACTGTTGCTCCACATCCCAGTTTTTGCGCAGTTTTATCGCCTTGGGATAGTAATACACTTCCTCGGGCTGTAGGTGGTTGGCATAGTTGCCAGTGTCCCACTTGCCGTTGTCATTGGCGTCGATGACGAGGCGCGCATAGTAGGTGTCGGGGGCGACATTATCGAATTTCGCCACACCGGCAGTCACGGTGCGTGTCATCACCACCTCGTCCTTGTTGTCGAGCAGGTCGATAAAGGCCTGGCCGGGCACGTTGACGCGGATAATCAGGTTGGCATAGTCCTCGACGGCGCGCACCCTGACCTCGGCGCTGATGGCATCATTTGCCACGCCGTAGATTGAAGTCACGGCGAGCGAATCGAGTGTAATGCGGTAGGTGGAGTCGGGGGTGAGCCTCATAGGCAGCACGTAGCGCAGTGCCGAGAGGTCATCGGCGGGCACCATTGGCGGCAGGCCGTCGACGGGCACCCACAGCGTGTCGCGTTTCATCTCCAGGTGCACTTTTGCGGGGTCGATGTGCGCGATGGGCACTGGCGCGGTGACACCTATTGAGTCGGTTATCTCGAGCACGTTGGTCATTGTCCAGTCGACCTTCAGTTTTGGGACCACGGGCTTAAGTGCCTGAGTGAGTTCTTCGAGTTCTTCCTCGTCGAGCGACTTTCCGGCGGCCTGTTTTTCGCGCAGTTGTGCGATGCGTTTTTCGATTTGCTGGCGCTCCTTAAGTTGCTCGGCCTCCTGCTTGATCAGATAGTTGGGCTTGCGGTAGGCGAAGGTGACAGTGTCGGTGCGAAGGGTGAGCATATCGGTGGAGTCGGTTCGCTGATAAGTCAGTTCGACTTTCAGCGAGTCGTTTCGAATCAGCATGGAGTCGGTGAGCCAGTAGACCAGCGAGTCGTTGCGTGCTGTTCGCTCGAGGTGGTACCAGTTGTTGCCGCTGTAGGGCGTTGGCGGTTCGAGGATGCGCAGTGCTGGCAGCGTGTCGCTGCGCGTGCTCATCATTACGGTGAGCCGCTCAGGGGTAACTCGTTCGGTTTTTTTGAGGTAAAGCGGGATGTAGTTCTCGTTGAACATAGTGAGCAGCACGTTGTTAGGCGTAAACTCGGTGTGAGTTGCTGCAATGACGGTGTCGACGCGGTGGTCGAAGGTGAACACCGTGTCCATCGACTCGAAGCGTGATGCCTGAGGCACAATTATTTCATCGAGGAACGCGACATCCTCGGTTCGCGCCATGCGGTAGTCGCCATCGACGTCGTTAAGCGCGAAGATGTGATAACGCCCCGGCTTGAGGTTTCGCAGCGTGAACTGCCCGCGGTCGTTAGTTCGTGAAATGCGCTCGAGGCTGATGGTGGAGAAAGCCGTGTCGTTGAGGTTGCTATGCAATCCCACGATGACGTGCTGCATAGGTTCGAGGTCTTTAGCCCGTAGCACCATTCCGGATATCTGCAGCGAGTCGATTATGCTACCTGTGGAGAACGCCATGCTGAATCCGTCGATGGGATTGCCCTCGTTGTTGTCCTCGATGGCGTTTGAGAAGTCGATGCAGTAGGTGGTCTCGGGTAGCAGCGAGTCGCGCAGTTCGATGGTGATTTTGCGTCCCAGCGCCTTGATTACCGGCGGATTCTTCTGCACCGGCGAGACGACGACCTTTTTCTGCTGATCCTTGACGTTGACGATTTCGTCGAAAGTAATCTCGATTTTGTTGCCACTCACATTCAACTGCCCCTGCGACGGATTGCTCTTCACGAACGTGGGAGGCGTATAGTCGCGCGGGCCACCCTCGGGCGACCCAATGTTGGCACACGCCGTTACGATGGCGGCGAGCATCACAAGGAGCAGATATGTTGCAGAGCGACGTGTCATGACACCACGTTGACTGGATGTCCGTCGAGGAAAGCGCGGTAATTTTTCACTATTTCGTCCATCAGTCGGGCTCTCGCCTCGGTTGTTGTCCAACCGATGTGCGGCGTGAAGAAGCAGTTGCGTGCAGCCAGCAGCGGGTTGTCGGCAGGAGGCGGTTCCACGCCCATCACGTCGAGTCCGGCGGCATAGAGTTCGCCAGCGTTGAGAGCGTCGGCCAGGTCTTGGTCGACCACGAGCGGTCCGCGGCTGGTGTTGATGAGAATTGCCGTGGGCTTCATCATTTTGAGCCGACGGCGGTCAATCATTCCCCGCGTGTCGTCGTTAAGCGGGCAGTGTAGGCTAATGACGTCGCACACCTGCATCAGTTGGTCGAGGCTCTCGGCCTTCTCGATGCCCTGTGGCAGTACTTCCTGCGGCTTGCTGGTGTAAGCCATCACCGACATGTCCATAGCCAAAGCGATGCGTGCCACGGCGCTGCCGATATTACCCAGACCCACGATGCCCATGCGCTTTCCGGCATACTCAAAGATGCGGGTGTCTCGGAAACTGAAGTCCGGGTTACGGCACCAAGTGCCGTCTCGCACGATGTCGGTGTAGTGCTGGATTTGGCAGGCGATATTGAGCATATGTGCTATAGCCAGTTGTGCCACGCTGGGCGTGCTGTAGGCGGGCACGTTGGTGACGACGATGCCCAGTTCGTGAGCGGCCGCCACGTCGACGATGTTGAATCCTGTTGCCAAGATGCCGATGTAGCGCAGTTTTGGCAGCGCTTCCATGATTTCGCGGCTGATAATGACCTTGTTGATAAACAGCGCGTCGGCATCGCGCGAGCGCTCCACAATCATATCGGGAGCAGTGCGGTCGTAAATGATACACTCTCCCAAGGCTCGCAAACCTGCCCACGACAGGTCGCCCGGATTGCTGGTGTAGGCATCAAGTGCTACAAGTTTCATATATATATAATTAAGGTATAAACACAAGCCACGGCCCGAAGTCACGCGGCACAATTTTCGGCAAAGTTACAACATTTCGTTGAAAAACGTGCAGTTTAGAGCGTCAGGTCGAGAAAATATTGTAAATTTGCGGTGAACAAATACACTGAGACTATGAAAAAATACTTACTACTTGCTATTGCAGCCCTGGCCAGCCTTAGCGCACTTGCCGTTGAGGGCGACATGAGCATCGGCGCGCAATTCAACTATGGCTCCCGCAACTCGATGTACGGTTTGGGCGTTCAGTTCCAAATTGAGCCAGTGAACCACTTCCGCATTGCTCCAGAGTTTATCTACTACTTTGAGGACGGAGGTTACAGTGCGGCCAACGCCAACCTGAACTTTCACTATCTGATTACGAGTTACAGTGGCTTCACCATCTACCCCATCGCCGGTTTTGCTTACAGCCACATCAAGCACGACCATGGCACCTACGAGACCAACAAGGACCGCTATGGCGCCAACGTGGGTTGTGGCACCGAGTACAGCATCAACAAGGACTTCAAGTTCTATGTTGAGGAGCGGTTCCAAATCCTTAAAGATTGGAACCAGAGCGTGACCACGCTTGGCCTGAAGTACACATTCTGAATGCCCTGTGCGGGAAAGACAAAAAGGGTTGCGACTTCGTTCGCAACCCTTTTTTTGCTGATGCATTGATAATTACTCGCCCGGAGCAATTGCCTCGTTGGGGCAAGACTCGGCGCAAGTGCCACAATCGATGCAGGTGTCGGGATCGATCTTGTAGATGTCTCCAGCGCTGATTGCGCCAGTGGGACAAACACTCTCGCAAGTACCGCATGCAATGCAGCTGTCAGAAATTACGTATGCCATAATTGTTGAGAATAAAGTGTAAAAAATTAGTTGTTATAGTAAACGGTCTGCAAATATACGGCTATTTTTTGGATTAGCCACCATTTTTCGGCCATTTTCTTCACGACATGGCAAAATCTGTGCCAAAATCCCTGTTATTGTTGCTGCCTGAAGGCAAGACCTGTGCAGGCCTTACTTGGGCATGAATCGCGATGGGTCTTCCTTATCGATGGGCAGTGGTGGCGGTGTGGTGGCTGGCTCGTCGGGGGCCGTTGTGGGGGCCTCGTCTTTTGGAGCCTCGGTTGTGGCCTTGTCGGCCTTCTGGTGGCGGATGCGTGTGCCGATGGCCCGCATATCCTCGATGCTACGGTCGATGGTGTCGTCGACGGCGCGCTCAATAGTCTCGTTAAACTTGAAAGGCAGCAGCGAGAGCAGCGCCGATATTAGCGCCAGCACCATGAAAAGATAACTGAGTTTGTAACCGATGCCCATCCCGGTGACGTCGAAGCCCTCGCCAATGTCCTCGCTGGGCAGCACTTCAGGCTGATGCTGGAGCGCAATGTCGTGCACGTGTCCGTTGTGTGCAAAGAAAATGATGCCCATCACGATGAAAGCCGCTGCGAGCAGGGCCCACCAGCGGTTCTTGAGCGCGTTGCACCCCATGGCCAAGAAGCCAGCGATGAACGGTGTGAGAGCAAACAGGGTGTTGTCGAGGCTGGCATGCTGCGTGATGGTTCCAGCGGTGAAACGGAAGCCTGACACACTGCCAAGAATCGCCACGTGGTAGAATGGCAAGAACACGTAGCAAATAAGAGCCAAAACGAGTAATATGTTGGTTATCGGTTTCACTAATCAACTGGTTAATTGCGTTTCGCAATGCGAAAATAGTGCATTTCGCGTGAACGGCGGCAAATCAGCCCGAAATTTTATGATTTTTTATTATTGCAGACAGTGGCCTGGGCGCTACGGGTAGGTGATGTAGAAGAGCCTCGGCACGTTAGTAAACTCGGTGTAACCGGTTGCTGTTGTCCATCCGGCGTCGGCATCAATGGGGTCGCTGTAGGCACTGTAAGAGTACACACTGCCGCCGGTTATTGTCATCACGGTGCCGCTCTTGATACCCTTAGGTGACAGCAACATTTTTTCGCCAGTAACTACCACCTTCACAACCCCGCCGCTGATAGTGATGTCTTGCAAGGCATTGATGCCCTTTCCGCTCTCGCCAGTATTTTTGATGGCGAGTAGTCCGCCGGTGACGGTGAGGATGCTGTCACACTTAATGCCCGCGCTGCTCGTGGTGTCGTTCTCGGCGAGCAGAGCGTCCTGTGTCACCTTGCTTCCACCGGTGGCAATGATGGTGGTGCGCCCGCCGGCAATCTCGACGTGCTTCTCGCAGCGGATGCCCTTTGCGCCTGCGGCGCTTATCTGCATATTAATCACGCCGCCGTCGATCATCACGCCGTCGTTGGCCTTGATGCCGTGGCCAGCGGTGCTGTTGACATTGATTTTCACACCGGGTCGCACACGGATGTAGTCGTCGCTGGCGATGCCATTGCGACTGTTGGAGTTAACATTCAGCGTTCCGCGGCCGGCAAAAATCACCTGTCCCTCGCTGAAGAGCGTGCCTTTCATGTCCTCATCGCCGTCGTAGACATAGTTTGCGCCATCGGTGAGCGTGTTGTTGGTGCCCTCGGGCAGCATCAAGTAGAGCGACTTACCGCACTGGTTGTTGATTGCCGCGCCGTTAGGATTGGTGATGTTCACGTCGTTGAGGGTGAGCATGTACTTGTTTTCGCTGTACACCTTCAGCGAAGCGTCGCTACACTCACCACTGAGGATAAAGTGCATCTTGCCCGATGTTGAGGTCAGTGTCACATGGCCGCCCTCGACGGTGTAATAAACTCGGCTGAGCATACCACTCACGGTAACGCCCGTCTCGTCGTAATCGATGTAAACGTCATAGACGAAGTCGTCGTTCTCGAAGTAGTCGTTGTAGTAGGGGTCGGTCATGTCGGTCGGCACCACATCATCGTCCTCGGCGAGTTCGCTGTAGTCAAGCGCGATTTCGATGGGGACGATTTCTGGGTCGGGTGGCGTAGTGCCACCGTTCATGTACTGGCTAAGATCGCTGTCGTCGCTGATGCAAGCGGTCGCCAATGAGGCCACAAGTGCCAGTGCTATATATTTCAGTGTTCTATTCATGATTGGTGGTGTTGCGATTAGAACTTAAACGTGTAACCCACGCCCAGCATATGCATTCCAGTCTCGCCATCATCGTCGAGGCCTCCATGCACGTGCTGGTAACGATAAGAGAGTTCGAAGATGTGCTTCTTGCGGAAGGTGTAATCGACCCCCACCAGAGCGCGCGTTTTCTCGAGGGTCAAGTCGTTGAACAGTTCGACGCTGGCCCACGGCGTAAACTTGCTTGCCGGGATGTCATATTCGACTTTAAGCCTTGAGCGCAGCATGTACTTATTCTTGCTGCGCACGGTGGTGTTCTCCCAATACTGGTTGTCGAAGTCGTAGCGCGTGGTTTCGTGCTCGGGTCGGTAAGTGTACTGCCCTCGCTCACGCAGCGATATGTCGAAACGCCCCAGTCGGTAACTGGCGGTGAGGGTCACATAGGCGCGATGCCTGACTCCCCAATAACTGGGCCTCCAGTTGTTGAAACTGCCGTCGAGGTTGTAGGAGATTTTCTCCTTATCGTTGTCGATGATCAGTTGGTATCCCGCACCAGCCTTGAGCCACTTGTTCAACTTGTAGGAGCCCCCGAGGCCCACGCTGAAGCGGTCCCAGGTTCGGAAGTTGTTGCGTGTGCGCATCTCAGCATCAACATCGGCGCTGAATTTCTTTGTGAACTTGTGCTGAGCATCGACCGAGACCACGAGTCCCGAGTCATCGGCCAGCAAAGTGGGCACGCCACTTAAGCACAAAGCCGCGACGATGGCAAGGCGCGCTATTATTCTACGGTTTCCCATTCTTCGCGCTTGATTTTTAAGGGGCTGTTGTAAGTGGGCTCCTCGGTGGCGACATAGTAAACCTTGATGATTGCGGTGTCGCGCAGGAAGTCGATTGAGCCTACCGCCACTCGAGTGATTTGCAGGCCGGTGCGTTGACGCAGGTCTTCCACGAGTTCGTCGCGCTTATCGGGAGCGATAAGGGCGATGCGGTCGTATTGCACGAGTTTGGTTGCCTCGTGTGTGCGGAGCAGGAAGAACTCGCACAGCGCCATGGCCAGCACCACGATGATGTTGGGGATGAGCAATTCCACAAAAGTGATTGCCGAGCCCATTGCGTTAATCACCGAGAGGCAGATGATGCTGAACAAGTAGGTCATCTCGCGCACCGGCATGGCATCGGTGCGATAACGCATGATGCTGAAGATGCCGAACAGACCAATACCGATACCGATACCCGTCTTTCCCTTCATGTCCTCGAGGACGAAAATCATGAAGAATACCAGGAAATAGATGGCAATGCCTATCAGTGTGAAGGTGAAATAGAAGTCGCGTCGTTTGCTCTTGCTATAGTACAGAAAGTGCACCATGAGCCACACCACGAAGGTGTTGAGCAAGAAGTTCCAGAGCATAATATGCCCCACGCTTCCAGTTGTCAGCAGATTGCTGAATGTTGTACTGATGTCGGGATTCATTGTCAATGATATGATTTTTTGTTAATAATCTATTGTGCTTGTGCGAGAATGCGTTCGATAGAGCGCAGTCGCTCCTTGAAACGGTTGGTTTTCAGATTGGGGTTGGTAAATGCCTGCCCCATGCAGTATTTGCTGAATCCGTGCGGCTTGATGCGCAGTTGCCGCAGCAGTTCCAGGATTGGCGACGGCACGAGCCCGTCGCGCTTGAGTTCGATGATTGCCAGGCCGGTGAGGTCGTGACGACGGTCGTTGGCCAGGTTGTGGAAACGCAGGTTGGTGTCGATGGTGAGACGCTCGGTGCGCGCCTCGTTGACCAGCGTGATACGGTCGAAGCGGTTCTCGAGCAGTTCGAGCAGCGTGTCGGGGGCGTACATCAGGTGCTTTCGCAAGAAGTCGTCGTAAGCGACAAACTGTTCGTTTTGGCGGCGGAACACAATGTCGTGGCGCGGATTCACCGGGTCGAAATCCTCGACGGCGACACGCTTTTTGCGCGTGCGGCCATGATTGTTCTTGGTCTTCACCTCCAGGAAGTTGAGATGCGACGACACGTAGGAGCGTATGCGCACCTTTTGCCGCCCGGTGTGTCCATTCTGATGCATGGTGTACATGGCATAGTCGGCAGTGTCGAAGTAGGCCGTGTAATACGGCGAGATGCGCACTCCGTCGATGTCTTGGACAAAGTACTGGCTGTGAGCCAACTCGAGCAATTGACACAACAAGGGGGCCGAAGTGACAAACTTGGTGTCGGTTCGGTTCATCAGTTTGATACCGCTCATTTGCTCGAGCGAAATCGGCCTGAACTTGGTAATTATGTCATCAATGCTGTGTTGTGCCACTGTGATGCATCATGTAATCTTATAACGCAAAACCAATATAATAAATTGCGCGCGTGCGAAAACGTCACAATTATGTAACCTGGGCTACCGCCGTGGTTGAAATTACAAGAGGGCGGACCATTCATCGATGGTTCGCCCCCCGATATTCCGTGGTGCAATTGGTTGTATCACCTACCCAACAAGATGTTAATCAGCATGTTGATGTCAGTACCGTTGACTGCGCCATCGCTGTTCAGGTCGGCACGGCCATCATAGTTATCGGCCTGGTCTGCACCCAATAAGATGTTAATCAAGATGTTCAGGTCGATGGCATCGACAAAGGTGTCGATATTTACGTCGCCATCTTTGGGATTGAGCGGCGTGTCGTCCCAGTCAGCGCCCTTGGTGTTGCTGAACTCCATGTAGGCCATGTCGGCCAGGGTTGCTGTGTGTTCCACACCGTCGGCTGTGGTGAACGTAGCCACGCAGTTGTCGAATGTAATTTTCAACGATGCTGCCTCGAGCGAACGCGCTACGCTATCGTTTGAGGTGACGTTGAGATAAGTGAAAGAAGTTGCTTGCGCACTCATTGCGAAGAGTGCGAGCACGAGCAAAAACATGTATTTTTTCATAAGCATAGATTATTTTTCGATGTTATGTTGTTGTTTCATAATTAGTTGCCCATAAGTGCGTAAGGCGCCACCGCTGTAATGCCCGATGCCCCAGGCAGTGGTGTGCCGTCGGCCGTGGTGACGTTGCCGCCGTAGTAGAACTGCTGCCAGTTGCTGAGCGCCTCGTTGATGGTCGCTCCCGTGTAGAGCGTGTGCTGCACACCCTTGGTGATTGCCGCGGCGCTCATGATAATGTTCACGCTGTCGCTGCCATAGTCGCGCAGTTGCTTGAACGCCAACACATTGCCACCAGCGACGTTGTTCAGAGCCATGCTCGTTCCGGCGGGCACGACACCGTGATAAATCATCGCTGCCTGCGACTTGGTGTGGCTTGCCGGCAGTTGCACCTGTCGGCTCACCGCCAGGGTGAATCCGCCGTTCAGGTAGAAGTTGTTGGTTGCACTCAGGGCGCGGCCAGCGCCAGTGCTGTAGACCACGTTTGTGCCGCCTTGCACGAAGAGGTCGGTTGCCGAGGCGATGGCATCGCTGTTAGTCACGGCGTAAATCTTGCCGCCCTTGATGCTGAACATCTTCTTGGCGTACATGGCGTAGTTGGCACTGTTTATAATGAATGTTCCGGAGTTGACGGCAAAGGTGCTGTCGGCAGTTATGCCACGTCCACCCTCGCCCATTGCGGTGAGAGTCATGACCACAGCGCCTAAAGCGACATCGGCATCGGTCTTGATGCACATTGGCCACTTGGTGTCGCCCTCGGCATCGGTTTCGGGTCCGCCAGTGTGATTGATGGTAAGCGTTCCGCCACTCACGACGACGTCGCCTTCGCACTTAATGCCCTTAGCGCCATTGCCAGTGACATTGGCCACAAGCGAGCCGCCCGACATGATGAACTGTCCGTTGTACTCCTTCGAGAGGTCTTTCTTTTTATCGATTTGCACGGCATCCTCGCCACAAGCGGTGACGACGACGCTGCCATGCTTAAGTTCGAGGTACTGATTGATGTGGAACGCGTCCTGAACGGCGTTAGCCACAGTGAGAGTGCCGTTGAAAGTCTTTTTAAACTCCAAATACTCGTCGCAACTGTAGGCGTGCTTGGCATTTCCGGTAAGCACCAAGTTTCCGTCACCTCGCACCTCGGCGTGCCCGTTGACTATCATGCATGCATTGTGCGTGCCCGGAGCGTCGGCCAGTCGCGAGGTGGTGCCTGCTGTAAGGTTTACGAAGATACGCTTGCCCGTTCTCATGTCGATTGCCGGGCCACTGAGGCTGGTGAGGTTCAGCGCGTTAAGTGTTAATGAGATTTTGAAATCGCCGTCGTGTGTAAACGAGCCGTCGGGGCTTGTGCCACTCAGGTTGTAAGTAATTTCCTCGTTTACGGTGGTGTCTTGAATGATGGTTACGTGCGCACCGATTGTGCTGACGTCGAGGTTCTTGGCGATGTTGCCGGCAACCTCGATGCGTGCCGTCGTGCCACTATACTTCACGTTCACCACGTTGTCATAAGACTGTGTTGCCGTGACATAGATACTGTCGACTTCGCTCACGGCAAAGGTCTTGCCCTGAGCGGTGAAAGACGTCCCATCGGCGAAGGGGACTTTTCCAATTTGTTGAGTATCAAAAGCATAATGCACATCACCGACAGCCACCCACATGGTCTGCTGAGCGAAAGCCCAACCCATGCAAGCCAGCGTTAGTGCGACAATAGAAAAGAATCTTTTCATCTTGCTGTGATTATTAGAATTTATACTGCAACTAAATTAGCCCACAAAAATACTAAAGGAGTGAACTATTTAGCAAAAATATTCAATGAATTATCGTTGTTTTCAATTAAAGCAACCCTTTTCGGCAGATTTTCCTCATTGTTCCGACTTGTCTTTTGGATGCTCGGAAAGCGGTGAGTAATTCCAATACCCACCATTGGTGCGAAGCATTGCCTTGAAGTCGCTCGACAGGCAGGGGCCCAACTTGGTGTATTCAATCAGAATCTCGGTTGGGCCTTCGTTCGCCGGTGCGATTTCACCCGGCTGATACTGGAAGATGATGCCTGTGCGGCGTGCGGAGAACTCGTTTGCCACACGCGGCGTGTGCTCGAGATGCGTGTTCTTGCGGGCGTTGAGGGTGTCGATTTTATCGTTGATCAGCGCGAGCAGCACTGTCTCGTCGCCACTGAGGATGTCGTTGCGTGCGAGCACGCGCTGGTTGATGCGGTCGTAGTGCACAAAGTGCTTGGTGGTGCTGTTTTGGTGCCCGTCGTAGGAGTATCGGTCCACCTCCATGACCAGGAATCGGAACGAGGTCATCAGCGGGTAGGCCAGCAGCGTGTAGCGATGTCCAAAAGGATGGGTGATGGCCGGCTCCTGGTTGACGACGCGATAAGCCACATCGACGCCCGAGCCGAAGTTGGCCGTGCGCATGTAAGTGCTCAAGGCCCCATTCAGCGTCTCATACTCGCCGTCGAACATCTTCGACAGCAGAGCGTGCTCCAATGCGGCGATGCGCCGCGTGCCGTTGATGCTCTGTGGCCATCGCACGTCCACCTTTTTAATAGTGGCATAGTGTGCGCTGGCATTGACCGAGGGCGCGGGCTGCTCCGACAGCATGTTGACCTGCTGTGTGATGCGCTGGAAGGTGTCGGGCAGCGTGTTGTCGGTTATCGTGTCGGCCTCGACCGCCACATCGTTGTTATTAATGTTGAACAAGTCGCTGCTCTTGCCGCTGGCCTCGATGCGTAAGGTCAAATACCACAAAGCCGCCGCCAGGTCGACCAGCAGCAGCAATGCGATGATTATGACGAGAGAACGCTTGCTCATGGTGTGATTGTCACTCTATAGGCTCGCGCAAAAACAGGCACGCGTCGCCATAACTAAGGAAACGGTAATCACCCGCCAGGGCGTGGTCGTAGAGCGCGCGCCAGCGGTCGTCACCGACGAATGCGCTCACCAGCAGCAACAGCGTGGACTGCGGCTGGTGGAAGTTGGTGATCATGCCCTGCACCACACGGTAGGTGTAGCCGGGGGCAATCATCAGTTGCGTGCTGCCCACATAGCGGTCGAGGCCGTGGCGGTCGAGATAGTCGACCACGTGCTGCAAAGCCACTGCCATGGGCGGTTGCTCAGCCATGGTGTAGGGCATCCACTGCGTGACGGTGAGGTCGGTGGCCTCGGGGTCGTTGTGCAAGATGCATCCCACGTAGTACATGCTCTCGAGCGTGCGCACCGTGGTAGTGCCTACGGCCACCACCGGGCGGGCGGCCTCGATGAGTTCGACGAGCAACTGGCGCGGCACATCGATAAACTCGTAGTGCATGTCGTGGTCGCCAATGCGCTCGCTCTTCACCGGCTGGAAGGTGCCGGCGCCCACGTGCAACGTGAGTTCACGGCGCGCTATTCCGGCGGCGTCGCACTGCTCGAGCAGTTCGGGCGTGAAATGCAAGCCGGCCGTGGGAGCCGCCACGCTGCCGTCGATGTGCGAGTACACCGTCTGATAGTCGGTGGCGTCGCTCTGCTCGGTGGCGCGGTTGAGGTACGGCGGGATGGGGATCTCGCCGGCGGCCTCGATGACGGTGGCGAAAGTTGCCGCCGAGTTCCAGGCGAAGTGGATGTTCCAGGCGTTGCCGTGGCGCTCGCCTCGTGTGGCGCGCAGCGTTGCCGCAGTGCCGTCGGGCAGCGTCAGCGCCATCGTCAGGTCGCCCTCTTTCCAGCGCTTGCTGTTGCCCACCAGGCAGCGCCAAGTGCAATGCTCGGTGGCTTGGAACATCAGCGCGTAGTCCACCGGGTCAACCGGCTCGAGGCAAAAGATTTCGATAGTCGAGCCGGTGGCTTTGGTGAAGCGCAGGCGGGCGTTAATCACGCGCGTGTTGTTGTAGACGAGAAGGGCGTTGTGCGGCAACAAGGCCGGCACATCGCTGAAGTGACGGTCGCTCACCTGCTTGCCGTCCCACACCAGCAACTTGCACCGCTCGCGCTCGGCGAGAGGGTGCTTGGCGATGCGCTCGTCGGGCAACGGGTAGTTGTAGTCGGCGATGCGCAGGTCGGCTGTTGTCTGCTGGGCGACGGAGTTGTTGTTCATACGTCAGTCGATATTGTCGTATTTAGTGCTGAAGTGGCACACGTAGCCAGTGCTGGTGATGGTGCCGAAGGCATAGCCTTGATCCTTGAAGTAGCGGATGATGGTGGGCAGTGCCTCGACGGTGGTGTTCTTGGCATCAGTGTCGTGCATGAGCAGGCACAGTTGGTTGCTGTGGGCGTTGCACGCGTTGGCGATAAGCACGCTGGCGGGGCGGTTGACGCCGGCGGCATCGGTCGAGTCGAGGTTCCAGTCGACATACTGGTAACCGCGCTTGAGCACCTCCTTGATGAGTTCAGGCATGATGTTGCGCTTGGCGTAGCGGCGGTTCACGGTGTTGTTGCTGCCGCCGGGGAAGCGGATGATCTTGGTGCGTTGCCCGGTTTGTGCCTCGATGATTTGCTCAATGCGCTCCAAGTCCTCAAAATAAGTGTCGATTGAGCGGTAGATGCTGAAAGCGTGGCTATAAGTGTGCGCGGCGATGGCGTGGCCAGCCTCAAACTCATCCTTGATGAAGTGCAGGTGGTCCTTAAACTGAGCCGTGACGAAGAATGTAGCCTTCACACCCTCCTGCTCCAGAATCTTGAGGATGCGGCCGGTGTTGTTCGATGGGCCGTCGTCGAAGGTGAGATAGATAATCTTTGTGTTCTCGTCGATGACCTTGAGCGGCGCTTGTGCCGTAGCCACGTTGCCGGCGCTGTCGGTAGCGGTGTAGGTGACCATGTAGTCGCCGGCGGCGTTGATGTTGTACGTCGTCGAGTCGACCTTGATGGTTACCGAACTGCAACTGTCGGAGGCCACCACGTTCTTCATGAAGTCGGGCGTCTCGCCCACATTAGCCTGCATGGGGAACACCTGGATGGTTGGCGGCACGGTGTCGCCCGGCTCAGTGTGAATACCTATCTTTTCGAGCCAACTGTCACCGTTTTGACCCGTACAAGCCATAATGCCTGTGGCGACCGTGAGCAATGCGGCCACCGCAACGGCAAACTTCAATGTTGTCCTTAAATGCTTCACTTTGCGTGTCTATTTTATTGAATGTAAAAAAAATATGTTTTTTTTCTGCTTTTTTCAAATCAGCCTGCAAAGTTACGAAAAAACAACCGAAGCACAAAATATAACCGTGATTTTCCGAGTTTTCCCGATTTTGGCGTTACTGGCATGACTTACGAGCCTGCGGCTCGCATTACCTGGATATGCTTTGCCAAACATGCATTGCCTAAACATTGCCAAACTGGGTTCGGTGGCTTAAAAAAATGTGATGTTGCGCGGCAAGACTCAAAAAAAATGCTTAATTTTGCAGTTATGAGTGAAAACGAGACTGTTCAGAGCAAGGTCATCCAGATTGACATTCGAGAGACGCTGCGGGCTAAGATGCCGCGTTACAGCCGTTTCGTGCCGGGCTGGCTGGTGCGCTGGCTCGAGTGCATCATCCGCCAGGACGAACTGAACGCGCTGCTGCGTGCCATCGGCGATAAGAAGGGCGTCGACGCGTCGGACACGGTGCTGCGCGAACTGGGCATCACGCTGGATGTGCGGGGCCTTGAGCGGCTGCCAGCGGGGCGCGTGGTCATCGCCAGCAACCATCCACTGGGCGGCCTCGACGGGCTGGCGTTGATTTCGACCTTCGGCCATCACTACGACGGCAGGATTCGCTTTATGGTCAACGACGTGCTTATGGCGGTGAAGCCGCTTGAGGATATCTTCTTGCCCATCAACAAGTTTGGCAAACAGTCGCGCGAGGCCGTGGCAAGCATCATGGCCGAGTATCGCGGCGACAAGCAGATGCTCACCTTCCCGGCCGGGCTGTGCTCGCGCCTGCATGCTGGCGGCGTGATTGCCGACCTGGAGTGGCAAAAGGCCGTGGTGAGCATGGCGGCACACTACAAGCGCGATGTCGTGCCGGTGTACTTCGGCGGCCAGAACTCGCGGGCATTTTACCGCTTGGCGCGCTGGCGCAAACGGTTGGGTCTGAAGTTCAACGTGGAGCAAATCATGCTGCCTGCCGAGATGCTCAAGCAGCGCGACGCTCGGTTCACCATCGTTGTTGGCGACCCGGTGTCGTGGCAGTCGCTCGACACATCGCAGCCCGCAACCGAGGCGGCCCGCCTACGCGACCTCTGCTACTCGCTCGCCCCGTGTGACTTACAGACCACAAATTAAACAAATTATACTGAGATTTATAAACTACAGATTGATCTGATACTTTGACAGCCCATTCCGATAACCACATGGGCATTTGGTGATATTTGCGGGGAAATCTTGTGAAAAAAGTTGCATATTTCAAGATTTTTGGCGAAATTTGCATACAAGTTGCGCGTTGCGGTGAAAGTCGCGGCTGTACTTCTATGCACAAGTTACTACATATCAGCATCATACGCCGCTTTTTGGCTGCGTTTATACAACCTTTTTCACCGCCAACGGGTTAGATAGATAATTATGGCACCAATAATTCCACCTGTCGACCCGGCCCTAATCGAGGCCGAACTCACTGCCGACCGCCTGCTGCGACCGAGCAACCGCGCCGGCACACTGATTTACACTGTCGATTCACACTCGGCACCTAACACCATGCGCGAGTTGGGACGCTTGCGCGAGGAGACGTTCCGCGCCGGTGGTGGCGGCACGGGGAAGGACTGCGACATCGACGAGTTCGACGTGATGCAGCCACCCTGCCACCAGTTGCTGGTGTGGAACCCCGAGCAGCGCGACATCGTGGGTGCCTACCGCTACCTGCTGGGCAGCGAGATGCGGCGCGACGAGCATGACAGGCCGCGCATCGCCATGGCACACATGTTCCACTTCTCGCAAGAGTTCCTGAACGACTATCTGCCGGTGACCATAGAACTCGGGCGGTCGTTTGTGTCGCTCAACTACCAAAGCACGCGCGCCGGCAACAAAGCCATCTACGCCCTCGACAACCTGTGGGACGGGCTGGGCGCCCTCACGGTGATTCACCCCGAGGTTGAATACCTCTTCGGCAAGATGACCATGTATCCCAGTTACCCGCGCGAGTGCCGCGACGCGCTTCTGCAATTCCTCAACATCTACTTCCCCGACGACGACCACCTGGTGTGGCCCATCGAGCCACTGAGCGGCGTGCTCGACATGGCCGACCGCCTGCCGCAACCCTTTGCCGGCAACGACTTCCGCGCCGACTACAAACTGCTCAACGGCTTCATTCGCCAGCACGGCATCAACATCCCGCCGCTGGTGAACGCCTACATGAACCTGTCGCCGCGCATGCGCGTGCTAGGCACGGCCATCAACCGCGAGTTTGGCGACGTGGAAGAAACGGGCATCCTGATTAAGATTTCCGACATTACCGACCAAAAGAAGGATCGCCACATCAATTCGTTTATTCCCAAGAATGACTGACAATATGAACCGACTATTTCTTATGCTGGCTTGTCTGGCCGCACTGTCGCTGAACGCACAAGTCGACGTCAAGTATTGCGTCGGCGTCGAGGCCAACACCGGCGACAAGGAACTGACACCACATTATATGATGAGCAACCACGAGGGTGTGTTCACCCAGCAGCACCAAACCCTGGCTTATGCCGGCGTGACGATGCGCCCCGCGGTCGACAACAAGTTTACGTGGCGCGTCGGCCTTTCGGCCTACGCCGGTTGGGCGAGCGACGCGACCTACCGCCGCTACGACGTCGAGAAGCAGACCGGTGTCGACAACGAGCAGCACCCGGCGCGTGCCTGGATTCAGACGGCCTACGTGCAGGGCCGCTACCGCTGTCTGCAGGCCACCTTGGGCGCCAAGACCGAACGCTCCGAGATTGTCAACCACACGCTCAGCAGCGGTGACCTGGTGCGCAGCAACAACGCCCGCCCCATGATGGGCCTGAACGCCGGATTCACACAGTTTGAGAATATCCCGCTCACCAACGGGTGGGTGCAAATCAAGGGGCAGGTGGGCTATTACCGCACCGGCGACGACAAGTGGCTCGAGAACCACCATAATAATTGCAACCCCTTCGTCACCACCGACTATTGGGTGAACTACAAATACGTGTATTTCCGCACCAACCCCGACAAGCCCTTCATGGTGACGGGCGGCATGCAGGCGGCGTGCCAGTTTGGCGGCGAATACACCCGCTACGAGGAGGGCCGCGCCATTGAGACGCTGAAGCAGAAAGCCGACGCCGAGGCTTTCATCAAGGCCCTGCTGCCGAGCAGTGGCGGCAACAACCCCGGCGACCAATACTACGAGGGCAACCACCTGGGCACGTGGGACATCGCGCTGAGTTACCGCCTGCCGAGCGACCATGTGCTGCGCGCCTATTACCAGTCGCCGTGGGAAGACGGCTCGGGCATCGGCAAGCGCAACGGCTTCGACGGTTTGTGGGGACTCGAGTACTACAATCCCTACCGGGCAATTGTCAAGGAGGCCGTGATTGAATACATCGACCTCACCAACCAGAGCGGCCCCATCCATTACGCCCCCGGCGACCATGAGGGCACCACGCTCACCGCCGAGGCCACCGGCGCCGACAACTACTACAACAACTACGCCTTCAACGGCTGGCAGTCGCGCGGCATGGCCATCGGCTCGCCCATGGCGCTGTCGCCCATCTACAACCGCGACGGCTTCATCCAGTTTACCGACAACCTGGTGCGCGGCGTGCATCTGGCCGTGCTGGGCTATATCTCGGCCGACTGGCTCTACCTGGTCAAGGCCGGCTACCGCAAGTCGTGGGGCACCCCCACCCTGCCCCGCGCCAAGGCCCTCGACCTGACGTCGCTGCTGGCGCAGGTGCAATGGGAGCCCCAGGAAAAGCCGTTCTACATCAGTGGCACCGTGGCTCTCGACCGCGGCTCGCTGGGCATGGGCGACAACTTTGGCGCTAGAGTATCAATAGGCTACAGAGGCAACTTAACTATAGGAGGAAAATGACTATGAAAGTGATGCGATATATACTGGCACTGACGGCTTTTGTGGCCCTGACGGCCTGCACCCACAACAACGGCGACATCGGGCCCTGGTTTGGTACATGGGTCATCGACTACGTGGGCTCCAACCCCAACACTCCGGCTGCCGACCTCGCTGTTTCGGGCAACGACTACACGACGACATCTGTCACTATCTTTCTGCAATTTCAAGGCGACATAGTGTCGCTCAGGCGTGTCAACAACATCCTTCACACCGAGGAGGCCGCCTACGGCACTTGGAGCGAGGGCGACGGCACACTCGACATCACCTTCCCCGACGGCAACCTGGCCTATATCGACCTGATGGGATTGTCGCGAACTGGGACCAACCACTTTGCAATTCAAAACCGCAAAGGCAACGAGATGACCCTGGAACTGCTCAGTTTCGACGCCGATGTACTCATCTATTACCACATCAAGAAGTTATATTGACTCCGAAGGTGCTTAGAATCGAGGATTCGGATTCGAACTATCGAACATTCGAACACTCGAGCATTCGAGCACTCGAGCGTTCGAGCGTTCGATGCCTTTCTGAGCCGGGTCGAAGTTACTTCCGCTCGGGTGAGCAATTTAAAAAAACGAGTTTTTTTCTTTGCTCACCGCTCGCTTATTCGTAACTTTGCAGCCGTGTTTTCAAAAATGAAATTAAATAACAATCAATAATATGGACAAAATCAACTTTGTAGAGGAACTGACCTGGCGTGGAATGATCAACAATATCATGCCGGGCACCGAAGAACAACTGAAGAAAGAAATGACCTCGGCCTACGTGGGTATCGACCCCACCGCCGACTCGCTGCACATCGGCCACTTGGTAAGTATTATGATGCTTAAGCACTTCCAGCGCGCTGGACACCGTCCCATTGCGCTCATTGGTGGTGCCACGGGCATGATTGGCGACCCCTCGATGAAGTCGCAAGAGCGCGTGCTCATCGACGAGGCCACGCTGCGCCATAACCAAGAAGCCATCGGCCGACAGTTGGCAAAGTTCCTCGACTTTGACAGCGACGCGCCTAACCACGCCATCCTGGTCAACAACTACGACTGGATGAAGGACTACAGTTTCCTGAACTTCATTCGCGACGTGGGCAAGCACATCACCGTGAACTATATGATGGCAAAAGACTCGGTAAAGAAACGTCTGGCCGCCAATGCCGACCACGGCATGTCGTTCACCGAATTCTCTTACCAGTTGCTTCAGGGCTACGACTTCCTCCACCTCTACGAGGCCGAGGGCTGCAAACTGCAGATGGGCGGTAGCGACCAGTGGGGCAACATCACCACGGGCACCGAACTGATTCGCCGCATGAACGGCGGTGAGGCCTTCGCCATCACCTGCCCGCTCATCACCAAGGCCGACGGCGGCAAGTTTGGCAAGACCGAGAGCGGCAACGTGTGGCTCGACCCGGCACGCACCTCGCCCTACAAGTTCTACCAGTTCTGGCTGAACGTAAGCGACGCCGACGCAGCAAAATACATCAAAATCTTCACCGACCTGCCCAAGGAGGAAATCGAGGCTCTCGAGGCCGAGCAGGCTGCCGACCCGGGTATGCGCCCGCTGCAGAAACGCCTGGCCAAGGAAATCACCATCATGGTGCACAGCGAGAAGGACTACGAGATGGCCGTCGAGGCTTCGCAAATCCTCTTCTCGAACAAGGCCCAGGACATCCTGCACCGCATCGACGAGGACACGCTGCTGTCGGTGTTTGAAGGCGTGCCACAGTTCGAGGTTAGCCGTGACCTTATCGAGGCTGGCACACCGCTCATCAACCTGCTCGTGGAGAATGCCGCAGTGTTCCCCAGCAAGGGCGAGATGCGCAAACTCACACAGGGTGGCGGCGTGAGCATCAACAAGGAGAAATTGGCCGACCCCAACATGCCCGCCAGCACCGATATGCTGCTCAACGACAAGTACATCCTGGCCCAGCGCGGCAAGAAAAACTACTATCTGCTTATCGTGAAATAAGGCCACGACAAAGCGGCAAAAAAGGCGGCAAAAATTAGAAAAAACCAAAAAAATTGCGGCAAGGCTTTGCCGTTTGAAATAATTTATCTAATTTTGCAGCGCATTTGGGACGACGAGTCTCACAATGTTAGGATTGTCCTATAGTGTAATGGTAACACAACGGTTTTTGGTGCCGCATTTCCTGGTTCGAGTCCGGGTAGGACAACCAACTGAGCGTCAACCTTTTACAAGGTTGGCGCTTTTGTTATCTCATGGGATTGATAATGCACAATGCACAATTTGCAACTTCCAGGATTGGTGTGGATATTTATTTAACATGAATTATCCACGAATTATACATGAATTTTTTATGTGTGATTCTTTGAATCAAATTATTAATGCTAATTCATGAATATTCGTGTTAAACGTCATAGCATAAATTGTTTGACTTGTGCCACGGCGCGGCGACGGGGCGGAATTTTGTTATCAAGCCAGTTTTTCGGCCAGGCGCTTGGCGCGATGCGGAATAATTGCTAAATTTGCGTGCTGTATGCCTCGCAGGGCACAAAAACCGACACATTAACACATATAATACTATAAGCATGAACACTTACACTCCTTCGTCACAAGTTGTGATGGACTTTTTCAAACAGTTGAACCAGATACCGCGGCCGTCGCACCACGAGGAGCGCGTGGCCGACTTCCTGTGCGCCACCGCCGAGCGCCTCGGGCTGGAGTATGACCGCGACAGCCAGAACTGCGTGGTGATTCGCAAACCCGCGTCGCCAGGCATGGAGAATGCCGAGACCATAGTGATTCTCAACCACATGGACATGGTGTGCGTGGCCGAAGCCGGAAAGGATTTCGACGCGCTCAACGACGCCATCGAGCCGTATACCGACGATGGCTGGATGAAGGCGCGCGGCACATCGCTCGGCGCCGACAATGGCATCGGTCTGTCGATGGCGCTGGCCATCCTGGCCGACGACAAGATCGTTCACGGCCCGCTCGAGGTGATTACCACCACCAACGAGGAGGACGGCATGACTGGCGCGTCGGCGCTCAGCCCCGATTTCATCAAGGGTCGAAAGGTGGTGAATCTGGACTCGGAAGACTACGACACCATCACCACCGGAGCCGCCGGAGCCTATCTGCAAATCCACCACTTGCCCCTCAAGCGCGTCGCGGCGCCCACGGGCGATAATGTGTGGTTCAAACTGCGCATTGAGGGCGGTCGCGGAGGCCATTCGGGCGTCGACATCAACAAGGGTCGCGCCAGCGGCGCCACACTCATCTGGGCGTTGCTCATGGCCATTGCCGACGATTGCGCCGTGGACCTCGCACGCCTTGAGGTGGGCGACGCCAGCGCGTCGATTGCCTCGTGGGCCGAGGCCGTGATTTGCGTGCCAGCCGACTGCCGCGCCGACGTCACCGAGCGCGAGGCTCACTTCAACCAGTGGCTCAATGAGGAATATGGCTCGACCGACCCCGGCGTGCGCCTCATCATCACCGAGTGCGATGCCGAGCAGCAGGTCATCGACCCGAATATCATCGCCAACCTGATGAATGCACTGGAGCAGGTGCCGCAAGGAGTGATCAAGATGAGCGACAGCATGCCGGGCACCGTCGAGACGTCGAATAATGTGGGCATGATACGCACCACCGACAGCGAGATTACCGTGTCGACCCACACCCGCAGTTTCCTCGATGACGTGATGACCGAAACGGCACAAGAGATTGCAAAAGTTTTGGGCCGTGCCGGAGCAGCGCCCGAAATCGTGATGAGCGCACCGGCTTGGCAGGAAGACCAGCACTCGGCATTCTTGCAACTCACCAGCGACACCTTCAACGATGTGCTGGGATGGCGGCCACGCATGGTGGCCATGCACTTTGTGCTTGAGGCGGGATTTTTCGCCCAGAAATTCCCAGGAATTCAGATGGCATCAATCGGGCCACGCATCGTCGAGCCGCACAGCACTCGCGAGCGTGTGGAACTGAAGACCATCGACGACATTTGGCGCGTCACCATCGAGTTGCTTGCCCGCCTGGCAAAATGCTGACGTAGCGCACTCACACCCCACACATTAGCCGCCACTCACCGCAAGTTGGCGGCTATTTTTTGCTTTTCGCCCAATCAAAGGGACGTTCTTTTGATTATTTTTTCCAAAAAAAACAAAAGGCTATTTATTGGATAATCAGTCTTTTAAATTAAGTTCCTAAGAACTTCGGCGACTCAAGCCCGAGGGAAGGTTTAACCTATATTAACAATCAAAAGAACCGTCCCTTTGATTAAGAATTGGTGGCTCTGCGGTGGTCAATTAAGTAGCCGGCCGTGAACATAATGAGCAGTATTACGCACACCACAACCACGGCAATGGGATACCTATATGCCTCTATATCTGAAAGTTGTTCAAGAAACACTGCGGATAAGAGGATTACCACGCTTTCACACAAAAACATTGTAATCGCGGCAACCACACAACGCCATAATGTGCTCCAATAGCCGTAGCCAAACAGTTGCTTGTACACATAGTAGTAATAAGCAAATATTAAAAGCGTCAGGGGTGAAAAAAACAACATCTCTGGTACTCCGAATGAGATGATCAACATCGGAGTGCGACAAAAGGCCTGAATGAAAAAGCCCTCAACTAAGGTGTGGTGGGGATAGCATGGTGATTCACGGAAAAACACCCATGTCGGCACAATAAAGAAAAGAGAGATTATTGTCATCAAAAGCGCTGGGTTTTGGCTGCCCCAACGGTATAAGTCATTTAGAAATCCGAACTCATCTACATCTTCGGCAGAAAAATCGGGCATAAACCACATCCTAAACAACGATAACACCACCGCTACGATGAACGCCATTTTCACTGGCGGGAAACACGATTGACGCTGGCCAATGAGGTAGTCGCGAATCAGGTATCCAGGACGCCATATCAATTGCCACAACGTATAGGGCATGGATCGTGAGCCTATGCCCCACATCATGGCCACGCTTGAAAAGAGCGACTTTATCGTCAATCGCCCCGTCGCGGCACGCTGGCCACATTGCGAGCAGAAGTTGCCCTCAAAGTCGGTTCCGCAATTGGCGCAATGCGAAGTTGCCGTGTTGACGTGAAGTTCGTTGGGATGCAACTGCCACTGCCTGAAGCGTCTGTATTTTTCCTTAATCCACTTTTTCACAAATGCAGAATTACTACAATTATCCCGAATATCGGCTTAGAGCCATTACTTTTTTGGACTTTCGCCGAGATTGGTGTAACTTTGCAGTGTAAAAACAACAATTATGACACGCATCGCAATATTGGCATCGGGAAGCGGCACAAATGCCGAGAATATCGTACGTTATTTCGCTGGCCACCCCACCATCCAGGTGGCGACGGTCATCACCAATCGTCGCGCCGCCGGCGTGATTGATCGTCTTCGCCCGCTGGGCATCGAGGTGGAATACTTTGGCAAGGAGCACTGGGCCGACAACACGGCAGTGACGTCACACCTGCAGCAATTGGGCGTTGACCTGGTGGTGCTGTCGGGCTTTCTGGCCATGGTTGGCGAGCCTATGCTCACCGCCTACGCTGGCCGCATCGTCAACATCCACCCGTCGTTGCTGCCACGCCACGGCGGCAAGGGAATGTACGGCCACTATGTGCATGAGAGCGTGCTTGCCAGCGGCGACAAGCAGAGCGGCATCACCATCCACCTGGTGACCGATGTGCCCGACGGTGGGCCCATCGTTGAGCAGCACGCCTGCCCCGTCATGCCCGACGACACGCCCGACACCCTCGCCGCGCGAGTCCACCAACTCGAGTACGCCTACTTCCCACAAGCCATCGAGCGCCTCGCCAAGGCCTTGTGAGAGTGTGTATACACGAGGGAAATGTGTTAAATTTCACAATTGGCAAGTGTTTCGCTTGCCTCGGTGCGTTTTTTTCAGTACCTTTGCGCTCACAAGCGGAAATTATTCACACCGGCATGCTTAATCGATTCACATCGGCACGCCTTTCAGGGTTGTTTTTGTGGATTTGTTGCGCGGGCCAATAATCAACATATATCCACTATGCTTCAGATTAGATGTAAGAACAACAACGTCACCAAGAGTTTTCCCGAAGGTACGTCGCTGCTCGATGTGTACAAAGAGTATGCCGACGAGTTGAATTTCACTTATCCCGTTGTCTCGGCCAAGGTCAATAATGCCTCGCAGGGACTGAAATTCCGCCTGTTCCAGAATCGCGATGTAGAGTTTATGGATGCCCGCGAGGGATCGGGGCATCGTGTGTACGTGCGCTCGCTGTGCTTCGTACTCTACAAGGCCACGAGCGACCTGTTTCCCGGCAGCAAACTGTTTATCGAATATCCGCTCTCGCGCGGCTATTACTGCAATTTCAAGAAGCGCAATGGCGACTTGCTGACCGAGGACGACGTGGTGGCCATCAGGGCTCGCATGCACGAAATCGTGAATCTCGACATGCCATTCCGCCGCCACGAGGCCACCACCGAGGAGGCCGTGCGCGTGTTTGCCGAGCGAGGCTTTGCCGACAAGGTGAAGTTGCTCGAAACCAGCGGACAAATCTATAGCGACTACTACACACTGGGCGACACTGCCGACTACTATTATGGGCCGCTAGTGCCTTCGGCAGGATATCTCAAGGTGTGGGAAGTGGAATATCTGCATGGTGGATTGCTGCTGCGTGTGCCCGACAAAAAAGACCCGACAAAACTCGCGCCGAAGATCGACATGCCGAGAACGTTTGAAATGTTTGCCGAGAAAGTGCGCTGGGACATCATCATGCGCCTGTCGAACGCCGGCGACGTTAACAAAGCCATCCTCAAGGGCCACGCATCTGAGTTGATTCAGGTTAGCGAGGCCTTGCAGGAGAAGAAAATCGTTCAGATTGCCGAGGAAATCGACCGCCGCTTCCGCGCCGAGAAAGACCCCATCCGCCTGGTGCTCATCACCGGGCCGTCGAGTTCCGGAAAGACCACGTTCTGCAAGCGCCTGTCGATCCAGTTGCTGGCGTGCGGACTCAGGCCCATCTCGTTCTCGACCGACGACTACTTTGTCAACCGCGAGGACACGCCGCTGCTGCCCGACGGGAAATATGACTTCGACAACATCAAGGCAGTGGACTGCGACCTGCTCGAGGACCACCTGATGCGCCTGATGAACGGCGAGCGCGTCGAGGTGCCCGAGTTTAACTTTGTCACCGGAAAGCGCGAATACAACGGTAAGCGACTGAAACTCAAGAGCGACTGCGTGCTCATCATCGAGGGCATACACGCGCTGAACCCGCTGCTCACCGAGCGCCTGCCCGATAGCATGAAGTTTAAGGTGTTCGTCTCGGCACTCACCAGCATCTCGCTCGACGACCATAACTGGGTTCCCACGCGCGACAACCGCCTGCTGCGTCGCATCATCCGCGACTACAACAAGGGCGCCTTCAGTGCACAGGAGACCATCAGCCAGTGGAAGAACGTGTGCGACGCCGAGGAGCAGTGGATATTGCCATTCCAGGAGACCGCCGACGTGATGTTCAACTCGGCGCTCAACATCGAGTTTGCCGTTCTGCGCACTCATGCCGAGGTGATCTTGGCGTCGGTGCCCAAGAATTGCCCCGAATACAGCGAGGCGCACCGCCTGCTCAAGTTCATACACTACTTTATCCCCGTGAGCGACAAGGAGATACCGCCCACGAGTATCATGCGTGAGTTCTTGGGAGGCTCAAGTTTCAAGTACGCCAAGTACGAGGACTAATGCAATAGGCATAACCATTAGCGCTCGCCTTTCACCCCAAAAGGCGAGCGTCTTATAACCATACACATCATTATGAGAATCAAACACTTACTGCTTTTTGCCGTGGTGGCCATCACAGGCTTCACCACCTCGGCACAGCAGTTGCGCGTGGTCGACAACGACGGGCTGCCCATCGGCGCTGTGTGCGTCACAAACGAGAATGGCGCGTTGGTGGGCTCCACCGACAACGACGGATACGTAACCAACAGCAAGGGCGTAGACCGGCTCTTCTTCTCGCACGTAGCCTTTAAGCCAAAAACCGTGCTCACCGACACCCTGACAAGCGCCGTCGTGGTGATGGACGACGTGAACTACGAACTCGCCGAACTCAACGTCAAGCCAAAAGAGTTGGCCTACGTGCAGACCTACTATCGCTGTGCCTACGTCACCGATGAGGGCCCCATCTATTTCCGCTCAGGAGTGAGCGACAACACCTACGAGTTTGCCAAGAAAAAAATCACAGCGAAAAAGCGCAGCGTGGCTCGCGGCAAAAACCAGATTTACCGATTCACAATCAGCACATTCATTGGCGGCACGCTCGACAAGTGGGCGAGCCTCGACACCACGACGCTCTACACTCGCGTCAAGCGCTTCGCCCGTAAGGGCAAAATCACGATTACCGAAGATATAGAGACGGGGCGTAAAATCCTCAGCGACAGCATATCGACGCTGGGCTATATCGAGGACGACCTGGAACGCGGCGAGCGCACCGTGTCGTTTGACCTCTTCACGTTCCACGACCACATTGATGCCGCCGAAGCCGAGAAAAAAGGTAAAAAGAAGAAGAGCGACTCTGAGACCACCCACTCGCACTACTTCGAGAAGTATCGCATCGACGAGCACGGCAAGATGCTTGTGGGCGACATCATCATCAAGCAGGCCCTTGTCATGGGCCACATGGATCAACTCGACACTGATTATGTGATTCTGTTCGAGGGCTTTACCACAGGCCGCGACTACATCGACAAGAAAGAGTTCAAGCAAACTCGCAAGGACAATGAGGTGGAGATGAATATCGTGGAACTTCGCCAGTTTGAGCAAGCGCACAACATCCCACCGATGGCCCCCAACATCCGGGCCCAAATCGACAAACTATTCAAAAAAGAACTCAGCAAATAATAACCTATTTTGACCACTAAAGGTGTGGTCAAAGGGACAGTCCCTTTGACCACACTTAATCTCATTGATAAACTATATTTAACAAATTGAGCCAAATAAGAACCAATGAGGATAAGCCTAGTTTCAACCAAACTATTAGATTGACACACTGGCCATTTCCAACATATTAACTCACGCTAATTAAAGAAATGTAATTTCACATTTTGAGGGCGGTTTGTGAAGTTTTTCAAAAAAAAGTGTGGTCAAAGGGACTGTCCCTTTGACCACACTTTATCCTAAAAAGGAAGTAAAAAATTTTGATGGCTGAGGTGCTGGCTTGGTGGGTGGATGGGGGTTGGGCGAACAATCGAATTCTTGAAATTTCGAACAATCAAACGCTTGAACAATCGAATTCTTGAACAATTAGATGTTCGGATGGGGGGGGTCGAGCGATCGAATTCTCGAACAATCGAACGCTCGAAAGGACGGATTGAGGGGGGACGGGTGTGTGATTGGGGGGTGGGGATTGGGAGTGGGGATTGAGGGGGACGGGTGTTGGATTGGGGGTGGGGGTTGAGGGGGGCGGGTGTGGGATTGGGGGTGGGGTTATTCGAAGTGGATTAGGAAGTCGACGAGGTTTTGGCCCTCGTCGAGGTTGAACTTGCGGCGCAGGCGGTAACGCGCGCTCTCCACGCCGCGCACACTCAGTCCGGTGAACTGCGCAATGTCCTTGGTGGAGAGGTTGAGGCGCAGCAGGGCGCAGAAGCGCAGGTCGGCAGGTGTGAGAGCCGGATAGGCCTGCTGCAACTTCTTGAAGAAATTGTGGTGGATGAGGTTGAAATTGTTTTGGTACACCTCCCAGAAATTCTCGCCGTCGGCATTCTCGCCGAGTTGGCTAAGCATAGCCGCCATGTCGTGCTGGCTGATGGTGCCCTTTCGCCGTTTCTCCTGCAGTGTTGCACGGATGTTCTCGATGGCCCGGTTACGCGCCACGGCGTCGAGTGCGAGCGAGGCGGCCTCGCGTGCTTTGTCGTTGAGTTGCGCCTCGAGCAGCAGTTGTTTTTGCTCGGCGATCACCTTGCTCTGCTCAAGCATGGCGATGTCTTGCTGCAACTTCTTGTCTTTGAACTGCTTGCGCAGTCGTGCCTCGGTCTTTTTGGTGCGATACCGCACCAAGCCGTAGACCGCCAGCGCCATCAGCGAGACGTAGATAAGCCAAGCCCAGAGCGAGGCATAGAACTGGCGCTCGCGCTTGAAGAAATACTCGGCGGTGTCGAGCGTAGTGCCGTCGAGTTTGTTGACGGTGATTGTGAGTTGGTAGTCGCCGTATCCCAATGCGTTGTACTCCACGAAAGGTTGTTGCGACTGCGACACCAATTCCTTGCCGCCATATTTCAGGCGATAAACGAAGGTCAACTGCTTGAAGTCGTAATTGGGATATGACAGCAACAACTCGATGTGCGGCATTGCCTTGGCCCTGTGCGACTTGCTGGTGACGATGGGCATGCGCTGCGTGTTGCCGTTGCTGCCCTGCGTCAAAGCCTCGCGCACACGCAGCGGATGAGGCTTGGCATGAGCCGGCTTGGACTGCCGTGGCAGCAGGCGGCCGATGCCGTTGTTGAGGTAAAAATATGCAACACCGTCGTGGGCATAGACGCTGTTTTTGTTGTCGTTGCACTCCAGCCCGAAGAAAAGCGACGACACCTCGTCCTTCAGCCGGTAGCGCTTGCCGTCGTAACTCACCAGGGCAAAACCCTCGCTGGTCGAGAGCCAGAAGTCGCTGTCGTTGACAGCCGTGATGTCGCACAACATGCCCGAATACATGCCGTCGAGTTCGTTGAACGGGACGATGCTGTCGAGGCGGTCGTCGTAGGTGTAGAGGCTCCGGTCGGTTGAGAAGACGACACGCCCGCGAATTTTCATCACATGGGTGAACGACTTGACCGTGTCGCCGCCTAACGTGGTCACAGTCTGCGCTTTGGCATGCATCAAGTCGTGTGACAACCGAATGCGATACAGGCCGTGGCTCATGTGTGATGCCCAAATATTGCCCGCCGGGTCGACCTCGAACTGAGATATTGGTGCTTGTGGTGCGTCGAGGGTGTGCGAGAAAGTCCACACGCCGTTGACCTTGCGCGACACCCTCATATCATAATAACTTGACTCCAAGAGAATTTCTTGTCCGCCAATCATGCATTTGCGCATACTTGTACTACCCATCTTAGGCCCTGTTAGTGGACTTGCTGTGGCGGTGGCAGGATTGATTGATTTTGTGCCGTCGTTGTTGCCCAGCAGGAGTTGATTGTCGACCTGCGTGACGTGCCAGTTTTGGCCGTCGCTGCCAGCGATGCGTCGTAATAGCCCAGTCTTCCAATCGTACTGCCATGCCGCCTGGTTGGTGGCGATAAACAGGTAGTTGCCCCAATCGTTCAGTCCGTACACCATGCCTATCGACGAAGCCGCCAAGTCGGGCGTGAGCAGACTGAATGGCGATGCGGTGCTGATTAGCGCCAAGCCGATGTCGAGAGCAGCCCACACATTACCGTCACGGTCACACATAAGACCGAGCACCGAGTTGACATTCAAGCGATTAGACATACTGTAATGCCATTTCACATCGCCATTGCGCCCGATGCCGAAAATGCCGTCAAGGATAGTGCCAACAACCACGGTAGAGTCGCCGCTGACTAAAGTAGCGCGATTGGCGTTTGCCGTTTTCAGCGCAGCGTCGGCCGCGGTGACAATCGGCGTAACTTTACCGCCACTGTAACTGAAGAGCCCGTGCCACTGTGTGCAAAGCGTAAGACTGCCGCCAGGCCCAGGAAGCGCGGCCACCACATGGTCATTGCCAACGACCGTGCGGTCGATGATTTTGACCATTTTACCCCCCTGAAGGTGATAATAATGACCCATTTGAGCCTGCATGTAGATCTCGCCGTTCACCTCGTGAAAGTATAGCGGCATCATAGCCTGGTCGTAGTGCGGCGTCACCGTCTTGCCGTCGTAACTGAACCATGCGCTGAACGACTGGAAATACACTGTTCCGCGCTTGTCGACGACAATATTCCAAATCTCGTCCTCGTGCGGCTTGTAGTTTTTTGGCCATAACGAGGTGTAGACATAATCGCCATAGGCATCGCGCACGAGATAGCCGAAGTCCTTGTAGGCCCCCACGTACACGCGGTCGCCGACGGCGAGCACCGAGCGCGCCACGGCATTGCCGGGCAGCCGCGTGAGCCGCCAGTTGTAGCCATCGAAACACAGCACGCCATTGCCGTTGCCAATGAGAATCTCGCCACCGTCGTTCTGCGCCAAGTCCCAATTTTGCAGAGCGGCATTATAGTCGGCCTTGCCATAGTTGTGGATTAGGGGCATAAACGATGCTGCCGATGCCGCCTGTGCCACCCAAAGCAGCACAAAAAGCACGGCCGGCGACAGCAGGTTGCGACGATATTTTGGTTTCGACATGACTGAGAGCATAAGATGGTGTGAATTAGAGCGTTTCGACACTCGCCCACAAAGATAGGCACAAAAAATGAGATGTGCAAATTTTTGGATACGAAACGTGGCATTAACAGTTTAGAAAGTTTTTTTAAAAGTAGGGTGCAAGTATTACAAAAATATTTTTGTAATTACAAACCACTTATTAACAATGCTATAAGCATATCAAACGTATTAAAAACGTAGCAAGAAAAATTTTAAGAGTAGTAGTAAAGTATATTAAAATTTGTTCATCACGCTACGCGCGATTAATTTTGCGTCAGATTTGAATCAAATTCACTTTAATATCAACCTTTAAACTTTAAAAATGGAAAAGAAAATCATTGCTCTCTTGCTTGTGGTGATGTGCGCATTTAATGTGGCACAGGCCCTCACAGTAAGAGGAACGGTGGTTGACCAGGTCAATCTTCCCGTTATTGGCGCCAGTGTGGTTGTAAATGGAACCAACATGGGTGCTGTGACCGACCTCGACGGTAATTTCGAGATCGCCAACGTACCCGATGGTGCAACGATCAAGTTCTCCTTCATGGGAATGCAATCGGTCGAAATGCCAGCCAGCAGCACGATGAACGTGCAACTCATGGATGACGTTACCAACCTCGATGAAATCGTCGTGATTGGTTACGGCTCGGCTCAGGCCAAAGACCTTACCTCGCCCATCACGGTGGTCAAGGGTGCCGAACTGTTGTCGACGCCCAGCGCCTCTCCCATGTCGGCCATGCAGGGTAAGGTAGCCGGTGTGAACGTTGTCAACAGCGGTACGCCCGGTGAGGGTCCGAAGGTGCAGATTCGCGGTAACGGCTCGTTCACAGCCGGCAACCCGCTGTACGTTGTCGACGGTATGTTCTTCGACAATATCGACTTCCTGAATGCCGCTGACATCGAGGACATGTCGATTCTGAAGGACGCAAGTGCCGCCGCAATCTACGGTGTTCGCGCCGCCAACGGTGTGGTAATCATCACCACCAAGCGCGGTAACAAGAACCAGGCTGCCCGCATCACCTACAATGGCTACATCGGTATGCAGAAGGCCACCAACGTGCTGAAAATGGCCAACAGCCAGGAATACGCTACGATGCTTCTCGAGGCCAACTACGATGCTTACGTGCAGACGATGAAGGCATCGATTGACCACTTCGGCGGCTCGTATGCCAACAGCGACTTCCACAACTGGACTTACGCCTCGAACACCGACTGGTACGACGAGTTGCTGCGTGAGGCCATGATTACCAGCCACGGCCTGTCGATCACCGGTGGTGGTGAGCGTGCGACCTACTCACTGGGTATCAACTACCTGCACCAGGATGGTGTTATGGACTGCAACAACTACTACAACCGCCTGAACTTCCGCGCTGCTGTCGATTACGACGCAACCGACTGGTTGAAGGTGGGCTTCAACGGCGTGTTCAGCCAGGGCACCCAGCGCACCCCGAACAATGCCGCTTGGCAGCAGGCGTTCAACGCCCCCGGCATCTACACTGTACATGACGCAAAGAATACCGACGCCACACCGGTCGACTTCACTTCGCCGGGCTCGGTAGGCTTCACCAACAACTTCTACAACCCTGTTGCTACCGCTTATTATAACAACAGCAAGAACCAGGTGAACCAATTCCTGACCAACTTCTATGCACAAATCAACTTCATCCCCAACAAGTTGAACTTCAAGACCAGTTACAGTTACGACTACGGTGTGGTTCGCGGCCGCGTTTTCACGCCGGTCTATTATGTGTCGACCAACCAACACACCGACGACACTAGCCTGTCGAAGAGCGACACGTTCAATTACAACTACATTTGGGATAACACCTTAACTTATAAGGACACTTATGCCGACGTACACCACTTTGGTGCCATGGTGGGCTACTCGCAGCGCGAGCAGAACTACCGCTTCGATATGGGTACTACTGCCCACGTTCCTGGCGGCGCCGACGAATACATGTACTGGGTTAACGGTAATGCTACCGGCGCTACGCTTAGCGACGACGGCACCACCTACCGCGGCATGTCGTACTTTGCACGACTGAACTACGACTACATGAACAAGTACTTGCTCATGCTTACGTTCCGTGCCGACGGTACCAATAAGTATCAGCAGAAGTGGGGTTACTATCCCAGTGTGGGTGCTGCATGGGTTATCAGCAACGAGAGTTTCATGGAGAACCAGCACGCAATCGACTACCTGAAGTTGCGTGCCAGTTGGGGTCGCCTGGGTAATGACCGCGTTGCCGCCAACGACGGCTTCGCCTCGATCAGCACAGGCACCTGGGCATCGGGCGTGTTTGGCAACACCACCATCGCCGGTTTCCAGAACAACTCGGTATTCAGTTACCTGAAGTGGGAGGTTGTCGACGAGACCAACGTCGGTTTCAACCTGACTACCTTGAGCAACCGCTTGAACATCGACGTCGACTGGTTCTATCGCATGACGCACAAGGCCGTTATCAGCCCTCGCGTATCGTTTGAGAACCGCACTCTGGCTCAGAACATCGGTAAGATTCTCAACACTGGTGTTGACATCAGCGTTAACTGGAGCGACCGCATCGGCCAGGACTTCAAGTACAACATTGGCGCCAACGCCTCGATTCTGAAGAACGAGGTTAAGTCGCTGGGAGGCATTGGCTACGTTGCCGGCGGCAAGACATACCAAATCGTTGGCGAGCAGATGAACTCGTTCTACGGCTACGAGGTGGAGGGCATCTACCAGACTCCCGAGGAGTGCGCTGCTGATGCCACTGCCGTTGCCAACGGCCTGAAGCCCGGCGACTTCAAGTATCGCGACCTGAACGGCGACGGCATCGTCGACGGTAACGACCGCACCGCATTAGGTTCGTACCTGCCCAACCTTATCTACAGTTTCAACCTGGGCCTCCAGTGGAAGAACATCGACTTCGCGCTGACCACCTACGGCAACGCCGGAGCACAAATGTTCAACCGCAAGCGCGCCCTGCGTTATGCTCAGAGCAACTACAACTTCGACCAGGATCAGGTGAAGAACCGCTGGACCGGTGCCGGCAGCACCAACGAGTATCCCAGCGCCGAGGCATGGATTCGCACATGGAACGTGAGCGACCAGCGTGTTAACAGTTTCATGGTTGAGGATGCCGACTTCTTCCGCATCCAGAATGTGACCTTGGGCTACAGCCTGAAGAACATCAAGATGGGTAACTACACCCTGCCCGGCGTGCGCTTCAGCGTTACCGCCGACCGTCCCCTCACACTGTTCAGTGCCAATGCATTCACTCCCGAGTTGAGCGATGCCGAGGGTTGGGACACCGAGGTATACCCCTTGACCGCAACTTACACATTCGGTTTGACAATCGACTTCTAAATCAACAGTCACATTATCTAACTTCTTAAAAACACGAAACAATGAAACTTTTCAAGAATATAATGATTGCTGGAATGTCGGCCCTGCTGCTCCTCGCGGGCACCTCGTGCGACGATTTCCTGGACAAGGCTCCTGAGAACAGCGTGCCTGAGTCGAGTGTCGATTACACCGACATGAACAATCTGTACATGCCCGTGTCGGGTGTCTACGCTGCACTGCGTACCGGCGGCATGCACTGGGTGATTTGGCCGCTGACCATCGTTCGCGACGGCGACGTGTGGAGCGGACGCGTTGACGACCAGGGTATTCTGGTCGACTTCGGCAACCTGAAGTACGACAACTCGTTCTGGGGACTGAATGAGATGTGGAACCAGTACTACGGCATGATTAAGATTGCCAACGGAGCCCTCGACGCTCTCGACAACTACAACGAGAACATCACGAGTGAGACCGACCGCGCCAACTATCGCGCTTACTGCGGCGAGGTGCGCATCCTTCGCGCTTACGCTTACTATCGCCTGGTTCAGGCCTTCGGTCCGGTGACTATCCTGCGCAGCAACGGCCAGAGCGACCTCACCCGCTCGACAGTTGACGCCGTACAGCGTTACATGCTCGAGGACCTGCAGTATGCCATCGACAACTGCCCCAAGATTCGCCCCAACGAGTCGGCCCACGTGGGTGCCGTTACGGCTTACACCGCTATGGCCCTGGCTGCCAAGGTCTACATGAACCGTGGCGAGTATGCCCAGGCCGAGGCATTGACCGACCAAATCATCAACAGCCAGAAGTTCTCGCTCTATCCCGACTTCTACAACCTGTTCAAGATTCCTGGCAAGTTGTGTAACGAGAGCCTGATGGAGTGCCAGTGCACCGACTTCGGCATTGGCAGTGGCGACATGGTCGACGCCGACCAGTGGTTCGTCTTCCAAGGTCCCGGTAACCTGGGTGGCTGGAACTTTGTGGGTATCACCGACAACTTCATCAACTGGGCTACCGCCCGTGGCGAGACCGTGCGTCTTGAGACCTCGGTGCTCGTTGGCGGCACTACCACCCGCGACGGTGACTTCATCAACCTGCAAGGCAACACCAACAACACCAACACCTGGAACGGCAAGGCTTACACTCCGACCAACCAACTCACCGAAGGTCGCACGAAGTACGGCTCGAACAACAACATTCGCGTGCTGCGCTACGCCGATGTGCTACTGATGAATGCCGAGGCCAAGGTGCGCCAGGGCAAGAATGGCGACGCTCCCTTCAACCTGGTGCGTGCCCGCGCCGCTATGCCCAGCATCAGCAACGTGACTGTCGACCAAGTGCTCGACGAGCGCCGCATGGAACTCGTGTGCGAGTGGGGCGAGCGTTACAACGACCTGGTGCGCAGCGGCAAGGCATCGAGCGTGCTGCCCGGCTGGACTGAGGCCGTGCGTTACTACCCGTTGCCTCTTGCACAATTGCAAAACGAACCTGATTTGGCAAAAGAGCCAAAGGCTGAATAAAGTGAATCAGTTGAAGCAGGGTGTCACCATCATGGAGGGCGGCACCCTGCATTTTTAAATTTCAATATAACAACAACTTATGTCATGGCAACGAAACAACTCGTAACGGCCATTGTCGCTGTCATAGCCCTCAGCGCCGCTGCCAGTAGCGACTCGGTGAAAGTGGTAAAAGGGCAAGTGAGCGACTACTACATCCCTGTGGTTCAGCAATACACCGTCACCGGTGTTGTTACCGACCAAGAAGGCCATCCGCTTGAGGGAGCCACGGTGATGTGGCTCTACAGCCCGGCGCACAGCAACACCGACTCGCAGGGCCGCTACAGCCTCATCGCTACCGACACCGACCGCGACCTGTGCGTGCACTATCCCGGCATGGAACAGGCCATCGTCAGGCGCGAGGCCGCCGACCACCAGGTCGACATCACCATGTGCATCAAGACACGAGCCAGCGTGGCCTTGCCGCGCCAGGCCGCCGTGGCCACACCGTGGTACGACCCGTCGCAACCCGGCACGAGCACCTATTGCAACCCCATGAACATAAGTTACAATTACGAGCCGTTCAACCCCAACACCAAGCGCGGCGGCTCGTTTCGGTCGAGTGCCGACCCCATGGCGCTGACCTACAAGGGCGAGTGCTTTCTGTTCTCGACCAACCAGGGCGGTTTCCACACCAGCCGCAACCTTAGCGACTGGGACTTTGTCACCGCCACCTTCCAGCGCCACCCCACCGACGACGACGAGTGCGCCCCGGCGGCTTGGGTGGTGGGCGACACACTGTTCTACACAGGCTCGACCTACGAGGGCATGCCCATCTGGTACACCACGCAGCCCAAGCAGGGCCGCTGGCGCCGTGCCATCGAGCGCAACACGTTGCCCACTTGGGACCCCTACGTCTTCCTTGACGACGACGGCAACCTCTACGAATACTATGGCTCAAGCAACGAATATCCCGTGAAGGGTGTGCAGGTGAGCCGCTACGATTTCACGCCCATCAGCAAGATCCACGACTTGGTGCTGCTGCACCCCGAGGTCCACGGCTGGGAACGCTTCGGCATGAACAACGACGACGAGGTGACGCTAAAGCCCTTCATGGAAGGCTCTTACATGACCAAGCATGAGGGCAAATACTACTTTCAATACGGTGCTCCGGGCACCGAGTTCAAGGTGTATGCCGACGGCGTGTACGTTGGTGACTCGCCTCTGGGCCCGTTCACCTACCAGCGCCACAACCCCATGAGTTACAAGCCCGGCGGTTTTGTGCAGGGCGTGGGTCATGGCGGCACGTGGGCCGATGCCAATGGCCGCTATTGGCACGTGGGCACCTGCATGCTTTCGCTCAAGTACAAGTTTGAGCGCCGCATCGGCCTTTACCCCGTAGACTTCGACAAGGACGGCGTGATGTGGTGCAACACGGCCTTTGGCGACTATCCTTGCTGGAACGCCGATGCCTCGGTGGACAGCCACACCCAGCGCTTCACGGGCTGGATGCTGCTGTCGTACGGCAAGCCGGCGACCACCTCGAGCACCGACAGCACACTGCTTGCCAGCAGCCTCACCGATGAGGACATGCGCACCTATTGGAGCGCCGCCAGCGGCGACCCCGGCGAGTGGATCACCATCGACCTGCAGGGGATAAAGACGGTGCACGCCATCCAACTCAACTACTACGACCACCATGTGGTGCAGCACAATCGCGCCAGCGACATCTACCACCAGTATCGCATCTATGCCAGCGCCGACGGCCAGCAGTGGACACTGGTGGTGGACAAGAGCGGCAACGACCGCGACGTGCCGCACGACTACGTGGAGTTGCGCCAGGGGCTCGACACACGATTTATCAAGGTTGAGAACCTGCACATGCCCTCGGGCGGCTACTTCTGCCTGAGCGATGTGCGCATCTTTGGCAACGCACCCGGCAAGGCCCCAGCGGCCGTCAAAGGCTTCAAAGTGAACCGCGACCGCAACGACGACCGCAATGCCATGATTTCGTGGCAGGCTGTGCCGGGGGCCTACGGCTACAACGTGTACTACGGCATCGCTCCCGACAAACTTTACCACTGCATCACCGTGAATGGCGAGTGCAGTTACGACATGCGCGGGCTGGACCGCGGCACAACCTATTATTTTGCCATCGAGGCCTTAGGCGAGACGGGCCGCAGCGCGATGTCGGGCATTATAACTCAATAATACATCCTAAATCTGCACTGTCATGAAACGCATCGCAATATTTCTTTTTGCCGCACTTGCCACTCTCGTGGCTTGCAAATCGTCGAACAACAATGCCATCGACGAGCCCACCCCACCCTCTCCACCTCAAGCCGAGGTGCGCCCGTCGCAATTTGCGAGCGACGACGCCCTGCTCGACTACATCGAGAAGGTGCACTTCAACTACATGTGGGATGGGGCCGAACCCACCTCGGGTCTTGCCCGCGAGCGCATCCATCTCGACAACAACTACCCCCAGAACGACCGCGACGTGGTGACCACTGGCGGAAGCGGCTTTGGCATCGCCGGCCTGCTGGCAGCCTGTGAGCGTGGTTTCATCACACGCCAGGCGTGCCTGCAGCGTCTCACCACCATCGTCGACTACCTGGCGCGTGCCGACCGCTTTCATGGCGTGTGGCCGCACTGGCTCTACGGCCCGAGCGGCAAGGTGAAGCCATTTGGCCAGAAGGACAACGGCGGCGACCTGGTGGAGAGTTGCTTCCTCATGCAGGGTCTGCTGTGCGCTCGCCAGTACTTCAACGGCACGAGCGACGCCGAGCGCGCTCTGGTGGAAAAAATCAACGCGCTGTGGCACGCCATGGAGTTCGACTGGTACACCCGCGGCGGCCAAGAAGTGATTTACTGGCACTGGTCGCCCGACTATGGCTGGGAGATGAACTTCCCGCTGGAGGGCTACAACGAGTGCCTGATTGTATACATATTAGCGGCAGCATCGCCCACGCACTCGGTGCCCGCAGCGTGCTACCACAAGGGCTGGGCCCGCAGCGGCGGCATCAAGAGCACCGCGGCACCTTTTGGCTTGCCGTTAGAAGTTAAGCACAACGGCGCCGAATACACCGGCGGACCGCTATTCTGGGCGCACTACAGTTGGATTGGCCTCGACCCGCGCAACCTCAAGGACGAATATGCCAACTACTGGAACGTGGTGCGCAACCATGCACTAAGCAACTATCAGTACTGTGTCACCAACCCGAAACAATACAAGGGCTATGGCCCCGACTGCTGGGGCCTCACCGCCAGTTATTCGACGGTGGGCTACAGCGCGCACTGCCCCGGCAACGACCTGGGCGTGATTACCCCCACGGCAGCGCTGTCGTCGATGCCTTACACGCCCGAGCAGTCGATGGCTGCCCTGAAGGGCTTCTACGCGCAGGGCGAGTGGATTTGGGGAAAATATGGCTTCTACGATGCCTTTTCACCGCAAACCCGCTGGACCGTGCCACACTATCTTGCCATCGACCAATGCACCATTGCGCCGATGATTGAGAATTACCGCACCGGACTGCTGTGGCGGCTGTTTATGAGTTGCCCCGAGGTGCAGCAAGGACTCACCAACCTGGGATTCACATATTAATCTAAATCGATAATAATCAACACAAAACATAATATTTTATGAAATTACGCAACCTATTATTGACTTTAGCGCTGGGTGCCTGCGCACTCAATACCAGCGCGTCGAGCGACCCAGCCATGGACCGCTACATCGACGACCTGATGAGTAAAATGACGCTTCGTGAGAAACTCGGACAACTCAATCTGCCCGTAACCGGCGACATCATCACCGGAACGGCCATGAGCAGCGACATCGCCGGCAAAATCAAGGCTGGCGAGGTGGGCGGACTTTTCAACCTCAAGGGTGTGGAGAAAATCCGCGAGGTGCAGCGCATCGCTGTGGAGCAGAGCCGCTTGGGCATTCCTCTGATTTTCGGCATGGACGTGATTCATGGCTATGAGACGGTGTTCCCCATCCCGTTTGCCATGTCGATGAGTTGGGACATGGAAGCCATCCGCAACTCGGCTCGCATTGCCGCTGTAGAGTCGACGGCCGACGGTATCTGCTGGACATTCAGCCCGATGGTGGACGTGTGCCGTGAGCCCCGTTGGGGCCGCATGAGCGAAGGCTCGGGCGAGGACCCCTACCTGGGCAGTGAGATTTGCCGCGCCATGGTTGAGGGTTATCAAGGTGCCGACCTGGCCAGTCCCACCACCATGATGTCGTGCATCAAGCACTTCGCATTGTACGGTGCCCCCGAGGGCGGCCGCGACTACAACACTGTAGACATGAGCCATGTGCGCATGTTCAACGAGTATTTCCCGCCCTACAAGGCCGGAGCCGATGCTGGCGCTGGGTCGTTTATGACCTCGTTTAACACGGTTGACTACATCCCTGCCACGGCCAACCGCTGGCTGATGACCGACGTGCTGCGTGGCATGTGGGGCTTCGACGGCTTTGTGGTCACCGACTATACCGCTATCAGCGAAATGATTAACCACGGCATGGGAGACCTGCAACAAGTGTCGGCCCTGGCGCTTAACGCCGGTACCGATATGGACATGGTTGCCGACGGCTTCCTGGGCACATTAGAGCAATCGCTTAACGAGGGCAAAGTTACGATGCAAGCCATCGACCAGGCCTGCCGCCGCATCCTCGAGGCAAAATACAAATTGGGCCTCTTCAGCGACCCCTACCGCTATCTCGACGTCAACCGCGCTAAGCGCGACATCTTCACCGCCGAGCACCGCGCCGAGGCCCGTCGCGTGGCCACAGAGACCTTTGTGCTGCTGGAGAACCGCGACAACGTGTTGCCACTGACCAAGCAGGGCACCATAGCCCTCGTGGGCCCGCTGGCCAACACGCGCGCCAATATGCCCGGCACATGGAGCGTGGCAGCCACCAGCGAGCGTTACAGCACGCTGCTCGAGGCCATGCAACGTGCCACCGAAGGCAAGGCCAACGTGCTCTACGCCAAGGGCTGCAACGTGTGCTACGACGCCGAGTTGGAGAAGAACTCCACCATGTTTGGCCGCGAGATGCGCGACGAGCGCGACCCGCAGGTGATGCGCGACGAGGCCGTGGCCATCGCTCGCCAGGCCGACGTGATTGTTGCCGCCATGGGTGAGCCCAGCGAGATGAGCGGCGAGTGCAGCAGTCGCTCGCAACTCACCATCCTCGACGCACAGAAAGACCTTCTCGAGGCACTCATCGCCACCGGAAAGCCCATCGTGCTGCTCAACTTCTCGGGCCGCACAACGGTGATGAATTGGGAGAAAGAGAACATCCCCACCATCCTCAATGTGTGGTTTGGTGGCAGTGAGGCCGCCGACGCCATTTGCGACGTGATTTTCGGCGATGTCACCCCCAGCGGCCACCTAAGCGCCAGCATGCCTCGCAACGAGGGCCAAATTCCCGTCTATTACAACCATCTGAACACTGGCCGTCCGCTGCAGGGCAAGACCTTCCAGAAATTCCAAAGCAACTATCTGGATGTGCCCAACGACCCGCTGTATCCATTTGGCTACGGCCTGAGTTACACCACCTTCGACTACGGCCAACTCGCGCTGAGTTCGCCCATTTTGAGCCGCAACGGCAGCATCACGGCCACTGTTACAGTGACCAACACCGGCAACTGCGACGGCGCCGAGGTGGTTCAACTCTACGTCCGCGACATGGTGGGCAGCATCGCACGCCCAGTGAGTGAGTTGAAGGACTTCAAGCGCATCTTCCTCAAAGCCGGCGAAACGCAGACGGTGACCTTCACCATCACGGCCGACAAACTCAAGTTCTACGACAACGACCTGCGCTACGACTGCGAGCCCGGCGACTTCCAACTTATGGTGGGCCGCAACAGCGCCGACGTGCAGACCTTGCCGTTCACTCTCACCAACTAATCACATTATTTACTCAAGCAAAAAGGTGGCCCTGCGGGGTCACCTTTTTTGCGCTATTAATTATGGCTTTAACAACTTATAGCATTTATAGTTTTTGGGGGTTATGCGATTACGTCGTCGACGGGGTCGTCGGTGGGCCAGGACTCTGAGGCTTGCTCTTCCTCTACGGGCCAGGACTCCTCGGGCCACGACTCTGAAGCCTGCTCTTCTTCCTCGGGCCACGACTCGCTGGGCTGGTTGTCGGCAATCACTGAGTCGTTCTCATCTACGGGCCACGACTCCTCGGGCTGCTCGTCGTTGCTTGCCAGCAGTTCCTCGTTCTCCTTAACGTCAAGGGTATCGACTACATTGTCGGCCTCTACGGGCATCTCAGCCACACCGTCGTCAAGAACTATGATGTCGTCGGTGGGAGTCTCGCCCTCGGCTATGAGTCGTGCCATGAGTTCCTGGTCGTCGATGTGGTCGAAAGCGTCGGCATAACTGATGGTCTCCAGCGGATTGGTTTGGTCGAAGAACGCATATTCACCCTCTTCGTTGGCAATCACGTCAAACACCTCGTCGTGGTCGATGTCGTACATGTAATAATACTGCTCGGTCACCGGCTCTTGCACTACGGCGTAAGCCACCATTTCGCCATTAATCTCGGTGTGGCCCATGTCCACCACCTTCAGGTTGTTGATGGTGATGAAGTCCTCGCGCTCGGGCTCGGGTTCCTCGTTGTTCTTCTCCTCAATCTTGACCTGCTCTTTTACCACCACCTTGACCTCGGTCGGGGTTTCGGGGGTCTCGGGCTCGGTGGGTTCCTCGGGCTCTGCCGACTGGAGTCCGATGTTGTTCAATGCGTAAGCCACTCCTGCTCCTCCGGCTGCCGAGGCAAGCACTGCGCCTCCGATGGCTGCTAAACGTGCACGGCTGTTGCCACTCGTGTTCTCGTTCATCTCGGTGTTCATCTCTTGATTCAACTCGGTGTTGAAAGTGTTGTTGTTCGTTTCCATTGTTGTAGTGTTTTATGTGTGAATAATTTTGTTTCTGATTACATTGCAAAATTACAACCGCGCGAGTAGCGTTTGCAAATTTTTTCGCACATAGCATGTGAGTGTGCCGCTATTTCTCACGAAAGAGCGGGGTTGGCGCCACCAATCGACGCAACGTGGCCGTCAAGGGCAAAAACGAGCGACGGCCCGCAAGCATTTAGTCGCCTGCGGGCCGTCGATCAATCGTTATTTCGGCTGATTACACGCGGCAATCAGCGTGTGCCGCCACCGAGCGCGATGTACAGGGCAATGATGGCCTGTGCGCCGTTATACATATTGGTTGCCTCGTTGAGTTGCGCGCTCAGCAGGCTCTCCTGTGCGGTGAGCACCTCGAGGTAACTTGCCTTGCCGTTATCCATGAGTTCGTGGGTGCCACTGTAGGCATCCCGCAGCACCTCCACCTGACGATGATAATAGGTGTGCTTCTCGACGGCGGCCTGGCAGTCGGCCAGTGCCTCGTTTACCTGGCTGCCGGCATCGATGACGGTCTGCACATAGCGGTTCATGAGGTCTTCCTGTGCCAGTTTGTTGATTTTCAGGTTGGCCTTTAACTTGCCTTGCGCATAGATGGGCTGTGCGAGCGAAGCCACGGCGTTGAGGAGTATCTTTCCGGGATTCACCACTGCTCCGCCGGCGCTATTGGTCCACCCCACCACACCTTGCAGGCTGAGCGACGGATAGAACGCGGCGCGAGCGGCCTGGGTGTTGTAGAATGCCTCGGCCATGGCGAGGTCGGCGAGCCGCACATCGGGACGATATTGCAGCAGCAATGCCGGCACACCAGTGTCGAAACGTCGCGGCAGGGAGTAACGTCCCAAGCGACTGCGCTTGATGTGCTGCGGCGGTATGGCCAGCAGGCGGCACAGTGAGTTCTCCACCTGGCGAATGCTGCGGCGTGTGTCGACAATCGACGTCTTCACGCTCAGGTACGACGACTCCATCTGGTTGACGGCTGTGGAATAGGACTTACCGTTCTCCCAAAGGATTTTTTGCGTCACCAGCGACACGTTCCACAGGCTGTCGGTTGCGCTGAGGATTTCCAGTTGCTGGTCGAGCAGGAGCAAGGTGCTGTACTGCTGAGCCACAGCCGACACAATGTTAGCACGCACGGCTTGCTCTCGCACTTGAGCCTGCATGAGCACGGCCTCGGATTTGCGCTTTTGGTCCTTTATTGATCCGAAAGCGTCGATGTCCCAGTTGACCTGCAGCGGCAGGTTATAAGTCTTGCTGGGCTTGCTGCCGCCAAAAGACGAGATTGAGGCCGACGGCGAGAAATACACCGATGGGAAAAAGGCCTGCTTAGCGGCTTCGAGCGATGCCTCGGACTGCTCGATGGCAATGCGCGCCGAGTTCACATCGGTGTTGCGCATCAGTGCGGTGTCGATGAGTTGCTGCAGCAGCGGGTCGATGAAAAACTCACGCCACGACAGCAGAGCCACCGATGCACTGTCGTCGCCCAGGACGACGTCGGCGCCGTAAATATCGGCGGGAATCGTGGCTTGCGACTCGTACTCGCCATGTAAACTCTTGAAGGTGTCGCATGCCATCATCGACAGTGCCGCCACACCTATTATTAATAATCTAAATGTTGCCTTCATACGCTTTCTGTATTCTCAACCGTGAGGTCGTCGTTATTTTCTACATCAGGTGAATGTCCTGATGATGACCGCAACCTTTACGCTTGTTAAATGTTACGACGGTTGCGGTCATCAACAGAACTTCTTTATTGAGGACTATTTCAGAATCTTCTTACCATTCTCGATATATAATCCCTTCTCAGGCTTGCCGCTGAGCACGCGTCCAAACACATCGTAGTATTGAACAGCGCAGGGTCTACATTGCCTTCACTGAACGTCACGGGCTGTGCCTTCAGCCTGCTGCTGTCGGTCGGCGCAGTCGTGATGTCGCTTTGGTCCATTCTCTGAGCATATACAGACCAGATAGTCAGGGCCATTAGCATGAATGTAAAAAAATTTTTCATTATCTATCGTTTTTAAAAATAATCTTATGTGATTTAATTTTCACTATTTTCGTCCTGCAGTGGGATGTTGTCCTCTTCGGTGATTGCGGAATTGGGGGTAAACCTCTCATGCAGGCGTTGGAAAATCATGAAGAACACAGGCACCACAAAGAGCAGTGCGAGCGTACCGACGGCCATACCGGCCGTAACGCCGAGCGCAAGCACACGGTTACCGTTGGCTCCGGCACCGCCCGATATGATAAGCGGAATCATACCCGCAATCATCGTGACCACAGTCATCAGGATGGGGCGCAGACGCTCCTCGCAGGCGGCGAATGCCGCGTCGCGGATGCTCATGCCCTGTGCTCGACGCTCCTGTGCGAACTCAGTGATGAGGATGGCCGTCTTGGCCAACAGACCGATAAGCATAATCACACCCGTCTGCAGATAGATGTTATTCTCCATGCCTGGCAAGTGAAGCAACGACACTAACCACGTGATGCCAAACGACCCCATCAGGCCGAAGGGCACGCTGAGCAACACTGCCCAGGGCGTAAACCACGAATTGTAGAGCGAAGCCAGGATAAGGTAGATGAGGATGACGCAGATGACGTAGATTAGCGCCGTGGCATAAGAGCCCGCCGTCTCCTCGACCTCGCGCGACATACCGCCGTACTCGTAACTGTAGCCGTTAGGCATCGAAGCGGCAAAGACCTCGGCAATGGCCTTGTGTGCGTCGCCCTCGGAGAATCCGCTGGCGGTCATCACGGCGCAGGTGATGCTCTGGAACAGGTTGAAGTGGTCGACCGAAGCCGAGCCTACGATTTCGCGGAGCGTGACAAACTCGGATATCGGTGCCATCTTTCCGCCCTGCACACGCACGAAGATATTGTTGAGCGACTGCGGGTCGAGGCGATATTCCGGCGCGGCGTTGGCCATGATGCGGTACACCTTGCCAAACTGGTTGAAGTTGCCCACATATGAGCCACCGCAATAGGCGCCCAGAGTGCGCAGCACGGCGGCCGGCGTGACACCCGCCCGGTCGCACTGTGCAGCGTCGACGTTGACCTCATATTTCGGGAAACGCTCAGAGTAGGTCGACATAGCCAGCATAATCTCGGGCCGCTCCGACAGTTTGTTCAGGAAGCGGGTTACATCGGCGTTGAACTCCGACATCTGCCGGTCTTGCATATCCTGCAGCACGAGGTTCACACTGTTGTTTGAGCCGTAGCCCGGCACCTGAGGCATCTGGAATGGGATTACCAAGGCATTCTTTATTTCCTTGCAGTCCATGGCAAAGCGTCCGTACACCAGCATGATGTTATGGTTCATGCCTGGGCGGTCGTCCCAGTTCTTCAGGCGTATGATAAGCGTGGCATAGCAACTGCCCGAGCGTCCGGCAACCATACCGTATCCGCTCACCACAGCATATTTGTCGAGTTCGGGAATCTTCTTCACCTTCTCCTCGACCTTCTTGACTATCTCTTGAGTCTCATACAGGGTGCTGCCTTCGGGGGCTCGCACCTCGGCGAAGAACACGCCCTGGTCCTCCTGCGGCACCAGGCCCGACGGCAAACTGCGCATGAAGAACACCAGCAGCACGGCGGTGCCGGCAAGCAGTATCCACGCCAATTTCGGGCGCTTGATGAAGGCGCTCACGCTCTTCTTGTACTTCTTGAGGATGGCGTTATAACTTGCCGTGTAGGCTTTGGTGACGTAATAGTTGAGGTTTTTCCGCTCCTTGTTGTCCTTGGAGTAGCGCATCATGATGGCGCACAGCGCGGGGCACAGCGTCAATGCCGACACGCACGACAGACCCACTGCCGATGCCAGCGTGACACCGAACTGCGTAAAGAACGAGCCCGAGGTGCCCGGCATGAACGCAACGGGGATAAACACGGCCATAAACACCAGCGTACACGTGATGACGGCAACCGACACGTCGCTCATCGCCTCGCGCGTAGCGCGTTTGGCGTCGGTTATGCCGCTCTCCATCTTGGCCATCACCGCCTCGACGACCACAATGGCGTCGTCGACCACAGTACCGATGGCCAGCACCAGCGCAAACAGCGTGAGGATGTTGAGCGAGAAGCCCGCGAGCGACACGATGGCAAACGTGCCAAACAGCGACACGATGATCGACAACGATGGGATAACCGTGGCTTTGAAGTTCTGCAAGAAGAAGTAGACCACAAGAATCACCAGGATGATGGCAATCACCAGGGTCTCCACCACATTGTGGATTGCGGCAAAGAGGAAGTCGTCGCTGGTTTCCAGGATTTCAAACTCCAAGCCGGCAGGCATAGTGGGCTTCAACTCCTCGTAGAGTTTGTGTATGCGAGCGTTGACCTCGGTAGCGTTGGCACCCGGTGCCTGGAAGACCATGTAGATGGTTCCCGGCTGTCCGTCGATGTTCGAAGTGAAATTGTAACTCACGGCGCCAATCTCCACCTGTGCCACGTCGCTCAGGTGCAGCAGGTGTCCGCCTTCGCTGGTGCGCAGCACGATATCGTTAAACTCCTCGACGGTCTTCAGCGTGCCCTTGTACTCCATCGAGTACTGGTAAGCGTTCTCGGACTGCTCGCCAAGCGAACCCGTGGCGGCGACGAAACTCTGGCCGCCGATTGCCGCAAACACGTCGTTGGGCTCAAGGCCGTACTGAGCCATCACATCGGGCTTGAGCCAGATGCGCAGCGCGTAGGTGTTGCCCAGCGCAATCACGTCGCCGACGCCGGTGATACGCATCAGGCGAGGCCGCACGTTGATGTCGATGTAGTTGGCGATGAAGTCGGTGTCGTACTTGCCGTCGACGCTCTTCAGAGCGCCGATGTGCAGGATGTTGCTCTGCTGCTTCATCACCTGCACGCCCACCTTGTTGACCTCGGCCGGAAGCAGGGCCGAAGCACGGCTCACGCGGTTCTGCACGTTCACGGCGGCGAGGTCGGGGTCGGTGCCCTGCTCAAAGAACACCTGGATTGCCACATCGCCCGACGCCGATGCCGAACTGGTGATGTAGGTCATGCCCGGCACGCCGTTGATGTTCTCCTCGAGGGGTTGCACCACCGCCTTCATGATGGTGTTGGCGTCGGCACCCGTGTATGAGGTGGCGATGCGCACCGTGGGCGGCGCGATGTTGGGGTATTGCTCGATGGGCAGCGTGCTCATGCATATCACGCCCACCAGTGTGATGACAATCGCTATGGCGCATGCCATCACATATCGGTTGATGAAGATGTTATTCTTCATAGTTTAATCTTTCTTTTTTGGCTCGGCCGGGAACAGCACTCGCTGCCCTTCCTGCAGGTTATTTGCGCCTACAGTGACGATGCGGTCGCCAACATTCAGGCCCTCGGTCACGATCACGTCCTTGCCATTGCCGGCATCGGTAATCACCACGGTGACGGCAGTGGCTGTGCTGTCGCTTTTCACTTTATACACCTGCGACTTGTCCTGCAGGCGCAGCACGGCCGATTGTGGTATCACCATCACATCGCTACGGCGTGACGGCAGGATTACCGTACCCTGGACACCTGAGAACAGGTGGCCGTCGGGGTTGGGGAAGGCGGCTTTACAAGCCAGAGTACCCGTTGAGGCGTTGACCACACCCGTCAGGCTGACGATGCGGCCCTTGTGCGGATATTCGGTGCCGTTTTTCATCACAAAGGACACGTCGGGCAATTCGTTCATATGCCTCTCTTTGTCCTCGCGGGTAAGGCCCGACGAAACCATCGCCTCGAGAATCGACTCGGGGACGGAGAACTCGGCCTCCATCTGGCTGTTACCGCTGACGATGGTGAGTTGCGTCATCGGCGTCACCTGATCGCCGGCATGCACGCTAATCTCGCCTATGATGCCCGACACCGGCGACGAGATGGTGCAGAACCCCAGGTTCACCCTGGCGCGGCTCACCGCCGCCTGGGCCTGACTTACCGACGCTTGCGCCTGACTCACGGCCGCCTGGGCCTGCTTATAGGAGTTCAACGAACTCTCGAGCATGTAATTGCTCACAATCTGCTTGTCGTAGAGGTTCTTGTTGCTCTCATACTCCAACTTGGCGCTGTTGGCCTGGGAGCGAGCGGCTTGCAGATTGGCGTTGGCGGCCTGAAGATTGGCTCGCGCCGACTCCAACTCGTGCTGGGCGTTGCGCGAATCGATGACAAACAGGGTCTGGCCCTTGGTCACCTGCTGACCTTCGGTCACATAAATTTTCATCAACTGCCCACTCACCTGCGGCATAATGGTAACATCGGCCTGGCCTTTCATCTTGGCGCTGAATTTCATAGGCACATCGATGCTCTTTTTCTCCACCGTCATCGTCTCGTAAGACGACTGTGTCTCCTTAGGCATATCAATCTTACAAGAGTAGGAAATAGCGAGTACCAAAAGTGAACACGCACATTTACAGACTAAACTTCTGCTCATAGTTTTATCGGATTTATCAATATTATCAATATAAAAACGCCGCAAAGGTAATAAATATAAGCCATGTGACCAACAGAACTTTATAAAATAATCAGCCAGCACACAGCAACCCCACTCCGATTTTAGTAGGAATTTTGAGCGTTGAGACGGAGCGCACCAAAATATCCAGACGTATTATTAACACCGATTGCAGCATTATTAAACATAGTTTAACTTTTTTTAGTATTTAGGGGGGGTAATTTGTATATTAATGTGTAATTTTGCAGAATAATTCACTGCTGAACAAATAAACATTCTTGGACTTGGCATAAGTCGCTTTTTTTAAGCAGTTTAAAGAAACCACCAATTTCAGGTATTGGTTCTGCGATTTTGCAAGTCAGGTATTTTTATTCGGGCAGCAATGATGTGAGACTTCAATTATTTTAATAACCACAAAACATTACGCGTTTATGAAAAATTTTATTTCACTATTGTTGTTGTTTATGATTTCCACAGGAGTGGCACAGGCGCAACAGACGGTTTCACCGCCAATTTTTGATCCCGACCCCTCTGAACTTGAAGAAGGCGAGGTCTTTCCTGAATATGAATACTTTGAGATTTACAGTGAGGACGGCGGCACTATCTATTACCAAATAGACCCTTCGCCGGCTCCTACCACTCCCGCTGATGTAAAAGCCAATGGAAAGCCCGTCTATGAGAGTTATGGTGAAACCTGGGTTGAGTTTTCTCTGAAAGCCGGCGAGCACACTATTTATGCCATCGTAGAAATTGATGGCGTATTAAGTGAAATTGCTTCGGCAACCTACACCGTTTATAAAGAATTGGCTTGGAGTCTGGTAACAAACATCAGAGCAATTACCCCCTATAATAAATATATCATTCTCAACCGTGACCGCACAATGGTTGCAGGCTCTTTCGAGAATGGCCACTTCAATGCTCTACCTTGTGAGAACAACCTGACATTTGACCCATACTACGGCACATTAGATGTAAACAGTGATGATGTGAAGGTGTTTACTTTTGATGACTTTTATGATGCTGAAAACTATATCAAAGACTCCAAAGGCACCTACTACACTTTAGGTGAAAACGAAGTCAGCACTGGCAAATCGCAAGTTTATGTCAATGTTCCCTCAAGTTATCCCAGAGTTGTTAAACTGAGTGGTTCAGAAGGTGGTGTCAGTTTGTCGTTTGACGAGAATTTCGGCATGTATGCCAATGGTAGGCCAGTGGTCATGTATTACCTCGACAATCTAACACTTGCTAATGCAGTGAAATATAAATCTCGTTTTATTGGCAACGGCCAAATCGCAATTAACGACGACCTGTTGGCAGTCAAATATGTAGAATACGAAGGTTCTCATCTGCTGTGGTGTAAAGACCTTGGCAACAGCGCCGTTGACAAGACCGAAAATGCCGACCCCGACAATATTCCGGATTATATGAAAGCCTATGGTTTCTTTAACAGTGATTGGGATCAGAGCAACTGGATACGTTTGTATTGCGACGACCTCCTGGATGGCGACGAATATGACAAAGAGGCCATCAAAAGTTTAGAGGGCAAGATCATAAAGGGCGGCTCTATTTACGGCTGGTTCTATGATAGTGGACTCGAGAGATACATAGATTTGGATGGTAGTGATGGTAGTATTCGACCAGAGGTAGCAGAAGGCAGCCAACCTATTAATTTCAAACCAAACGTGTTTAGCCCAGCCAACTTCCTGAGCACTAACCACGAGGGCAATGCTACTGCACATGACGAGAACGGCAATCCAACCGACCAGCATTATTTCTTCGTGAATCCAAAACTTGAAGAGTTGTGCGAAATCACTTACGCTGTGTGGAATGGTGAGTACTTCGTAATGCCAGCACCTGAAGGCGAGTATAATCCCGACAACGTGTATGGATACTTCGAAGTTAGTTGGGAATACAATGAGTATGGTGATGTTTCTGAAGAACTGGAAGTAGGACAGATGTACAAGTTCTATGGTATTGTGGAACACTATTATTACGACAGTACAATTCATTCCGCTCCTCGAAGGGTTGAGTCAGTAACTCCTGGCGATTTCACCGTCGACCCAGACCACGATGGAAATTACATTGTCTACCCCGTTGACCTTTATCCGCAGGAGCACATCATTACTGGCGTTGACAAGGTGAAGCCTGCCGGCAACGGCGTGGTCAAGAGCGTGAAGTACGTCAGCGTGGCCGGCGTTGTTAGCAACACCCCGTTCCAGGGCGTGAACATCGTGGTTACCGAGTACACCGACGGTTCTCGCACCACCAGCAAGATTATCAGCAAGTAAGCCATCGACAGATTGCAACACAGTCGGCAGTTCGCTGTAAAACCGACAGTTCAGTGTAACTGACCGACACCCCCATAACGAAGGGCGGCATGCGCAGATGCATACCGCCCTTCATAATGGTGCAAAGTGCAACAAACAGAACCGTCCCCTTTTCATCCGTTTTTGCGATGGGGAGGATGTGTGGGGGTATGCTTTGAGGGGGATAAGGCCAGATGGGTGGATAAAAGAAATGCGGCGGCTTGTCGTGATAACAAGTCACCGCATTTTTAGTGACCCCGGTGGGACTCGAACCCACGACCCATTGATTAAGAGTCAATTGCTCTACCAGCTGAGCTACGGAGTCGCAATTATTTCGGGTGGTGTTTCCCGAATTGCGCTGCAAAGGTACTGCTTTTTTTTGAACTGGCAAGCATTTTCGTGATTTTTTTTCAAAAAATCTCGGAGATGAACTCTTTTTGCGGCTTATTTTGCGCATGGGGCACCTGGGAAGTTATGCGGGATACACCTTATTATATAATATATATAGCATTCGAGCATTCGAGCATTCGAACGATCGAGCATTCGAGGGTTCTGGGGGGACACACTCCTCCGGCCCGATGGGCCACCTCCCCTAACTTAGGGGAGGAGTTTTGCTGGGGGTCGAAGTTACTCACGCTCGGAAAAGCCCAAACAAGTTTGGCTTTTCGCTCGCTTATTCGTAACGTTGACCTGAGGGTCGAAGTTACTGCCGTTCGGGTAAACAAAGAAAAAAACGAGTTTTTTTCTTTGCTCACCGCTCACTAAATCGTAACGTTGACCTGAAGGTCGAAGTTACTCACGCTCGGAAAAGCCCAAACAAGTTTGGCTTTTCGCTCGCTTATTCGTAACTTTGCAGCGGAAAAAAGAATTGAATATGTTGAAAGAGAATACTATCAAGATTTTTGAGAAGAGTTTCATCGACAACTGGGACCTGCCGGCACTGAGCGACTACGGCGACAAGTCGACACTCACCTATGGCGACCTGGCCCGACAAATCGCGCGTCTGCACCTGCTGTACAAGCAGTGCGGCATCAAGCAGGGCGACCGCATCGCCCTCATCGGCAAGAACACGCCCACGTGGGTGACGGTGTTTATCGGCACCATCACCTATGGCGCGGTGATTGTGCCCATCCTTCAGGAGTTCAACCCGACAGATGCCCAGCACATCGTGAACCACAGCGAGGCGGTGATTCTGTTCTCGAGCAAGGCGATCTGGGAGTCGCTCGACTTCGACCAGTTGCACCGCATCCGCGCGGTGATCAGCCTGGACGACCGCAAACTCATCGCCGAGAAAGCCGGCGAGAACGTGGGGAAGGCGCTCTTCGGACTGACGCGCACGTTTAACCGCGTGTACCGCGACGGCTTCTACCGCAACGACATCCACTATCCCGATGTGCCTAACGACGCACTGATGGAAATCAACTACACGTCGGGCACGACGGGTTTCAGCAAGGGTGTGATGATTACAGGCAACAACCTGTGCGGCAACATCGTTTACGGCATCAACTCTCAACTTCACTACCGTGGCTCGCGCGCGCTGTCGTTCCTGCCGTTGGCTCACGCCTACGGCTGCGCCTTCGACATGCTGGTTCCGCTGGCCGTGGGTTCGCACATCACACTGCTGGGTCGCATCCCGTCGCCGAAAATCATCGTCAAGGCGATGGGCGAGATTAAGCCCAACCTTGTGATTTGCGTGCCGCTGGTGCTGGAAAAAATCTACAGCAAGATGATTGTGCCCATGATCAGCCGCGGCATGCTGCGTTGGGCCCTTGCCGTGCCTTTCCTCGACAACCGCATCTACTCGCAGATACGCCGCAAACTCATCGAGGCCTTCGGCGGCGAGTTTGAGGAGATCATCGTTGGCGGCGCCCCGTTCAACGCCGAGGTTGAGGACTTCCTGTACAAAATCAAGTTTCCCTACACGGTGGGCTACGGCATGACCGAGTGCGCTCCGCTGGTGAGCCACACGCCCTGGCGCGAGTTTGTGCCTCACAGCGCGGGCCGCATCCTGCCGGGGCTGATGGAGTGCAAAATCCTGAGCGACGACCCCGAGAACATCCCGGGCGAGATCTGCGTTCGCGGCGAGAACGTGATGGCGGGCTACTTCCACAACAGCGAAGCCACCGACAAGGTGCTTCACGACGACGGCTGGCTGCACACTGGCGACATGGGTACGCTTAGCGCCGACGGCACAATATTTATCAAGGGCCGCCTGAAGACCATGCTGCTGAGCAGCAACGGCCAGAACATCTACCCCGAGGAGATTGAGGCCAAACTGAACAACATGCTGTACGTGAGCGAGAGTCTGGTGGTAGAGCGCGAGGGCAAACTCGTGGCGCTTGTCTACCCCGACTACGAGGCTATGGACCAGTTGGGTGTCACCCGCGACCAGTTGCCGGACCTGATGGAGAAAATCCGCGCCGAACTCAACAAACTCGTGGCCCCCTATGAGCGAATCGCGAAGATCCAACTCATCGCCACCGAGTTTGAGAAGACGCCGAAGCGAAGCATCAAACGCTACCTCTACAGCAACTAAAAAACGGCTATTTTGAGATGCTCCGAAAAATAAAGATTATTTAACATTTCGGAGATTAAACCATAGGCGATTTTGTAATGTGTTAATTTACAATGTATTACAAAATAAATCTCAAAAAAAACGCCTGGAAATGCAAACGATTTCGGGCGGTGGCATAAAAAAAAATTTGGAAAAATGCTTGCATGTTAAAATTTAGATGTAAATTTGCATCGTTTTTCGAACTGAATATTATTAATTGTTTTATTATTTAATTTAAAGAAGAAATGAAAAAGTTAGTTTTATTACTTGCTGTTGTATTTAGTGTATCTCTGTTCTCTTGCGGTAACGCTGAGCAAGCTGCTGAGGCAGTTGACAGCGCAGCTACCGAGGCTGTTGAGGCTGTTGATAGCACCGCTGCTGCTGCTGCAGACACCGTTAAGGCTGCTGCAGACACCGCTGCTGCTAAGGTTGAGGCTGCTGTTGACAGCGTTAAGAAGTAATTCTTACACTCGACACAGACACTTTTACGACAAAGTAAAAAAAGAGTTTGGAGCTGTTCCCCTCGCTGAGAGTCGAACAGCTTTTTTGTGCCCTTACTTGAGCCGCGGCAATGCCGCGACCTACGATGAAACGTGGGGGGCTATATGCGATAGCACTCTGATTGTTAGTTATTTGGGGACACACAAAAAAAACACACCGCCTGGCAGAGGTGATTTCACCCACTGCCAGGCGGTGTGTTGTGTATGCAGGCGCTGATTAGAGCGCGATCGACTGCGGGTCGATGTTAGCGCTTTCGATGTCTTTGAAATAGCGGTAAGTGCCCACCTTCAGTTCGTCGGTGGCCGCATCATCGGCAACGATGATTGCGCGGCGGTGCATCTGCAGTGCGCTCAGGGTACACATCTGCGACACGCCGCCCTCCACAGCCTGCTGCAGAGCGCGGGCCTTGTTGTGGCCGTTGACCAGAATCATCACGCTGCGTGCCGCCATCACGGTACCCACGCCCACGGTGAGCGCGGTCTTGGGCACCTTGTTCACATCGCCGTCGAAGAAGCGGCTGTTGGCGATGATGGTGTCGCGCGTGAGGGTCTTTTGGCGCGTGAGCGAGGTGAGCGACGAGCCCGGCTCGTTGAAGGCGATGTGTCCGTCGGGGCCCACGCCGCCCATAAACAACTCGATGCCGCCCGCCGCAGCAATGCGTGCCTCATATTGAGCGCACTCGGCCTCGAGGTCGGCGGCATTGCCGTTGAGGATATTCACGTTCTCGGGCTTGATGTTGATGTGCGAGAAAAAGTTGTTCCACATAAACGAGTGGTAACTCTCGGGGTGCACCTCGGGAAGGCCGCAATACTCGTCCATGTTGAACGTCACCACATGCTCAAAACTCACCTTTCCGGCGCGATTGAGTTCAATAAGTTTTTTGTACATGCCCAGAGGTGAACTGCCGGTGGGGCAACCCAGCACGAAGGGCCGATCGGCGGTGGGCTTGAAGGCGTTGATGCGCGACGCCACGTAGCGCGCAGCCCACTCCGAAACATTCTCATAGTCAGGTTGGATAATCAGTCTCATTTGCTATGTTGTTTTTATGCATTGTTGACCATTAATACCGATGTTGCGAGACCCTCTAAAGCATTGGCAATCAAAGAGGTCGCCAAAGCCATCGAGTGACATCTGCAACACGGTAGCACAAAGTTAAAAATTTTTTTTCACAATGAGTGAGTTTTAAGGAAATTTATGGCGGGGCGTGGTCAAAAAGGCGCTTGGCGAGAGGCTGCGAAAGGACGGTACATTTTGATATGTGGTGATAAATTCGTAAATTTGCCGAAAAATAAAGACTTTCATGAAAACTACCGACCGACCGCTGATATTGATCAGCAACGACGATGGCCTGGACTACGGAGGCATCCAGACACTGATTGCCATTGCCCGCCGGCTGGGCGATGTGGTTGTGGTTGCGCCAAGACAGCACCAGAGCGGCATGGCAAGTGCCATAACTGTGAGCCGCCCGTTGCGCGCCATGCTTCACAGTGACGAGCCCGGCTACCGCGTGTGGCAAGTCGACGGCACACCCACCGACTGCATAAAGTTGGCGTTCAGCCACCTGCTTGGCGGCCGCACGCCCGACTTGGTGCTGAGCGGCATCAACCACGGCTACAACGCCGGCATCAGTACGATATACAGCGGCACGATGGGCGTGGTGTTTGAGGCCTCGGCCCACCTGGTGCCCGCCATAGCGTTCTCGCACGAGAACTACCATCCCGAGGCCGACTTCACGCCCTGCGAGGCCACCATCGAGCAGGTTATCAGCGCTGTGTTGCGCGACGGCCTGCCCACCGGTGTGTGCCTTAACGTGAATTTCCCCAACAGCGCCAGTTACCCCGGCATGAAAATCACCACCACCGCCATGGGCCACTGGGAGAGCGAATATGAGCACCGCGTCGACCCTCACGGCCAGGACTACTACTGGCTCACAGGGCATTACGAGTGTGACGACCCCGACGACGACAGCACCGACATGTACTGGCTGGGCAAGGGCTGGATTACGGTGACGCCGTGCCACCTCGACCAGACCGACTTTGCCGCCATGCCCGTTGTGGCCACCATGCTCGACGTTGCCGTCGCCAAAGGTTAGACCTACTTTTTTCGGTGAGAATTTTGCATTGCGGCATAAAACAGTGAACGATGGCTTTTTATGCCACCGTTACACACATATTATCAGAGTATCTTTTTATTCTTCGCGTCCTCTAAAGCGCTATACAGTACCATATCATAGCAACTGATTATCTAAAAAAACTAATCATTAGAACTCATTGCTAAGCGTAACCCGACATAATTACATTTATTTGACGGATCCATACATCCCCTTTTCCACACAGTACAATTATAGCCATGGTCTAAAAAGGAACCGCCTCGAACTACTCGACTAGAACCTGAGGAGGGACCAGTTGGATTTATCCATGAAGATTCCCAATAGGATCTATAATTGTACCGGTCTTGACACCACTCAGCCACATTACCACTCATATCATACAAGCCCAATTCGTTCGGGGCTAAGCTTGCAACAGATTTAGGGTAATCTGCATCCGCCCAAGCTACTGGAGCATTAAATTGGTTGCCAGAGTATGGATAGTCATGACCCTTTTGCCCTCCTCGGGCTGCATATTCCCACTCGGCCTCTGTAGGCAAACGGAATTTTTCGCCTGTAATGGAGTTAAGCCTTCTAATAAACTCCTGACATTCATCCCAGCTTACATTCGTCACAGGAAGATTGCTACCAGTAAAAGAACTTGGATTAGTCTTCATTACATAGTTCCACAATTGCTGCGTGACTTCAAACTTACTAATCCAAAAAGTGCTCAACACAACTTCATGGGGCACATTGTCAGCATTTTTTGAGAGGTATTTATCACCTGTATCACCCATAAAGAACTTACCACCCTCGACCTTTACCATGGTGGTGTACATACCGAAATCTCTTTCAATTGCAGAGACATTGCAAGTGGCAACAACGAGAATCGCCAGCAGTAATGTTAATTTCTTCATTCCAATTTTTGTTTTATTGTTATTCAACTTCTTGTTATTTCACTCTCCGCTCATTTTGGCTTCTTTGGGAGCATCTAACACAGCATCGGCAGCATCTATGGGCGCTTTATAAGAAGCGAGGCGCAAGCCGCCGTAGCTGCTGTGGTACAACGGCATGTAGCTATTCCGAGCCGACACGCGGCAGTCTCTGGCGTGGAGGTCCCAACCACCACCGCGAAGCACGCGAAAAGAGCCACTTGAATGGCCGGTGGGGTCAGTCTGGGAACCGCGGCCATAGTCACCATACCAGTCCTCGCGCCACTCCCAAACGTTGCCACTCATGTCATACAGGCCAAGTTCATTGGGAGATTTCGTAGCCACATCGTGCGTCTGTCTGCCGCTGTTGCCTATGTGCCAAGCCACGGTGTTGATATCGTTGCCGCCTGAGTATTTGTAGTTGCGGCTGCGGTTGCCGCCGCGGGCGGCAAACTCCCACTCGGCCTCGGTGGGCAACCGGAAGCATTTGTCCGTTAGCGAGTTCAACTTGCGGATAAACGTCTGACAATCGTCCCAACTGACATTCTCCACAGGGAGATTGCCGCCTCGATGCTTGCTAGGGTTGCTGCCCATCACTGCCTGCCATAGTGCCTGCGTTACCTCGGTCTGACCGATGTAGAAAACATTGGTCAAGGTGACGCTGTGCGCCGGCTTCTCGTCGTCGTAGGCATCGCTGTCCTGCTCTCTCGTGGCACCCATGGTGAACGTGCCACCCTCCACTCGCACCATGGTAAACGACACCCCATTCACTGTAAACGTCTTAAATTGGGCGAATGTCACACTTGTTACGGTCATGAATAAGACCAAGAATAATGCTGCTTTTTTCATGATGTAAATTGTTTTGATGTTATAATATTTTTTAATGAATTAACCCAAGAACACTCATGATGTGAATACGATATAGAACCCACCTTCATAAAATCAAATTGGCTATTCATCTTTTACAACGAAGTTGAACGTTATTGTAGCGTCCATCGTATAGGCACAGGGACACCATATTTCAAACATAAAACTATCACCAGGCCACAACATGGATGGTGGTGTATCACGGTTATAACCAGTTAACCGATATTCTTCATAGTATTTATCATTTTTGCCTGCCACATGCAAAGACAAAGTAAAAGAGCCACGTGCAGAGCCCGAAATCTCATAGCCTCTATAATAATAAACCTTACCTTGGGGGACCGTGAAAGATTGGGTTTTCTGACGGTCTGTTGAATGATATGTGACTGGATATAACTTAACATTGCTTCCGTAGGTTAACACATCACCATTTTCATCTTCCCTAACAAGATGTGCTATTATTTGTATCGAACTTGTTTGAGAACGATTATAAGAATTCGCTTCTTCCCTATATGATGCATTATCATAACTTTCGTCATCGATTTCCTTAGATTCGGTCTCTTCATAAACAGCACTATCTACAATAGTCGCTTTTTCAGCCACTGCCGCTAATTCTATTGCCTCCATAGCATTTTTCATGGAATCAAGTTTTGCTTGTTCCATTGCTATAATATCTTTTTGTTGTTGAGTCTTATGCCAATACACACCAATTGAAACACATATAATTGCAATTAAAGCAGCCACCAACAATGATGATTTGTATTTTTCCATTTGTCACGCGTTTAAGTGTCAATTAATCATACCGTACTCTCTTAATACCATCTTTGCCTCGTCATCACCTAATGACGCAGCTAATTGATAGAGTTGTAAAGCAATTGCCTTGTCTTGCTCGACACCTCTTCCCTGTTCGTAACATACGGCTAAATTATATATTGCCTTTGGGTCTTGTTTTTGTTGTGCTGCTTCTTTAAACAGTTTTATAGCCATATCATAGTCTTGCTCTACACCTTTTCCCTCTAAATAACATATTCCAAGGTCATTACAACCATCGGCACCAGCCTCTTTATACAGTTGTACAGCCATAGCATAGTCTTGTTCTACACCTTTTCCTTCAGCATAACACTTTCCCAAGTTAACTTTTATGGATTCATCTCCCTGTGCAATTGCCTCTTTAAAAAGCTGTACTGCTTTGGAGTAGTCTTTTCCAACACCAACTCCGTCCAGGTAGCACAAACCCAAGTTACTTTTAGCTGAAGATGATCCCTGACCAGCCGCTTCCGTAAACAGCTGTACGGCCTTGTTATAGTCTCTTGCAACACCTTTACCATTCTTATAGTACAGTCCTAAATTATTAATAGCGCGCGGATCACCTTGGTTTGCAGCCTCTATTAAATAATTTACAGCCTTAGCGTATTCCTTATACTCACCATAGTATCTTGCCAGCCTCAAAAGACAATCTCTATCACCATAATCCGCGCCTTTTTCCCACCAATAAACCATTTGTTTTTCATCTTCAGACACACCGCCGACACCTAAACCATATGAGAACCCCAAGACCCACATTGCAGATGAATTCCCTTGTTCAGCCATTGGTTTGGCCTGATTGAATGCTTTATTGAACATCTCATTTGCGAGAGTTTCATTCTTTGGTGTTCCTTCTCCATTATAATAGAGACGGCCCAAGTTAAAAAGAGCACGCACCTCTCCTTGGTCTGCGGCCTTTTTATACCATTTAAATGCTTCTTGAGGGTTTATTTTACAGCCAATTCCTTCAATATAGCATTCAGCTAACTCATATTGCGCTGACGCATCACCGTCTTCGGCTTTAGAGTATAGCTCTAGGGCCTTACCTTCCAACATTTCATCACTATTAGCATTTGTGCTTTCAACACAAGATGCCAAATGCAATGCAACTATGAGCATCACTAAATTTGTTATGTATTTCTTCATGTTCGTGAATATGTTAATGTTAATAATATACTGTTTTCGATGTCTCTCATTTTGGTCAAATAATGAGAGAAATTATAAAAAGAAGCGTGAGCCGACTTCTGCTTATGCATTAGTTGGCTCTCGACTGCCGCGCGATGAATAAGGTAAAAGTCGCCCACGCCTAAAGTATATCGGCGGCGAGCACATAATGTGCACACCATGCGATACGCTATCGGCTAGGAGCGCGACTTCTTTCATTCCTCATCGCAATATTGTGAGTTGTCGAGATTCACTAATGCGGAACGCAAGAAACGCTTCCTGGTAGTATGTCGATTGCAAAAGTAGTGAAACTTTGCTAAACCGCCAACTGCGCGAGCGACTTTTTTTATTTTGCCACAAAAATAATCGTTTCTCCTGAAACGGCAATAATCTATTTCGTCCATTTATCATATAATAACTATTGCTGTTTATTCTTTTGTGTTATCTGTAGGAGCCATCGCCTATCGCTTTGTTTCATTCGTTTAATTTGTTGTTTATTTCTCCGTTTATTCATAACATTGGCTTCGCTGAAATCACTTTCACCCGGAAGCTTTCACCCGGAAGAGCAAATAATTTTGCTTTTCGCTTGTTTATTCGTAACTTTGCAAAAAATATTTGTAAATCACATAAACAATTATACACTACAGAATGGAAAGACCAGTAAGAGTGCGCTTTGCACCATCGCCTACGGGCCCGCTTCACATTGGCGGCGTACGCACGGCGCTATATAACTATTTGTTTGCACGCCAGAACGGCGGCACAATGATTCTTCGCATCGAAGACACCGACTCGACACGCTTTGTGCCCGGAGCCGAAGATTATATCAACGAGGCCTTGCAATGGCTTGGCATCGGCATCGATGAGGGTGTGCGCGAGGGCGGCAACTACGGCCCTTACAAGCAGAGCGAGCGCCGCGACATCTATCGCCGCTACGTGAAGCAACTGCTCGACGCCGGACGCGCCTACATCGCCTTCGACACTCCCGAGGAACTCGATGCCAAGCGCCAGCAGGTGCCCAACTTCCAATACGACGCAAGCACGCGCATGAGCATGCGCAACAGCCTCACAATGAGCGCCGAAGAGGTGCAGAGCCTCATCGACGCAGGCACAAAACACGTGGTGCGCTTCAAGATTGAGCCCGACCACGACGTGGTGGTCGACGACCTGATTCGCGGCCGCGTGACCATCAACTCGACCGTGCTCGACGACAAGGTGCTCTACAAGAGTGCCGATGACCTGCCCACCTACCACCTGGCCAACATCGTCGACGACCACCTGATGGAGGTGTCGCACGTGATTCGCGGCGAGGAGTGGCTGCCGAGCGCGCCGCTGCATGTGCTGCTGTACCAAGCCCTTGGCTGGGAAGACACGATGCCGCAATTTGCCCACCTGCCGCTGCTGCTCAAGCCCGACGGAAAGGGCAAATTGAGCAAGCGCGACGGCGACCGCCTGGGCTTCCCCGTGTTCCCGCTCGAGTGGCACGACCCGAAGAGCGGCGACGTGTCGAGCGGATACCGTGAGGCCGGATATCTGCCGCAAGCCGTGGTGAACTTCCTGGCACTGCTGGGCTGGAATCCCGGCGACGACCGCGAGATGTTCACCCTCGACCAACTGGTGAAAGAGTTCTCGTTTGAGCACTGCTCGAAGAAGGGTGCGAAATTCGACTACGAGAAGGGCAAGTGGTTCAACCACGAGTACCTGATGAATATGCCCGACGACGAACTGGCCACCGTGTTCCGCCCGGTGCTGGCTCAGCACGTCAACCCCGACGACTTCGATGCCGACTATATCGCGCGCGCCGTGGGGCTGGTGAAGAGCCGCATGAACTTCGTGCGCGAACTTTGGGACCAGGCGGGCTTCTTCTTCGTGGCCCCGACGGCCTACGCCGAGAAAGACATACGCAAGCGTTGGAAGCCGGGCACCGACGAGTTGATGCGCCAACTCATCGAGGTGCTGCAAGGCCTCGACGACTTCTCCAGCAAGCACAGCGAGGACGTGGTGCTGGGCTGGATTAAGGAGCATGAGTACCACATGGGCAACGTGATGAACGCCTTCCGCCTGACCGTGGTGGGCGAATGCCGCGGCCCACACATGTTTGACATCACCGAGTTGCTGGGCAAGCAAGAAACCATTGCACGCATCGAGCGCGGCATTAACAACATCACCCCCATTGATGCGTAAAGCACTCGTTTTCACAATCCTGCTTATCGCAACCGCCATTTCGGCAGCGGCCCAGGAAGTGGTGTACAGCGTCGACTTCAACACCACCATCAACAACCGCGAGGGTGGCGATGAGCAGACGCCCGACCAGACCTTCATCTTCACCCGCCTCAATCCCGAGGTGGGCGTGAAACTTGTCGACGACAACCAGGGCACCCACCTGCTCAAGGGCGGTGTGGTGTGGTATCAGCCAATGCATGACGGCGGCGACGGCTACAAGGTGTTGCCCACGCTGTACTACCAATACGTGAACGGGCCGTGGGACGTGGCGGTAGGCGCCGCGCCACGCCGGCTGATGCACGTGTCGCTGCCCACCTACATGTGGAGCGACTCGCTGGGCTACAGCGAGGGCCGCGTGCGGGGCTTGATTGTGAACTACACACGCGATCAGGGTGCATATTTGCAAGGTGTGCTCGACTGGCGACAGATGCAAACCACGCGTCATCGCGAGGCTTTCGATGCCGTGGTCAGTGGCGGCGTGCCCCTGGGCCGCGGCTGGTGGATGACCGGCCACCTGCGCTACAACCACCTGGCCAAGCGCAAAAATGCCCCCGACACCGAGGGCGTGAACGACGACGGCACCATTAACCCCCTGCTCACCTACAAGCACGACGGCAACGTGAGTTGGCAAGCCGACGCCGGCGTGATTTGGCAGTTGCAACGCTGCCGCGCCGAGGACCGCTGGCACACCCCGCTGGCATTCATCGGCATGGGGCGCGCTCAGTGGCGCTGGCTCGAAGTCAAGGAGACGGTGAAAGCCGGCAAGGACTTGTTTCCGCTCTACGAGCAGTTTGGCAGCCAACTGAACCTTGGCGACCCCTACTACCGCGCACGCTTCTACAGCCGCACCGATGCCACCGCGCACCTGGTGCGCAACCGCTGGGTCGGCCTGGCCACCACGCTCAGCGTCCACGTCACCGACAAGACCACCGGCTTCTGGCAAGAACTGTCGTGCCACATCTATTTCGACAATAACACCTTCAGAAAAACACGATAAATGGATCCGTTTTACAACTTCGGCATACACGCCTACCGCTTCGGCGTGAGTTTGGCAACAATCAGAAACCGCAAGGCCCGCATGCTGCTCAAGGGCCAGGCCGGCCTGTTCAAGCGTCTACGCTCAAAACTCGACGACAAGGGCGGCTACATCTGGATCCACGCCTCGTCGCTCGGCGAGTTTGAGCAGGCGCGTCCGCTGATTGAACTCATCAAGGAGCGCGACCCTCAGGCCCGCATCGTGCTGTCGTTTTTCTCGCCCAGCGGCTACGAGGTGCGCAAAAACTACGACATGGTGGACGCCGTGTGCTATCTGCCGTTCGACTTGCCGCGCAACGTGAAGCGCTTCCTCGACCTAGTGAAGCCGTCGATGGCGATTTTCGTGAAATATGAGTTCTGGGGCAACTATCTGCACGCCTTGAAGCGCCGCGGCATCCCCACCTACATCATCTCGTCGATTTTCCGCGAGGGGCAGATTTTCTTCCGCCCGTGGGGTGGCCGTTTCCGCAAGATGCTCGACTGCTTCACCACCATTTTTGTGCAAAACGAAGAGTCGCGCCAGTTGCTGGCCAGCGTGGGCGTGACCAATGTGGAGGTGGGCGGCGACACGCGTTTCGACCGCGTGGCCCACGTGCGCGAGATGGCCAAGGATTTCCCTGTGATTGAGCGTTTTGTGAGCAACAGCAAACTCACTCTGGTGATGGGCAGTTCGTGGGAGCCCGACGAGGAGATCGTCGTCCCCTACTTCAACGAGCATCCCGACCTGAAACTGATTATCGCGCCGCACGAGTTCGACCGCAAGCGTCTGCTCGACATGATGGCCCGCATCAACCGCCCCACCGAACTCTATTCGCACGCCCGCATTGGCAAGGCCGCCTCGCTCGACTGCCTGATTATCGACAGTTTCGGCATCTTGTCGTCGCTTTACCGTTACGGCAACGTGGCTTATGTGGGTGGCGGCTTCGGCACTGGCATCCACAACATCAACGAGGCTGCCGTCTACGGCATGCCCGTGATTTTCGGCCCAAACTATAACAAGTTCCGCGAGGCGCACGACCTGATTGCTGCCGGCGGCGCCTTCACCATCAGCAATGCCGAGGAGTTCAACGCCACTATGGACCGCTTGCTGAGCGACGCCGACCACCTGCGCCAGAGCGGCGAAATTGCCGGCACCTACATCCAGCAGCACTTGGGAGCCACCCAATTCATCTACGACCGCATCTTCCCCACCCAAAAATAGCAAAAGCGGGGACTACAGCAATAGCAACCATAGCAATAGCCCCTATAGCAACTACAGTTTCTATAGGGGCTATTGCTTCTATATTGGCTATTGCGAGCGGGTGGTTAGGGGGTTAATGGGATTGTTGTTGGAGTTGCTGGGCGAGTTGGAGGGCGGCTTTGCGCTTGTACTCGGTTACGGTGATGCCTTGGAGTTCAGCAAATTTGCGGTAGAAATAACTGCGGTCGCCAAAACCCGACTCGGCGGCCACCTCGCTGACACTTCGGCGAGGATCCTGGTCAATGAGGCTGCGAGCATAACTCAGGCGCAACTTTATACGCCACTTCACAAAGTCCTCACCAACGACTTCGCCAAAATACTCATTCAGTCGTCGCGGCGTAGTGCCGAGTTCTTCAGCAACATCCTTAACAGCCACGTCGTGAAGCAGATAGCGTCGCTCGTCGACCCACATCTTCAGCGCGGCACTGATGCGCGCATATTTCACGGGGGTGTCGTCGATAGCCTTGACAGGCTCGGCGTCGCTGACCACCGCCGCCACCGGCAAGGCAGGCCTCCGGTCGGCCTCGGGCAAAAGCGCACGCATTACTGTCGGCAAATATTGCCCATAGTTGATAAAGCGGATGGTGAGAAAGGTATAAAAAATCGAATAAACAACGATGAACACGATGTCGAGCCACTCTTTGCCGCTGAGCGAGAGAAACACCATGCACCCCACAGCCAGCGAGGTGAAAAACGTGTAACTAATCCATCGCAACTGCCAGTCGAGGTCCTCCTCCTGATAATACTCATACATCTCGGCACGAAAGCGCTTGAAGGCTTTCTCGAAAGCCCACGTAAATTGCACAAGCATAAGCACATACAGCACCGCATAGGCGACCATAACCATCACGGCTTGCTCCTGCGGCAACACAAAGTGCGACGCCAGCAGAACACCAGATGCCACGGTTACCGACACGATGTAGGTCCACACCCGTCGCCGCGATACCTCGCGCGGACGTATCAGCAACAGAATCAGCGCGGTAAAGCACAGCGCCTGATAACCCGCCACCACCAGTGCCACGCAGCCCGTAAGCGCCGAGTCGACGCTGCCAGGCGACATCAGTTCAGCAAACTTGATGAGCGCCAGCAGGAAAAAAGCCACACACAAATAGATGCGCGCCAGGCGGTAATGTCGAGCATGTGAGCGCAAGGGTATTCGCACTCCGGCAAGCACCACGCCCAGGGCGCCAATCAGCACCGCCGAGCACAGGTTAATTGCGCTATAGGCCGAGAAAGACATAATCAAAGTCGCAAAGCGTTATTTCATGCAAAAGTAATAATAAAAAGTAAAAGCCCAGCAAGCGAGTGCCAACTTTTTTCGCAAGGCGATAAAAAAATGTTAGGGCGGCCAATGGGCACACAATGTGTAGACTTTTGCGTAAAATCTATAGTTTTTTATGCTCAAACTGTTGTTTTTTGCGGCAATAACCAAAAATCAACATGGCAACGTTTGAGAAACATGGTTAAAGGAGTTAACTTTGTTGCTATATTAAAAATGTGACAATAATATAAAAACATACTTAACATGAAATTGCTACACAAAACCATCATGCTGGCAGTCCTCATGGCACTGCTATCGCAGGCAGCACAAGCGCTGCCATTCGTTCCCACCACCGACCCCGAGTCATCGTCGACCGAGTGGTACTATCTCACCACCGAAGGCCGTCTAATGGTTGCTCGCAGCGACAAAGCCGTCACCACGACAGTGTCGACGAGCACCTTCGCCGAGCAGTGGTGCTTTGTGGGCACCGAGAGCAGCGGTTACAAGATTTACAACAGGCAGTATAAGAAGTATTTAGGCGACAACGGCTACATGCTGAGCAACGGCGACGAGACAATCATGTACTACAAGCCCCGCCTTCTGAACACCTTCTACATCTGGCGCTACGACGCGTTGAACGAGATGGATGTATACCTGTACTACGACACCGTGTTCGGCGAATTGACCTCGTTCTTCGGCGAGGCCAACGAAAGCGAAGGCTGCTTTGAGGCCATCTCGGTGACGGGCGGCTCGGGCCTGCCCTTCTGGACGTACCACGACATCAACAACGTGGGCTACCGCATGATTAAGAGCGGGTCGAATTTGAATCCCGACGTCAACGCCTACCTGATTGGCGACGGTGACTGCGCGACACAATACGAGGGCAACAAGGGCTACGGCTACGTCACCTTCGAAGCCTCGGAAGAAGTGAGCCTGGGGCAATACTCGATCGTCACGGCTAACAACGCGCGCACCAACTTCGACTCCAACCTGCACTCCTGGGCTGTGTTCGGGTCGAACGACGGTAAAAACCTCGAATTAATCGAACGACGCTACTGCTACCCCATGCCGCTGGCCAACACCGAGGAAGTGGTGATTCACGTGAACGACAACCGCAAGTTCCGCTATTTCCATTTTGCCTCAGCAGGCACATTAGATAACGAGAATCTGAAACTGGCCGAGGTATGGTTTAATCAAAGGGCACACACTTGGGGTAATCCGCAGGTCGACATCGAGCCCACCTGCGGCACTCGTGGCCAGTCGGTGGTAACATGCGAAGACTGCCATGTAAAAAAGACCATCATCCTCGAGCCGACAGGCCGCCACAACTATGTGAACGGCGTGTGCACCGTGTGCGGCAACAAGCGTGGCGAAACCGTGCTACTCTGTAACGGCCAGAGCCAGGTTCCATATTACGCCAAGTTCATGTACGGTATCCCTGACAATAACGTTTGGCCCGATGGTCCGCAAGGCTGGGAAAAAGTCAACTTTGACGACAGCGCGTGGAACGAGATAGCCATGCCCACAGCTAGTTACGGCCACACTGGTGGCCCGTTCAGCCCGCTCTACTTCAACTCGGTGTGGGTGAGCGAGGGCCAGTATTTGCAAAACTGCCGCTGGTTCCGCCGCACCTTTGAGTTGGACCGCGCCGACCCCAAGGCCATTTACACCCTGGGCCTTGTCCACGACGACAACGCGCTCATCTATATCAACGGCCGATTGGTGGTCAACGCCCCGGGTTGGACTCCCGAGCCCGCCAACGGCAACTGGGAGTGGCAAAATGCTGCTCAAATGCTCAATATTCCGGCCCAAGTTTTCATCCCCGGCAAGAATGTGCTGGCGGTGTACATCCAGCAGACGGCCGGCGGCGCCTACTTTGACTGCGACCTGGTCATGCAGCGTGAAGAGGTTACGGGCGATGTCGACGGCAACGGCAGCGTTGACGGCACCGACCTGAACACCCTCATCAACATCATCTTGGGCAAGGACAGCGCCGACAACTACAACGGCCGCGCTAACGTGGATGGCCAAGGTGGCGTAGATGGCAACGACCTGAACGCGCTTATCAATATCTTGTTAGGAAAATAATTAAAAAAACATATCATTATGAAACGTTTACACAAAATCATTCTTTTGGTGGCAGCCATGACCATGCTGCTGCCACTGGCCGCACAGGCATTGCCCTTCCAAACAACCACCGATCCAACCAATTACCCTATTCAGTGGTATAAGTTGAGAATCAACGGGCAGTATCTCTACGCACAGTCGTACGGCGAACTCGCGTGCTCCTCATCCTCGACATCGGACGACGAGTACCTGTGGTGCTTTGTTGCCCTGAATAATGGCAAATTTGTGATTTACAATAAAGGAATAGGCCAATACATGAAAGACGGCTGGAATTTCACGCTTTACAGGTATACGGCGGGGGTGAACTATGTGGAGCAGACCAGCGGAAACGGTTTCTACATCTGCTACGACGACGGGGGCCGCAAGAATTATCTCGATGCCGATGAGGATTTTGTCTACTCAACACAAAATCCTGGAAGCACCGTCTCCGCAATCCCGGCGCTGTACGAAGGCATTATCGAGCCGACGGGTCAGGTTGTTTTCTCGGAACTTGACGTTGCGCCCGACAACTGCTCGTTCTATTTCGATTACCACCCTGGCGAGGGCGACAGCGGCTGCGAGATGAGGCTGTACGTCGGTGGCCGTTGGGTGAGCATGCCTTACTATGTGCAGCGCACCAGCGAGGATCAGACGATTGAGGCCGAGGCCCACGTGATATTCTCAAATCACCGAATCAGGGAAATCATAGAAACTAAGACCTACGTGATTCCCGCAAGAGAGACCGCTACTGGCGATGTGGACGGTAATGGCGAGGTCAACGGCAACGACCTGAACATCCTCATCAACATCCTCTTGGGCAAGGACAATGCCGCTAACTACGACGGCCGCGCCAACGTGGATGGTGTCGGCCAGGTCGACGGCAACGACCTGAACGCCCTTATCAACATAATCTTAGCACACTAAGATCATGTTGATAGATTATAGAGTATAGATTATAGAGTATAGATTATGGATTATAGATTATTTGAAATCATGAAAACAAGAATCTTTTTGACAGCAATTCTTATTGTGACATCTACAGTTTGCGCTATGGCCTACGACTTCTTGACGAACGGAATAGCGTACACCTACCTTGGTGGGTATGTTGGTGATGCCAATGCCGCAAATGTTGAGGTGTCCTACATTGAGTACCTTAGCAGTAACAATTACAACGGGCTTACCAACGTCACCATTCCCAGCACCGTAAAAAATAACAGCAACAACAAAACTTACACGGTGACATCTATTGGCAATTGGGCCTTCGCTCAATGCCAGACACTGAAAACGGTGAGCCTCCCGAACACGATAACCAACATCACTAAAGGCGCATTCTATGAATGTCCGGCTTTGACCACGGTCAATATCCCGAATTCCGTCACAAGCATCGGCGACTACGCATTTGACCATTGCACAAAACTCACCTCGGCCAACATCCCCAATTCGGTAACAAGCCTTGGCAAGAGCGCATTCTTTTACTGCAGCAGCCTGGCGACGGTGACTATTGGCAACTCGGTTCCAAGTATCGGCAACCAAACCTTCTTTGGATGCTCTGCGCTGAAAACCATCACCATCCCCAATTCGGTCAAAACAATTGGCAACTCGGCGTTTTATGACTGCACTGCATTGACTTCGATTACCATATCCAACACAGCGACATCGATTGGCGAATACGCTTTCGGCAATTGCACGTCTCTGACTTCGATGGTAATCCCCAACTCGGTAACCACAATTGGGAGCGACGCATTCTATAATTGCAATGCAATGTCATCAATCACCCTTTCCAACTCATTGACGAGCATATCGGAAAAGTTATTCGAGAGTTGCCATTCGCTGACCTCCATCACAATCCCGAATTCTGTCACATCTATTGGCAAACTGGCATTCAGTGGCTGCAACAATATCAATGCTGTCAATAGCAAGATTGTTAATGTTGCCGATGTCGAATTGGGCGCCTATGTTTTTGGTGGCATCTATACTGACGAATGCACGCTTACTGTACCCGTAGGCACCATCGGCGCTTACAAGCGTGCTGATCAATGGAAAGAATTCCTCCACATCATTGACGAGGAAGGCAACACTGGCGGTGACGAACTTGACGGCGATGTGGACGGTGATGGCGAGGTCAACGGCAACGACCTGAACACCCTTATCAACATCCTCTTAGGCAAGGACAACGCCGCTAACTACGACGGCCGCGCCAACGTGGATGGTGTCGGCGGCGTCGACGGTAACGACCTCAACGCCCTTATCAACATCCTGCTTGGCAAATAAATAATTCAGAATGCAGAATAAGTGAGGCTGCTTAGGCGGCGACAATAACAGCGACGCTCCCCAAACTCTGGGGGGCGTCGCTTATGATTATAGCATCTCTAGTAGTTACAGAGGCTCTAGTTTATTTGTTATCGGATTGGTTACCAGATGATTGCACGGTCGGCAGGATCGAGCCACATCTTGTCACCAGGCTTGATACCGAAGGCATCGAAGAAGGTGTCGATGTTGCGCAAGGTGGCATTGACGCGGTAACGGCCAATCGAGTGCGGGTCGCTCTTGGTCTGCTGGAAGATGGCTTCCTCGGTCTCGTTGCTTGCCCAGATGCGGCCGTAACTCAGATAGAAGCGCTGGGCCGGAGTGAAGCCGTCGATTTCCTTGCCATCGCGGAACTGCGAAGTGGTCTTGAAGGCATCGTAAGCAATGCGCAGACCGCCCTGGTCGGCAATGTTCTCACCGAGGGTGAGGTGACCGTTGGCGTGCTGGTCCTTAACGACAATGATTTGGTCGAACTGCTCGGCGAGTTTCTCGGCAGCGGCAGTGAATCGCTGTGCGTCCTCCTCGGTCCACCAGTCGGTCATGTTACCGGCCATGTCGAACATGCGGCCCTGGTCGTCGAATCCGTGAGTCATCTCGTGGCCAATGACCACGCCGATGGCACCATAGTTCGAAGCGTCGTCGGCATTGACATCGAAGAACGGCGGTTGCAGGATGGCAGCCGGGAAGCAAATCTCGTTGGTGGTGGGATTGTAGTAAGCGTTGACGGTTTGCGGCGTCATGCCCCATTCGTCCTTGTCGACCGGCTTGCCCCACTTGTCGAGGTTGCGGCGAGTCTCGTAGGCCGAGGCCGCGCGGATGTTCTCATAGAGCGAGAGGCTCGGGTCGACCTTCAGGCCGCTGTAGTCGCGCCACTTGTCGGGATAGCCGATTTTCACGGTGAAGGCGTTGAGTTTCACCAGCGCGTTGACCTTGGTCTCGCTGCTCATCCAGTCGAGCGATGCAATGTGTGCGGCGAGCGACTTACGCAGGTTGGTGATGAGTTTCATCATCTTCTCCTTGCTGCCATGAGCGAAATAACGCTCGACGTAGAGTTCGCCCACTGCTTCGCCCACCAGGCCGTTGGGGATGCCCAACGCGCGTTTCCAGCGCGGCTTGCGCTCCTTCTGTCCGCTCAGCGTGCGGCCGTAGAAGTCGAACGAAGCCTCGCCAATCTCGTCGCTGAGGTAGCCACTGCAACTGGTAATGACCTCACCGGTGAAGTAGTCGCGCATCTGTTGCTCGGTGAGCGTCGACATCAGTTGTTGAGCCACTTCCATCACCTTGGGCTGCTCAAGGATTACCCAGTCGATGTTGGGCACGCCCATCAGGGTGAAGTACTCGCGCCACTGGATGGCGGGGTAGTTCTGTTGCAACTGGTCGATGGTAAAGATGTTGTAGAGTTTGTTGTAGTCACGGGCCTCGGCGCGGCTCATCTTGGCCTGAGCAAACTTGTACTCAATGTCGTAGATGGTCTTTGCTGCACGTGTGGCATCCTTCTTCGAATAGCCGTGGAACATGAACATCTTAACCAGATACTGGCGATACTGCTCCTGAATCTTCTTGCTGTCGGCATCGGTGCTGAGGTAGTAGTCGCGGTCGGGCAGTCCGCTCGTTCCGGCGCTCATCCACATCACGTTCATGTCGCTGTTTTTCAGGTCAACCTCCACTCCGATTCCGAAGAACGGGTTGCACAGCACGCTGTGCATCTCGGCAATCGACTTGGTGAGGTCGGCCTTCTTGAAGGCGGCGATTTTTGCCAGGTCGGCCTTGACGGGAGCCACGCCCTCGCGGTTCAGGCGGTCGCTGTCCATAGCAAGTTTGTAGAGGTCGGTGACCTTTTGTCCGACGGTGCCCGGCGCATGCTGCGTCTTGGCGAGGTCGAGGAAGAGGTCGCGCAGGTTTTCCTGGTTGCGCTCGGCAAGCAGGTCAAACACGCCGTAGCGCGAGAACTCGGGACGCAGGGGGTTGGCTTTCATCCATCCTCCACCAGCGTACTCGTAGAAGTCATCACCGGGGTTCACACTCAAGTCCATGTCGGCCCGGCTGACACCGGCGGTAATGTCGGTGGCTGCTACCGCTGGCATCATGGCCATTGCAATAGCCGCTGTTGTCATAACAAATTTTCTCATTGTTTTAATTAGTTTATAGATGGTTATTTAAGATTCTACAACTTGATAGCCTAATTCGGTGATTTTGTCGGTCACGGTCTGAGGGGCCACATCGCCCTCGACGTACACTAAGCCTTGCGCCAAGTCGACCTTGACTTGCTGCACGCCTGGCAGGCTGGCAACGCCTTTCTCAACGTTTGCTTGGCAATGCACGCACATCATGCCTTTAACTTTAAATGTCTTCATAGTGTTGGTTTTATTGCGTTTAAGAATTAATGATTTGCGATATTTAGCCACGACGGCCACAACAATCATCGCCAGCAGGGCGATGCTGCAAAGCCAGTTGAGCCACGAGGTGGCGCCGTGGTGATGCATCATGCCGTGGCAATGCGGCATAGCGTTGCTCACGGTGTGCTGCAGCCACGGCCAGTAGTCGACCACGAGGCCAAAGCCTATGGCGCCCAGTGTGATGCTGGCCAGATAGATGAGCGCCGAGCGCTTGCCCAGCATGCGGCTCACAATCAGTATCGAGGCGAAACTGGCTGCCGGGCCGGCCATGAGCAGCACCAATGCGCAGCCTGGAGTGAGGCCCTTGAGCATGAGTGCCGCTGCGATGGGGATTGATCCAGTGGCGCACAGATACATCGGTATGGCGATGGCCACGATGAGCAGCATGTTGAGCAGCGGATAGCGGGCGTAGGTCTGGAAGAAATCGTCGGGGACAAGCACCGTAATCAATGCGGCCACGATGAGACCCAGTATCAGCCATCGCCCCATGGTTTGCATCATCTCAAAGAATCCGTAGCGCAGCGTTTCCACCAGTTTGCCTTGCCACGTAGTGGGTCGCGCTTCGCCCTCGCTCTCAGCACTTGGCGTCGCCGCCTCGGCGGGCAGGTGTCGCTCGTGCTGCCCCACTGCCAAGCCACCGAACACTGCCGTGACGAGTGCCGCCACTGGCCGCAGGATGGAAAATGGCAGTCCCATCATCGAATAGGTGGCGACGATGCTGTCGACACCCGTTTGCGGCGTGGCGATGAGAAACGACGTGGTGGCGGCGCGCGAGGCACCGTTGCTGCGCAGACTTACCGCCGTGGGCAGCACGCCGCACGAGCACAAGGGCAACGGCACGCCGAAAGCCGCCGCGCTGAGCACGCTGCGCCAGTCGCTGCCGCTCAGGTAGCGCGAGTAATAGCGCGTGGGCACCCAGGCATGGAGCACCCCCGCGATGAAGAAGCCCAACAGCAAGTAGGGCGACATCGTGTGCAACAACTGCAAAAATGCCTCTACGTATTCCACACTGCAAAATTACACAAAAAATCTTGTTTGCAACACCATTCCATCAATAAAGATGTGTAAGTAGTCACTTCCGCTCGGAAAAGCCCAAACAAGTTTGGCTTTTCGCTCGCTTATTCGTAACGTTGACCGCGGTCGAAGTTACTAACGTTCGGGCGAGCAACAAAAAAACGAGTTTTTTTCTTTGCTCGCCGCACACTAAATCGTAACGTTGACATTCGGTCGAAGTTACTCTCGCTCGGAAAAGCCCAAACAAGTTTGGCTTTTCGCTCGCTTATTCGTAACTTTGTGGCATGAATAAGACAATAGCGATTGTAATGTGTGTGGTCGTGGCCGCGCTGCAGGCCCGCGCCGGCCATGTGATGATTGACGGGAGTTATTCCTGCCCTGCCACGGGGTTGTATCCGGGCACCGAGCGCACCTATCAGGTGTATGTTCCTGAGCAATACACGGGTAGCGAGCCGGCATGCCTGTATGTGGGCCTCGACGGGGTGCTGTGCAACGCCCCGGCGGTGATCGATTCGCTGATTGAGGCTGGCGCGATGCCGGTGACTATAGGCGTGTTTTTGCAGCCTGGCGTAATCCGCGACTCATCCGGCGAGGTGTTGCGCTACAACCGCAGCAACGAGTTTGACGCCACCGACGACCGCTTTGTGCGTTTCCTCAGCGAAGAACTGCTGCCTCAGGTCGAGACGCTGTCGACAGTCGACGGCCGCCGCATCCGCCTATCGGCCAAGCCTGGCGACCGCATGATTTTCGGGTTGAGCAGTGGCGGCATATCGGCCTTTGTGGCGGCTTGGCATCGTCCCGACTGCTTCGGCCGCGTGTTCAGCGGCGTGGGCACCTTTGTGGCGATGCGTGGCGGCAACGACCTGCAGACCATCGTGCGCAAGAGCGAGCCGCGTCCACTTCGCATCTTTCTGCAAGATGGCAGCAACGACGCCTGGAACGCGCTGTTCGGCCATTGGTATGAGGGCAACCAGATGCTCGCCTCGGCACTCGACTTTGCCGGATACGACGCACGCTACGACTGGAGCGACGGCGGCCATAACGTGAAGCGATCGACCGAAATATTTGCCGACGTGATGACGTGGATGTGGCACGACTGGCCCGAGCCGCCCCATGCAGGCACCACGCAGAACGACTTCCTGAATAAAATCCTGATCGCCGACCATAACGAGTGGCAATCGCACAAAGTGGAGAAAGCCAGCGTGGTCAATGCACAAGAGTGGCAAGAGCGGCAAGGAATGACGGTGAGCATCGGCGGTGAGAAGCGCTATGCCGCCCATTACCCCGACAACACTCTGCTGGCCGCCTCGGCACCCGAGACCAACTTTCTGTGGCAGTGGGTGGTGCAACCCGATGGCTCGCTGACCTATGGGGAGCGGTTCTACTATCTGCACAGTTACGACAATTCGCAACTGGAGGTGGGGCCGATGACCTTCGACGGCGACGGCAACCTGTGGGTGCTCACCAGCGCCGGCCTGCAGGCGTGCGACCAAAACGGGCGCGTGCGCGGCATTCTCATGTGCCCCGTCACCACCAATTTCGAGCGTGTGACGGCATTCTGCATTGGCGACGGCAGCATCAACATCGAGGTGGCCCTCAGCCCCAGCATGGTGGTGCGTTACGAGCGGCGGTTGGCCATCACGCCACCAGAGACGGGGGTGCGGCCCAAGTCGCAAGGGCAAGGGTGAGTCGATTCTGTCGATCGACAGATTATAGATTAGAGATTATAGATTTTTTCTTTGGATATTTAGTTGCGAGTGGGATCTTGCTAATTTTGTGAGGATGAAGAAGATAAAGATTTGGGTGGAATGTATGCGACTGCGCACGCTGCCGGTGTCGCTCTCGGGCGTAGTGTTGGCTGTGGGCCTGACATGGCGGCTGGGCGAATTCAAGTTGGTGCCCGCCATACTGTGCCTGGTGTTTGCCTTGTTGGCACAGATTGTATCGAATTTTGCCAACGAATATTACGACTACCTTCGCGGGACCGACAAGGTGGGGCGCGTGGGCCCGCGTCGTGGCGTCACCGAGGGCGACATCGCGCCTACGACGCTGCGCAACGTCACCTTTGCCACGCTGGCAGTGACTGGCGCAGTGGGCTGCGGCCTGATTCCGTACGGCGGGTGGTGGTTGCTGCCCGTGGGCATCGTCATCGCACTGGCCGCGCTGGCCTATAGTGCCGGGCCGTGGCCGCTGAGTTACCATGGCCTGGGCGAGGCGGCGGTGTTTGTCTTCTTTGGCGTGGTGCCCGTGGTGCTCACTCACTACGTTCAGGCACTGCACTTCCATCCGCTGCTGCTGTTGGCGGGAATGAGCATCGGCTTTATGGCCGTCAACGTGCTGCTGGTGAACAACTATCGCGACGTGGACGACGACCGCGAGGCCGGCAAACGCACCTCGGTGGTGATTTTTGGACGTCAGCCGGCTTCCGCAGCCTACCTCATCAATGGCTACGTGGCGATGGCACTGCTCACGCCCATCTGGCTGCTGGTGGTGATGGCGCAGTGGCTGCCGTGGTGGTCGCTCGTCGCTCCCCTACTCTACCTCGTGCTGCACACCGTGTGCTGGGTGCGACTGCGACACCGCGACGGAGCGGCGCTCAATCCACTGCTGGGAGCCACCGCCCGCAACATGCTCATCTTCACCGTCCTGATGCTAGTCGCACTAATGTGGCCCTCTTAAGCCACACCACCGCAGCACGGCCCTATTTATTTGGTAAAACATTTACTGCAGGCGTTCCAGTCGGGATGTGATCATCTGCATGTAATTGGATTTCATCTCGTCGCTTAAAAATGACTCATCGATCAGTTGCGTCCATTTAGGCAACGAATTGTACATGTTTTCGACGAGCCGCAACACAATGCGATTTTCCAGCCCCATGGTACTCGCTGCTGTCACAAAATCCCGAAGCAGCAAGTGCGACTTTCGCCCCGCAATGGTAAGCGCCATTTGCTCAGTGTCTTGCGGATTGGCGATGGCGACGTTCAGCAAGTCGTAAGCCGGGGTAAGCCTATAGCCATCGTTGGGGCTATAGAGCGAAAAATTCTTCAAATGCATATCGTTATTGCCCGTGACAAAGCAGAATAGCAGCACCTGCATATAGTTTGCCAAGTCGAGTTGTGGCACCTCAGAATATTCTTTGATTGTCTTAGCGATTTGCTCATAAGAACCTTTATACTTGTACTCAGTTGGATGCAATGTGAGTTGGCAAAGGTCCTCCATGTCGATTTTCTCTCCACGCGGTGTACGATCAATTCGTTTAGCCAGATATCCCAGTCGACCATCAGCCAAACGTATCAGGCTGTGAGGCACCACGCTAATCCTTGCCGCCTCAGCAAGATGCATTGTCAAATCCTCATTCTCGGGCAACTGTGGATAGTCGGAAGTCTGTGGCTTGAAAATATAGTCTCCCCAAAGCCCTACGATTGTCAGTCGGCTCGCGCCTTTGTGGTGACTGATGTTCAGCGACAGTTTCGGCTGCACGCCAGTGAGCGAAGTCTGGGCACGAATTATCTGAGTGGCCAATTGGTCCAAATCTTCATGACGGTACTCCATTAATGGAGCGTCGTTAGTGCCGAAAAATTTACGGGAACACTGAGGATGGAAGTCATTTTGCCCCTCGCTGAGTTCCTTATAGCAATACAAGCATCGTTTCATAGTTCTTCTCCATTATTTATTGGAACAACACTTACGGCCCCTATGCAGTCTTTGCAGCAGAGCATCAAAAGCGACATACGGTCAAGAATGCTAATGTCGGTGTTGCGAATTGCAACATCAAGTAGCCAGCCCTCGGGAATCAGCCCATCAAAGAAAGGGAACAAAGTTGGGCTCACATAACTGGCTTCTTGAAGCGGAAGCGTCAGGCTGATCGCCCTGGCTCCTTGTTGTGCCAGATATGAGCCATCGTAGTCAAAACGATACTCGCCTTCGGCTTCTGTGAGTTTGCCGGCCAAGATGTTTTTGTAGTATATTGCCGCTTGTCTCATGATTTCTTGGTTGCTATAAGTTCGTAATCAAAAAGATTAAGGAGTTGATTCACCTTGTCCATGCGTAGCGTGGGTTTTCCTTGCTCGAGATTGCGCACGAAGCACAAGCCCACTCCCGACTTCATAGCGAGTTCTTCTTGTGTAAGGCCATACTGCTTGCGCAGGGCTTTCACCGCTGTTGATAATTTTGTACGTTCCATAATTATTATATTCTTTCGAATGCAAAATTACTCAATAATTTTAATTTTATATCATTTCATATATAAAATTTTTGATTGAATTTAAGATTATATTCTATCGGATATAAAATCTTGGGTGTTATTGAGGTTGTGGATGGTTTTTTTCGGGGCTGTGGAGGTATGATGCGGTGGGGTTCTTGTAGCATTGGCATAAAAGTTGTATTTTTGTAGTCTAAAAAGTTGCCTTCAGTATGCCGTCGATTCTGTCAATTCCCATCATCATTGGTGCGGCCGTGTTGCCTGCACTGATTCTCATCTATTACATCTATCGGCGTGACACAGCGAAAGAGCCTGTGCCGCAACTTATTGCCGGCTTTGGCTTCGGCGTGCTATCGGCCCTGGTGGCAATATTTTTCGACGGCGTGATTATGGGTACCGGGCTGCCGATTACCGGCACGCCCACCACCGTGATCGACGCGCTGAGCACGGCATTTATTGGTGCTGGCATCCCCGAGGAACTCGCCAAACTGCTGATGTTATGGCTATTGCTGCGCAACAACCGGCACTTCGACCAATACTTCGACGGTGTGGTGTATGCAGTGAGTATAGGCATGGGCTTTGCCGCCATCGAAAACGTGAGTTACCTCTTTACCAACATCGACGACTGGATGAACGTGGCCGCCATGCGTGCCGTCATCTCGGTGCCGGGCCACTTCTCGTTTGCGGTGTTGATGGGTTATTTCTACTCGCTTATCCACATCGGCGGCCAGAACACCATCCGCAACCGCGTCCTGGTCATTGCGGCCCCGGTGCTTGCCCACGGCGCATTTGATTCGGTGCTGTTCATGTCGAGCCTGAACCCGTGGTTAGCACTGCTGTGCATGGTAATGTTTGTGGCGCTGTGCGTGTGGCTGATTAAAGAGTGCCGCCGAAACATACGCATACTGCGCGAATACGACAGCATGCCACCCCTGCCGCCGCAATTGCCGCCGCCCCTGCCACCCATGCCTCCTCAACAATTCATCAACAACCGCTATTGAGCCGTCAGCCGCTCGATGTGCTGCTTGACGCGCGTCATGAGCCAGCGTGGCGTGGACGTCGCTCCGCAGATGCCCACGCGCTGCACGTCGCGCAGCCATGCGGCATCTATCTCGGTTTCGTTGCTGATGAGGTGTGAGTTGGGGTTTGCGTCGAGGCACTCGGCGAAAAGGATGCGCCCGTTGCTGCTCTTGCTGCCGCACACAAAGAGGATGAGTTCGTGACGCTGAGCGAATTGGCGAATTTGCGGTATGCGGTTGGCTACCGAGCGGCAGATGGTGTCGTAATACTCGAAGCGCACGCCCTTGGCAATGCGGCGCTTGATTTCTCCCACAATTTGCTTGAAGCCCTGGAGCGACTTGGTGGTCTGCGAGTACAAGATGATGTCGCGGTCGAAATCGATGCGTCCGATCTCGTCGATGCTCTCGATGACGATGGCATGGCCCTGCGTCTGCCCCACCAGGCCGTTCACCTCGGCATGCCTTCGCTTGCCGTAAATCACCAACTGTGGCTTGTTGTCACCGGCTTCGGCCCACGACTTGGCGATGCGCTGCTGCAACTTGAGCACCACGGGACAGGTGGCGTCGATGATGGTGATGTGGTTGCGGCGCGCCGTCTCGTAGGTCTCGGGAGGCTCGCCATGTGCACGCAGCAGCACTTTCACATCATGCAGTTCGGCCAATTGCTCGTGAGTGATGGTTTCCAGGCCCAGTTCTTGCAGGCGCTCCACCTCGTTGCTGTTGTGCACGATGTCACCCAGGCAGTAGAGTTGCCCACTGCTGTTGAGTTGCTCCTCAGCCTTGCTGATAGCGGTGGTCACACCGAAGCAAAATCCCGACTGGCTGTCAATCTCAATTGTCATCGACGATGCTGTTATACAGGTCGAGCAACCACTGGTCTTGCTCGGCGATGGTCATGTGAGAATTGTCGAGCACATGTGCATCTTCGGCTTGGCGCAATGGGCTCTCGGCGCGCGTAGAGTCGATGCGGTCACGCTCGGTGACGTTGTGCAGCACCTCGTCGAAGGTAGTGGTGGTGTCGCCTTTGCCGCGCAGTTCGTCGAAGCGTCGCTGTGCACGCACCTCGGCGCTGGCGGTGACAAACACCTTCATCTCGGCTTGCGGGAAGACCACGGTGCCGATGTCGCGACCGTCCATCACGAGGCCCTTCTTCTTGCCCATGGCCTGCTGCTGGCGCACCATCTCGCGGCGCACAAAACCTATTGCGGCGATGATGCTCACCTTGTCGCTCACGCGCATCGAGCGAATCTCGCTCTCCACGTTACGGCCGTCGAGGTAGGTCTCGCTGCGGCCCTCGGCGTTGGGCTTGAAGGTGATGGTGATGGCGGGCAGCACCTGCATGAGTTTCTCCTCGTCGACGATGTCGCCGTCGAAGAGGCCGTTATCCAGGCAGTAGAGCGTCACGGCGCGATACATGGCGCCGGTATCGATATAGGCATAATTCAGTTTCTTCGCCAAGGCCTTGGCCATGGTGCTTTTGCCAGTCGACGAAAAGCCGTCGATGGCGATGATGATGCGTTTTTTACGTTTCATAATACGGTGTTGTGTCGCACAACAGTGTGCAGTGCAAAGTTACCACATTTTTTGCACACTGCCCACATCTTTTTATATAATTATTATTCGAATACTCGAACAATCGAATGCTCGAACAATCGATAATCGAAAGGCTTATCAGACATCGCGGGTACCTTGGCACTCAGGATAGGCAGAGCATCCCCAGAACTGATGCCCACTTTTTGAGCCACGCTTGATGGTTCGCCTGACCATCGGCTTACCGCACACGGGACACGTCGGCGCACCTTGTTCCGTCGATTGCCGCACCTGTGCCGACAAGCGCTCTCTGGTTAGACCCTCAGTGAATCCTCCATTGCTTTTAAATTCGTCGAGTTGACGAGAGATCATTTTCTGCAACATGACCATATTTCGGTTGATGAGCAACTTGATGGAATTGACACGCACTGCCAGGTCATCGCTTTCTACCCATGGCGCAAATCTGCGTCGTTGTGCTTGCACATGCAGCCAGGCATCGCGCTCAATGTCTGTGCCATAGTTGGGACGCTCGAGTTGTAAACTTCGGAATTTGCGATAATTTTCGCTATCCTTTGCCCAAGGTTCAATGTTGTAGGTCAGCGAAAAAGCCATGAAGTCACTCAACAGTTCGCTTAGCGTAGCCCGTGCCACATCGGTGAGACGCATCTCAGTCTCACGGCTGGTCTGTCGGCGCGAACTTCCCTCAGCAATGTTGGCTGGTGCGCTACGTGCCGCCATCACCATTTGGTCGTAAAGGCGTCCGCCGGGATCATTATCTTTGTTGAGATAACGTTGACAAAAACTTATAGTCGCCTGATGAACAATATGCGACATCACCCAAGCATCAAGGTAGTAATAACCTTTGATAGATTTTATTTCGATTGGCATCTTTCAAATTATTATTCGAATGCTCGAATGCTCGAACGGTCGAATGCTCGAGTATCGTATTAATAATAGTTTTGACTACAAAGATAGTATATTTTTCTTTTTTTGGTTTAAATTATGAGTGGAATTATTGCTGATTTGGCTGTCAATGCTTATTTTTGTGCCATAATCAAAATCTAAAAAAATTATATTATGGAAACAATGCCAGTAAACGGAAAGTTTGAGCTTATGACTTTGGGATATCGCCCCTCAGCTCTTGAGCCATACATCAGCGAGAAGACTATCTTGATGCACCACGGCGTGCATCTGGCCACTTATGTCAACAATCTCAATACCCTCATCGCAGGCACGGAGTGGGAGGGCAAGTCGCTCGAGGAAATCGTGAAACATGCTCCCGATGGTCCCATACTTAACAATGCCGGCCAGATTCTGAATCACAACATGTATTTTGAGCAGTTGGTTTTCAATGAATATGTTGTGGAAGGTTATATGAGTACTGAGCTGACCGACGCCATAGGACAGCAGTTTAATCCCAGCAAAGAAGGCAAAGATGATTACGACAAAATAATGGTTGGGAGAAGAAACTTTTATGGCCTGCTTCACAAAGCCGGGCTCACGCTATTCGGCTCAGGATGGGTGTGGCTGAGCATGGATAACCAAGGGAAGTTTGTTATCACGCAAGAGCCTAATGCCGGCAACCCTCTCAGACGTGGCTTGCAGCCGTTGCTCACTATCGACGTGTGGGAACACGCTTATTACCTCGACTACCAAAGCCGTCGCGGTGACTATTTGGGAGAAATCTGGAACGTTTTTAACTGGAATGTGCCAACGAAGCGCTATCTCGATGCACTGGAATCGCTCGAGCGCACCGTTTCACCGGAATAAATCGCGTCGAATAGCGGCCGCAGGCGTGTCTCGTCGGCAATGAGGCGGTGCAGTTCGGCCAGGCGCTCGGCGTTTGGCGAATGCGGGAACCACAACTTCAGGTAGCCACCGGGACCATACTTCTCGCGCAGGTGTTGCACTGTGCGGGCGTAGTGCTCGTCGGGCGACAACTCGGGATAATGCTCAAGGCCATACTGGATGGTGCGTCGCACAATCACCTCGGGCACGATCAGGCGGTCGGCCTCGGCGACGATGCGGCCGTAGATGCTGCGCGGCGCCTGCTTGGCGCTGGCGCGATGGTCTTCGGCAGCCTGGGCCATGATTTCAATCTGCTCCTCGGTGAACCATCGGCGCAAGTTCTCGTCGCCGCGGATGATACGCCCCGATGCCAGGTGATGCACGTCACGGCCTTCGACCAGCCCCGTGTCGTGATAGGCGGCGATGACATAGGCCATCTCCTCGTCGACGTCCTCGCCCTGGGCCTTCAACTCGGCCACAATGGCAAGGCTTTGGCTGATAACCGTGGCTGCGTGGTCGCGCTGGTGGGCGGCATCGTGATGGTCGTAGCGCGGCAATATCTCCCGCTCGATGTATTCGTGCAATGTTTCCATCTTTGTAATTTGAAAAACAGGCAGGATGGCGTGTGCCGTGTCCTGCCTGATATTTTTGTTTATTTATCGTTTTTTAGCGGTATTGGGCCATGTAGGCTTCGACGTCGGCGGCGTGGTATGGGATGCGGTCCTTGCCCAGGAAGCGGCATCCGTCGGCCGTGATGAGGATGTCGTCCTCGATGCGGATTCCGCCGAAGTCCTTGTAGGTCTCCAGCAGGTCGAAGTTGAGGAACTCGGCGCAATGTCCGCTGGCGCGCCAGTCGTCGATCAGCGCCGGTATGAAATAGATGCCCGGCTCGTCGGTGACGACGAAGCCCTCCTCGAGTCGGCGTCCCATGCGCAGGCAGTTGGTGCCGAACTGGTCGAGGCGCGGACGAGTCTCCTCGTCAAAGCCGACATAAATCTGGTCCAGGCCTTCCATGTCGTGCACGTCCATGCCCATCATGTGTCCTAAGCCGTGAGGCAAGAACATGGCATGCGCACCGGCAGCCACGGCCTCGTCGACGTCGCCACGCATCAGCCCCAGTTCCTTGAGTCGCTCGGTCATCAGGCGGCACACGCTCATGTGTACATCCATATATTTCACGCCCGGGCGCGAAATCTGCAGTGCGTGGTCATGACACTCGACCACGATGTTATAGATGTCGAGTTGTCGCTGAGTGAACTTTCCGCTCACAGGCATGGTGCGCGTGTTGTCGCTGCAGTAGTGCTCCATGGTCTCGGCACCGCAGTCGCAGAGTGCCAGGCGTCCGGCCTCGAGCACGGCCATCGACGGATTGCCATGCATGATTTCGCCATGCTGCGAGAAGATGGTGGGGAAACTCGTCTGAGTGCCATAACTGTGTGCTATGCCATCCACCTGACCACCCACGAATTTCTCGGTCACGCCCGGCTTGACGATTTGCATGGCAGTGGTGTGCATGCGGTAGCCGATGGCGGCGGCACGCTCCAGTTCTTCGATTTCAAGCGGTGTCTTTGCCGAACGCATCGTAATCACCGCCATGCGCAGTGCGTGCGATGCTGCCTCGCGCTGCTTGCTGGGGTGAATGCCCAGCAAATCCATGAGTTGAATCATGGTGTCGTGGCGGTATGGCGGCAGGAAATGCACCGTGCGTCCTTGTGCGCGAGCCTGGTCGCAAATGTCCTTCAAGGCACTCATCGGGGCGCTGTTGGCCACGCCCACCTGGCTGGCCATGTCGGCCACGCTGTCGACCGAGCCGTACCACACGATGTCCTCAATGTCGATGTCGTTGCCAATGAGCGTCTCGCGGTTGTTGTCAACATCGATTACGCCCACCAGCCCGTCGCGCTGCTGGCCGAAGTAATAGAGGAACGACGAGTCTTGCCTGAATGGATAGTAGCCATTATTCGGATAGTTACAAGGCGACTCATTGTTGCCCATAAGAATGATTACGCCCTCGCCCACCAGACGCTTCAAGGTGTCGCGGCGCTGAATGTAAATGTCTTTGCTAAACATAGTATTATACCGTTTTTAGTTAAGCAAGTTGTTAACCTGCACACTGTTTATTTGTTTCCACGCAAAATTAGCACTTTTTGTGCACATCACCAACTTTCGCGCTCAAAAATCTTGTTTTCCACGAGACCTCACCAACACAAGCAGCCGAGCGTTCGAGTTTTTGGGTATTCCGATGCAAGATTCTCAAAAAAGCGATAGATTTTTTTGCTGTTTACCATTTTTGCATTACCTTTGCACCGCATTTTACGAAAATGCCCCTCGGGGTGTAGCGCAGTCCGGTTAGCGCGCCTGCTTTGGGAGCAGGAGGTCCCTGGTTCGAATCCAGGTACCCCGACAAAACGATAAGACACACACTCATTGTTGCAACAAGCAGCGGGACTAAGCCACGGTCTGATGGGGCTTAATCCCGTTGTCGTTTTATCGGTTTATAGAAAGACAGGCCCTATGCTCGACTTTGACGGTGCAAACATAGGGCTTGCCCTGCTTGTCTCCTAAACTGACAGCACAAGAGCGGAACCCGATGCAATCACGGGTCCCGCTCTCATTCAGTCAAGATAACAGGGGGCTGTTACCTCTGCAATCAGTTGCTCCAAGTGCCCTTGAGCAGGTAGTCGATCAGAGCGGTCACGTCATCGATATTGACGATGCCGTCACCATTGCAGTCGGCGCTTTCACTAGCGGGAGTGCCCTTGAGCAGGCAGTCGATCATCTCGGTCACGTCGTCGATATTGATGATGT
>CACYRK010000008.1 GCA_902776835.1 uncultured Bacteroidales bacterium
AAGATAATTTCAAATCCGGTGACTACCAAAAAGGCCTATAACAAACTGAATTTCAATAATTTCAAAGACCTATTTTATGATTTTTAGTGGACACTAATGATGACAGATAACAGATGACAGATGACAGATGACAGATGACAGATGACGGATAACAGATAACGGAAACAGATGACGGATAACAGATAACGGAAACAGATGACGGATAACGGATAACGGATGACGGACCACAGATTAAACAAATTGAACATATAATGTACTGTTAAAGAATAAACTACGGATTAGCCTGAGTCGCTTCGCGAGAACCACGAAGTGCTCACGACCGAATGGGAGCCCGGAGGGCAAGCGAAGCGCAGTAAATCGAACAAATCTTAACAAAATCTCACATTGGCAGAAATAAAAAATTTTGTGGGATTTTGGACAGATTATGAGGGATTTACTGCGCGAAGCGCAACTCCCATGGGCGTGCCGGTTTGGGCATAAAAAAAGCCCCGCGGGGCGGGGCTTTTTTATCAGGGGTAACCTTGGGGGTTACTTCATGATCTTCGCGACACGGCGAGTGCCATCGGTGTAACGTACCTCAACCATGTTCAGGCCGCTGAACGGCGTCATCGACGCCTGGCCATGCACATTGTAGTAAGTCACACTCTTCACGTTGCGACCAACAATCAACTCGTTGACGCCAGTAACTACATCACCGAGACTTTGCGGCACGCTGATTGCGTACGCAACCAGTCCACCATCATCACCGTCGGCACGACGAGGTGCGGTACTCTTGCCCACACTACCTGTTGCGGCTTCTTTCTTCATTAACGCGATGAAGGAGTAGGCCTCATTCTGACTCAACGAACTCAAGTCATATCCATTTGTTTCCAAAAGTGAGCAATTAACGAAGAACTGACCTTGCAGGTTAGCCTGGTTGTTGCCATTTTCATCCATAGCGGGCATAACGAACTTACTTCCGTCCCAAACAGCCCAGGTGATCCAAGCCACCTCCATAGGTTCGGGCTGCACGAAGAAGTAATCATTGTTGTGGACGCTGGAGGTCTGAGTGCCACGGAATGCAGCGGGGATGAACACGTTGTAAGCGTAGGCATTTGCCTCCGAAACCACAGGCACTGCAGTCAGTTTAATAGTGTGGTTCACATTGTCGGTGTAAACACCCTTCACTTTCGTCAGAAGGCTACCACCACTAATGCTGAATGATCCAACCGAAATCGGCAGATACAAGGCAACCCAGTTACTCTGGTCGTAATTGGCTCCCTTAACGTTAGCGTCGGTGATACCCACCTCTGTATTTACAATTTCATTGCCAATCTTATCCATATAGTCTATAGCACCATTGTTGACGTCACGACTGGCTTCCGCAAGCTTGTTGTCATCCTTGCATAACAACATTGCACCACCCTCAACATCGAGAACCTTGACACAAGTCAAGTCACCATCCACGATGCTATAAGATTGGTTCTGTACACCGGTAGCCACCAGCTCAGCCAAGGTAATTGGAGCCTCAGCCAGCGTGGTGAAGATAGTCGAAGCCGTCCAGTTGCTGGGGGCGATATCGTTCACGCCCTGCACCTGAACTTCATAAGTAGTCTCAGGAGTGAGGCCAGTAATCTGATGCTCAGTGTCATCAAGGTCATAGACATAATTCCACTCACCAAAACCAGAGTTGTAGATACCAAAGTCATCAATAAGCAGGTAGTTGCAATCTTCGCTGACATGGTGGATAGCAATATACCCAGACTGTCCTTCGTATTCACTCAAGTCAATGACAACTTGGTTCCATTCATTATTGGTGGGGGCAGTTGCCATTGCCTGAAGAGTGACCGTGAAGTTTCTTTCGGCATTATCTCTTGTTGATAACAGCACTTCGTAGCTGTCGGGCCACGACCCAGCAGTACGCACCCAGAACGAAAGTTCTTTGCCAAATGTCACTTGCGGCGTAATCAGCCAGTTGTTAGCATTATATGCAACACTACTCCAACTCCAAGCACTTGCCATATTACTTCCACTAACCGCATTCACACCTGTCAATTGGCCATTTGATGTAATAGTCCAACCATCGGTCTGCGGTGCTGTGCCATCGGTGTAGATAGTCCAGTTACCAAGTCCATTCTCAAAGTCATCGAAGAAAGCTATAGCATCCTCAGGATCCACATACTCACGGTAGCGCAGGTTCCACGTTTCGTTGTTCTCACCTTCGGTCCAGTCGACATCGGCGGTGGTTGCAGTCGGGTCGACGCTCACGATTTCGGGAACCCCAGGCAGACCTTCCATCGGTGTGCGGAACGCCACCTCGTAGATATCTCCACGATAACCACCAACCGCGACAAAGTAAATCTTGTTGGGATCAAGCTCAGCGGATTCGAGAACGTACTGGGTGTTTGCTGTGCCATAGGTCTGAACATCGAATGCGTTTTCAGCTTGAGTCAGTGTTCCGTCAGCCCCCTCAGTCATTTCATAAATCATGATAAACGAAGGATAATTGCTTGATGCGCCAGAATTGTTGTAGCCGTAGGACTTAACTTTAGTACAATTAGTTACAAAATACATTCCATAGAACATATATGTATTGGTAGTTGCAGCACTACTACTAGAGACATTTGGCCCCAACATATATGCATAATCGCCATCTGCATCAGTCAGTTCATCACACTTAAAGTATTCATGACCAGCAAAAACGTCGGTGGCTGACCATTGGTGACCATACCAGTATGGATTACCATACTGATTAAGGCCGACCCATCCTTGGTTGCCTTCATCATAACCAATGTAAGCGATTGATGCCGGGACTGTTAACCATGCGCTTAGTTCAGATGGATACACATCATACTTATATGGATTAGCGAAACTGCTACTGTACCAACCATCTGGTTCACCAATTGTTGCATATTTAGCGATATCCAAATATTCACCTTGTGCTGCTCCCTTTTCAGCTACTGTTCCATAAAGGTTTACTGTCTGGCTTACGGTGCCGCTTGTGAGGGTCAATGTGCCGGTGTATGTTCCATACTCTTGTGGTGCAGTAAATGACACATTCACTGTTGCGCCACTTGATGCCATAGCATCAGACGCGCTGATAGTGGCAGGAGCGCTGAACTCACCATTTGCACCAGTGATTGTAGCGGTAATGTCTTCGGATAACTTAACCCCCTTAAGAGTGAATGATTTTGTAACTGTCTCACCTTGATCAGCAGTAAAGCTGAGAGATGAAGGATCGGCTGTCAACGAAGGCAATGGAGTGGCAAATGCGATCTCATAAAGGTGAGTTCTTATCGTGCTTACAACAACCTTATAAATCTTATTTGCTTCAAGATTATACGAAAGATTTACCGTTGCTGTTCTATTTGTACTACCATATTGGGTAGTAACAGTTTCAATCTGATTAAGATTCTCATCAACCTGAGTAATTGCCATAGAACATCTATATGAATTACTCATATTGTTATTACTACTGTTTTTTCCATACAACTTGACCGCAGTGGTGTTAGTCACATAGAAAGTTATAGTTCTAACAGAGCCTGCTTGTGCATTAGTTGTATTGCCAAAATATTTAGCGGTTTTGGTTGTAAAGTAAACACTGCTACCTACAAATGGTGAAGATGCATTCCAAGTTTCATTACCATTTATATCGCCAGTATATGAAGAACTGGTTATCCACCTTTGAGGGCCATTTCCGTTAGCCGTTCCACTACTCTTTTCGTAGTTCCAACTAGCCCATGCACCATAAACTGGCAAAGTTAACCACCCCACACCATCAGCAGTGTTTTCAGTATATTTATAGAGGTTATCGAAATAACCACCACGCCATCCAGCATCATCAATTGTGGCGTACTTGGCGATGTCGAGGTAGGCGTCGCTTGCGGTGCCGCCGTCGCTTGCCTCAGCGCTGAGAGGTACGGTGATGGTTTCGGCGCCATTAGCAGCGATGGTTATTGAGCCGGTGTAGTCACCTTCCTCGGCAGCGTTGAAGGTCACGCCGATGTTGACCGGTGTGGTCTCGCTGATACTCGAACCCGGGATGGTGATCGAGCCAGATGCCGTGCGTGGTGCGCGAGCCGGAACACCATTTTTATTTGCCACACGCATGTTGTTGACCTGCGCACCCGCCATTTCGCGTGTAGACTCACACTTCACCATTTGGTTACGCGAATCAGCAAGTGCAACGTCATTCATCTTAACGGCACCCTTAGCCATGCTCATTGAGCGCTTCGGAGCATTGGCCGCGCCGGAACTCAGCGTGAACACGTTGTTCGGGTCGTCGAGTGTGACAGTGACATTGCCGGTGACGAAGCGACCAGTCAGGCTGATTGTCTTGGTCTCGGCCTTGCCAGGTTGGCCGTTGAACGAGAGGCTTGCACTGTTAACCATCAGGGTAGGTGTTGCAGCCTGTGCTGTGCCGTTGACAGCCACGGTCACGTTGTCGGCGCCGCTGCTGCTCAGCGTCAGCGTGGCGTTGGTGTTGCCTGCTGCCGTAGGAGCGTAGGTCACAGTGACGTTTACACCGTTGCTGCTCATAGCCTGCGATGCGGTGATGGTGGTAGGCGATACACTATAGATGCCAGAGCCGCTCTTGGCTATGGTGATGTTGCCAGTCAGGTTGGCACCCTTCACATTAATGGTCTGAGTGTAGGTCTGGCCCACATAACCGCTAAAGGTCAGGCTCGTGGGGTTAACGGTGATGCCAGGGCCGAGGGCACCTGCCGGCGGCTCGATGCCGATAATCATGGCCTCGCCGTAATTGAACACATAAGAGCCGGATTGTCCAGTACTGCCAACGTTTGCAGTAAAGTTATGCAAGGTGCAATAGGCATTACCGCTACCGCTCCAACCCCAGTTCACGTAGTATTTGCCGTTGGCATCGCAACCAAACACGTTGAAGGCGTGACCTTCATTCGAACTAGTGGATGCGAGATACTCGATGGGGCGGCCGGCTTGCAGTTCGGCCATCATGTAATTGTTCCATTGAGTATCTGTGTATGCCTGATTATAACCTGGGCGTCCCGTGGTGAGGGTGAGCAGTTGGGCATTGGTGTAGCCCATGTTGATAACCCCCTGGAGGATATCAGGGTCTGTGGCTCCGCTGGCATCGGTACTGTATTGATAATTAGGGATTGCTTGGCCGGCGTAGCGCATCAGCCAAGCCACTGCATCTTTCTGTGCCGATGTGGAAGAGTAATTGGATGGTCCAGTGTACTCGTCGATGATGTTATCCCAATCGGCAGCTCTTTCCGACAGAGCAGGCGCGGCAAGATAAGATCCATAATAATCTGAAGAGGCTGGAATATAAGCACAAGCCGGGAATGTCTTAGGCCATTTCCACTTATAGTAGCACATAGCAAGCGAGGTAGCCGGGCAGCCAGTAACAGCATGGCGGCTGCCGCTGGTGGGACATTGGTTGTTGTACGGGGCGCTCTGATCCCAGTTGGCAGTCACCAGCGGGGGGATTGCCGTGGCATAACGGGGCACGTTAACCGGAGCGAGCGTGCCGGCCTTGATGCCGTCGATCTGGTATTTGTACTTGTTGAGCAACCATTGCATTGCGGGGGGGATGTTGTCGATATCCAAAGCGCCCTCGTCGCCATACATCAACACCTCGGGAGCCTGGTCGTCACCAGCGATGACTACGTAAGACTTCTCGGCATTAAAGATGTAATAGTCGACTGCGGTAGGCTTTGCCACCGAAGCCTCAGCCTTGACAAGCGTGAGATTTGTCATGGCCTGAGCCTTCATCCTGCCCGAAACGACTTGCCCAGTCAGGAAGGACCGTGCCGCATTTTGTGCGGTGGTCACGTCGACGTCGGCCGCCTGCAACTGTGTGGCAAGACACAGCATCAGTGCAAGCGACGACATTTTCAAAAAGTTAATGAATCTCATAATTGTTAAAAAATAAAGTAATTGAAAATATGATTATTTTTTCATTATCTCGTCAAAAACCCGGGCCTTGCGGGGATTGCAAAGGCCAGATTAAATAACATTAATAATGTTATTAATACACAACATTTTTTCATATTAATAAAAATAACGAAACATATTAAACTACAAATATAGGCATTTCGGATAAATAAACAAGCATTTTGTTGATAAGTTGGTTAGTTTTAGATAAACCGGTTTGAAAAAATATTCATATAATGGCGGTTTAACACGTAACATAGTAAAGAAATGGCTGGCCATGGAATCAAATGACGCCCATGTGTGGTGTGGCAACCACACCCGTATAACCATTTTTGCCGCCATCACAACGGGTGAATTGTGTTATAGCACAGTGCACGTTGGCTCTTGAAATATAAAACCACGGATTAATCTGATTCTTCTGATATTAACCACAAATTAAACAAATTGAAACAAATTATTTTTGCTCGATTTGGACTAATTCTGCTTGATGTCTTTCGCGTCAGCGAAACTCCCTCCACAGCAGAAAGGGCGTAAAGGGCACCCTGACGGGCGGAAATTATCAATAATAAAAATTTCACGACCTAATGAAAAACAATATTTTATTAGATTATGGACAGATTTTGAATGATTTCTGCACGAAGTGCACTCCCCTGTGGCTGATAAGGGGCGCCCTAACGGGCGGAAATCGAACAAAATCTTATCAAAATCTCACATTGGCTGGATATAATTATTTTTGCTTGATTTGAATAGATTCTGCTTGATTTACTGCGCTTCGCTTGTCCTTCGGGCTCCCATTCGGTCGTGAGCACTTCGTGGTTCTTTCGCGTAGCGAAACTCCTTCCGCAGCAGAAAGGGCGCCCTAATGGGCGGAAATCGAACAAAATTGAAACAAAATCTCACATTGGCTGGATATAATTATTTTGCTTGATTTGGACAGATTTTGAATGATTTCTGCACGAAGTGCACTCCCTTGTGGCAGATAAGGGGCGCCCTAATGGGCGTGAGCACTTCGTGGTTTTGCGCGTTAGCGCACTACCCTACCTTGTTGGGGGGAAAAAAAAGCCCCGCGGGGGCGGGGCTTTTTGGGGAGGTAACCGTAGTGGGTTACCTGGTGCGATTTGCGTTACTTAGCGCGGTTGACAAACTTGACAACGCGGTGAGTGCCGTCGGTGTAACGGACATCAACCATGTTCACGCCTTCGAACGGGCTCATCGAAGCCTGGCCGTGGACGTTGTAGTAAGTCACGCTCTTCACGTCGCGACCGACCATCAGATCCTCAATCGAAGTGGGAACCTCAGGATTAGCGTCACCAACCTTCTCGAGGCCGTTCAGAGGATACACCATGTAGTCGCTCGGCGTGCCAACGATTTGGCGAGGAGCGTTAGATGCATCGATCTTTTGCACGACACCGGTGAAGCGGTATACGAAGCCTTCCTCGAGGTCGCTCTCCGACACGGCGGGCGTGCCATCGTAGCGCGAGAAGTCGACTGCGAAGCCACCAACGAGGCTGTCGGTGCAGTAGTCGTCGTGGTTAGGAATTACGAACATGCCATCGGCAGCGCTCCACTTAGCCCAATCGACAGTCATAACCTCAACAGGCTTCGGAGTCATGAAGAAGAAGTTGGCATTGGTGCTGCCCGACTCTTGAGATATCGACATGAAGTTGCAAGGCACAAACACGTTGTAAGCATAAGTCTCGGCATCGCCGTCGGCAGCGGTAACTGCCTCGCTGAGTTCGATAGCGGGGTTCACGATGTCGTTGTAGACACCCTTAACGCCGTTGAGCGCTTTGCCAATCAGGTCAGCCTCGAAGCCATCCTCGCTGTGCAGGGCCACCCAGTTGCTCTGGTCGTAGTCACGATCCATGAGGTTTGCAACATCGCGCACATAGTCGATTTGGCCAGCCTCGGCAGCAAACGGATTGGCAAACTTGCCAGCATCCTTACAGTAGAGAGTCTTGCTGTCGCCCGACATGTAGACGGCGATGATGTCGCCATCGACGATTTCGTAGTTCTCGCCCTGAACGCCAGTAGCCACCAGTGTAGCCAGGTCGATAGCATTCGATTGACCGAGCGTGGTGAACAGCGTCGAAGCAGTCCATTTGCTTGTGGCACCGGCAGCATCAACACCCTGAACCTGGACCTCGTAGGTGGTCTCAGGCGTGAGGTCGGTAATCGTGTAGTTAGTGTCGTCGAGATCGGCAACGTCAACCCACGATGTCATTCACATTGTGGTGAACGATAGCGAAGCGGCCCTGACCTTGATACTCGCTCAGGTCAAACTCATAAAGTTCGTATTCGGCGGTGGCAGTCTTGTCAGCACCCACCTGCACGAAGTCTTCGGGGTTGGTCGAATTGCCAGTGCATACATACACGCCAAACACCTCACCTGCATAATCTGCATCCTGGCCGCAAGCGTAGAACGAGAGTTTGCCGTCCAAGTTGACCACGGGCGAAATCAGCCAGTTGTCGGGATACAGGATTGTCTGTGTCTCCTTGTAGTAACTTGCGCTGTACACGATACCGTAACCACTGTTAGCAGGCATAAGGCCTGTAGTGAGGCCTTCATTGTTGAAATAAGTCCAATTGTGTCCGTCGCCATCAACGTCGACGAGGGTGAACTCGTTCAGTTGTGCAGCATCCTCGAAGTCCCAAGTCTTGGCAGTCTGCTCAACATAGGGACGATAACGGAGGTTCCACGACTCGTTGTTCTCGCCTTCAGTCCAAGCGACATCGGCCGTGGTAGCCGTGGGCTCTGCACTGACGATAGTGGGCTCGCCGATGACCGTAAGCGGGGTCTGGAATGCGACCTCATAGAGGTCGGGATAAGTACCGCCGCCTTGCACTTGCACCATATAAATCTTAGATGCATCGAGTTCGTTCGAGGTAATAACCTCAACGCCCGACACGCTGCTAACCTTAGTATCGACAGGCGAAGCGGCCGGTGTCACAGAACCGTCGGCATTCTCGGTGCACTCGTAGATTTTCAGAGTGGCCTTATAGCCGCTGGATGACACACCGCTGTCGTAAACCTTGACTTGCGTACAATTGGTGACGTTGAACGACATCGTGCCACTGCCGTAAATGGCACGGCCATTACCGCCGAAGTAGAAGGTATTGCCCTTGAAGATGTCGTTGGCAGCCCAAGTTGTGCTATAAGAACTCAGCGTCGTGGTAGAAATCCACTTCTGGTTTGCGACGGCTGAATAAGCACCGTAGGTCGACATCACGAGCCAGCCATAATCGCCATCTTCGACGAAATCGTAGATGGTTTGCATGCCAGTTACTGTTGCACCAGCCTCGTTGATAGTCTCGTATCTTGCGATGTTCAGGTAATCGTCGGTAGCATTGCCGCGCGGCGAACTCACACCAACCAGATTGACAGTAGCAGTCAAATCGCCACTGGTAATCGTAATGGTACCGGTGTAGGTCTGCTCCTCCTCGCTCGAGAAGGTCACGTTGAATTCGGTGCCATTGAGCACGTCGTTCACGTTGAGACTTGTAGCCGAAACCTCAAACACATTGTTCTCGTCGTTGAGAGTAATGGTGGCGTTCTCGGTTAACATTTTGCCGATTACACTGACTGTTGCAGTAGCGCTCTCGCCTGGCAATGCATGGATCGAGACATTATCCGGATTAGCCTTGATAGCAGGCACGTTGAGCGGAGTCTGGAAGCCAATCTCGTACAGTTTTGAATAGTCGTTGTAGACTCTTACCTTATAGATCTTGGTCTCGTCGAGAGTCTTCGAAGTGATGACCTCGTTAGAACTGTAGACCTGGCTTTGCTTGGTATCGACCGGCGTAGTGCCTACGGTGAGGGTACCGTCGGCATTCTCAGTGCACTCGTAGATCGTCATAATCAGAGGATAAGAAGGACTGCTGTTATACGCTAACTGACGCACTTGCGTACAGTTGGTCACGAAGAAGTCTTGATAATCCTCGGTCCAGTCAGCATAGCGGGCTGTACCATTGCCGAAGTAGTAGGAAGAACCGCTGAAGACGTCGCTTGCAGTCCAAGAGCCATTAGTATTCTTAATGGTGTTGGGATTGAACCACTTCTGCGTGTTGGCAGAGACGTTAACACCATAGTTGGAAACTGTGAGCCAAGCGCAACCGTCCATGGGATGCTCGGTGTACTTGTACAGGTTCTGGATGCTGCTGTCCCAGCCGGCATCGTCGATAGTCTCGTACTTAGCGATGTTCAGGTAAGGATCGCTTGCTGTGCCGCCGTCGTTGGCTTTACCAACAAGGTTAACCGTCACGCTCGGTGCGCCCGGGCTTGCGACAGTCACGGTGCCGCTGAAGTTACCCTCAACAGCGCTCATGAATGAAACGTCGACATTCACAGGCTCGGTCTCGCTGATGTTTGCCATCGGGATGGTGGTCTGAGCCAGGGTGAACACGCCATTAGCGTCGTTCAGCGTAAGTGTAACATCACCAGTGAGGAAGAGGCCCGTGATAGAAATCGGCAGAGTCTTGGTTGCCGACAGAGCGGCCATGAAGGTCATGTTCTCGGGCGATACCACCAGTGTGGGATTCTGAGGCAGTGCGGTGCCGTTGATGGGCACGGTAACAGTCTCAGCGCCTTCGCTGCTCAGCGTCAGCGTAGCAGTCGTCTCGCCATCGGTGGTAGGAGCGTAAGTCACGGTGATTGTGCCACCCTCGGTACCAAGCGAATTGGTGTCGATGCTGTAGCAGTTTGCACCTGTGAGCGTAGCGGTGACGTTCTCAGTCAGGTTGTAAGCCTTGACGGTCAAGGTCTCGGTGTAAGTGCGGTTCACATAGCCATTGAAGGTCACTGCATCGGGCGAAGCGCTGATAGCGGGACCGAGAGCGCCAGCGGGCGGCTCGATGCCGATAATCATGGCCTCGCCGTATTTGAACACGTAAGAGCCCGATTGACCGGTGGCACCGGTAGAAGTGGTGAAGTTGTGCAGCGTGCAATAGCCGTTGCTGTCGCCACTCCAACCCCAGTTCACATAGTACTTACCACTAGCGTCGACGCCAAACACGTTAAACGCGTGGCCCGACACACTGTAGCCACTAATGTCATAAGCCAGATACTCGATGGGGCGGCCAGCCTGCAGCTCGGCAAGCATCCACTCGTTCCACTGAGCATCGGTATAATATTGCTCACTGTTAGAATAGCTATATCCCGATTCCACCAGATCGGTGAGCATGAGGTACTTAGCGTCGGTGTAGCCCATGTTGAGCACACCCTGGTAAATCTCGGGGTCGTTAGCTCCACTGGCGCTGGTGCCATACATATAATCAGGAATACACTGTCCAGCATAGCGCATCAGCCACGCCACAGCATTGGCTTGAGCTGAGGTGTAGGAAGTATTAGTGGGGCCGGTGTACTCATCGATGATGTTGTCCCAGTCGGCCTCGCGCTCGGGCAAAGCAGCAGCACTCAATCCACCAGAATTTGAGCCGTCGATTGCGGCACAAGCCGGGAAGGTCTTGGGCCATTTCCACTTGTAGTAGCACATACTCAGCGACGTTGCCGGGCAGCCGGTCACAGCATGGCGGCTACCGCTGGTGGGGCACTGGTTGTTGTAGGGCGCGCTTTGATCCCAGTTAGCGGTCACCAGGGGAGCGACCGGGGTGACGTTGGCCAGGCTGGGCACGTCGATAGGAGCACGTGTACCGGCCTTGATACCGTCGATCTGGAATTTGTACTTATTAAGCAGCCACTGCATTGCAGGGGGGATGTTGTCAACATCCAGAGCGCCATCAGTACCGTAAATCAAGATTTCAGGAACCTTGTCATCGCCAGCGACGACGACATACGATTTCTCGGTATTGAAGATGTAGTAGTCGACCGCGGCGGGCTTTGCCACCGAAGCCTCGGCTTTGACAAGTTTAAGATTTGCCGCTGACTGGGCTTTCATCCTGCCAGCAACCACTTGTCCGTTCAAGAATGACCTTGCCACATTTTGTGCGGCGGCCAAATCAACGTCGGCTGCCTGCAACTGTGTTGCACAACACAGTGCCAAAACAAACGAGATTGATTTCAAGAATTTAACAAATCTCATAGTTAAACAATTAAATTAATATAATAAGAGGTTATTACATATCAAATTGAAACCTGCAACAATTCTACTATTTGTACATATTTGTACACAAAACCATCGATTTCATTACAGAAAACGAATACTGTGCGTACATTTTCAGTAAAATAATGTGCAAATATAATAAAAAGAAATTACTCCAAAAAATTTCTAAATAATTATTAACTATTTTTTACAAGAAGGGGATTTTTCGAGGGAAGAGACTATTGTTTTCAGTGATGATTATTGACACAAAAATGCACGAAATCATGCATCCTTTAAGTCAACATTCCCACCCTCACACGAAATTTGACGATAGACTCATGATTTAAATAAAATAATGTGTAGTAGATTTTATTGGGTGGGAGATTTTTTGTAATTTTGCAGAGTTTTTGGGCTGGCAAGGCCCGCATAGTTCGTATCGAATTAATTTTCAACAAAATAACTAATTAATTTTTGGTTTAACCACAACTTACTTATGAGTAAAGCAAAACAATTCATGACCTGTGATGGCAATCAAGCTGCCGCGCACATTAGCTACATGTTTACCGAGGTAGCAGCAATTTACCCCATCACACCGTCATCGACGATGGCTGAGCACGTCGACGAGTGGGCCGCCGCCGGCCGCAAGAACATCTTCGGCGAGACAGTAATGGTTCAGGAAATGCAGAGCGAGGGCGGTGCCGCCGGTGCCGTTCACGGTTCGCTTCAGGCAGGTGCCTTGACAACGACCTACACGGCGTCGCAGGGCTTGCTGCTGATGATTCCTAACATGTACAAGATTGCTGGCGAGTTGCTGCCGGGCGTATTCCACGTATCGGCCCGCACCCTGGCATCACACACCCTGTGCATCTTCGGCGACCACCAGGACGTTATGGCCACGCGCCAAACCGGCTTCGCCATGCTGTGCGAAGGCTCGGTGCAAGAGGTGATGGACCTCGCCGGCGTGGCACACCTGAGTGCCATCAAGAGCCGCGTGCCGTTTGTCAACTTCTTCGACGGCTTCCGCACATCGCACGAGATTCAGAAAGTTGAGGCAATGGACATGGAAGACCTGCGTCCGCTGCTCGACATGGACGCCGTGAACGAGTTCCGCCACCGCGCCATGAACCCCGACCGCCCCGTGACCCGCGGTACGGCCGAGAACCCCGACGTGTTCTTCCAGCACCGTGAGTCGTGCAACGACTACTACAGCGCTGTTCCCGCCGTTGTAGAAGACTATATGAACAAAATCAACGAGATCACCGGCCGCAAGTATGGCCTGTTCACCTATTACGGTGCTCCCGACGCCGACCGCGTGATTATCGCCATGGGCTCGGTTACCGAGGCTATCCGCGAGACCATCGACCACCTGATGGCCAAGGGCGAGAAGGTGGGTCTGGTGGCTGTGCATCTGTATCGCCCGTTCTCGGCCAAGCACTTCCTTGCAGCCGTTCCCAGCAGCGCCAAGCGTATCGCTGTGCTCGACCGCACCAAGGAACCCGGCGCCAACGGCGAGCCCCTGTACCTCGACGTGAAGGACTGCTTCTACGGCGCTGAGAATGCCCCGCTGATTGTGGGCGGACGCTATGGCTTAGGCTCGAAGGACACCACTCCGGCACAAATCCTGGCCGTGTATGAGAACCTGTCGCTGCCCATGCCCAAGAACCAGTTCACCATCGGCATCGAGGATGACGTGACGTTCACTTCGCTGCCCACGAAGGAAGAAATCGCCATGGGTGGCAAGGGTATCTTCCAAGCCAAGTTCTACGGCCTCGGCGCCGACGGTACCGTGGGTGCCAACAAGAACTCGGTGAAGATTATCGGCGACAACACCGACAAGTATTGCCAGGCTTACTTCTCGTATGACTCGAAGAAGTCGGGCGGCTTCACCTGCTCGCACCTGCGCTTTGGCGACGAGCCCATCCGCTCGACCTATCTGGTGACCACGCCCAACTTTGTGGCTTGCCACGTACAGGCTTACCTGCACATGTACGACGTGACCCGCGGTCTGCAGCGCGGTGGCACCTTCCTGCTGAACACTGTGTGGGAGGGCGACCAACTGGCAGCCAACCTGCCCAACAAGGTGAAGAAATACTTTGCCGACAATGACATCAACGTGTACTATATCAACGCTACGAAGATTGCTCAGGAGATTGGCCTCGGCAACCGCACCAACACCATCCTTCAGAGCGCATTCTTCCGCATCACCGAGGTGATTCCCGCTGAACTCGCCGTCGAGCAGATGAAGAAATTCATCGTTAAGAGTTACGGCCGCAAGGGCGAGGATGTGGTGAACAAGAACTACCAGGCCGTGGACCGCGGCGGTGAGTACCACAAACTCGCCATCGACCCCGCATGGAGTTCGCTGAGCGTTGAGAACACTATTGCCGACGATGCTCCTGCATTTGTCAACGATGTGGTTCGTCCCATCAACGGCCAGGACGGCGACCTGCTGCCCGTGTCGGCCTTCAAGGGTCGCGAGGACGGTACTTGGGACGCCGGTACAGCAGCCTACGAGAAGCGTGGTGTTGCCACCTTCGTTCCGGTGTGGAAAGCCGAGAACTGCATCCAGTGCAACAAGTGTGCTTACGTTTGTCCTCACGCTGCCATCCGTCCGTTCGTAATGAACGAGGCCGAGGCTGCCGCTTCACCATTTGCCGAGAGCGACAAGTTGCCGGCAATCGGTAAGGGTTTCGAGGGCATGAAGTTTGTCCAGGTTGTCGACGTGCTCGACTGTCTGGGTTGCGGCAACTGTGCCGATGTGTGCCCAGGCAAGAAGGGTGCAAAGGCCTTGGAGATGGTGCCGCTGATGGGCCACGAAGAGGACCAGAAACTCTGGGACTACGCTGTGAAGAACGTCACCAGCAAGCAACACCTTGTCGACACCAAACTCAACGTGAAGAATTCGCAGTTCGCTACGCCGCTGTTTGAGTTCTCGGGCGCTTGCTCGGGTTGCGGCGAGACTCCGTACCTGAAACTGATCAGCCAACTGTTCGGCGACCGTGAGATGGTGGCCAACGCTACTGGCTGTAGTTCGATTTACTCGGCTTCGGTGCCCAGCACTCCGTATCGCACCAACGAGAAGGGCCACGGTCCCGCATGGGCCAACTCGCTCTTCGAGGACTTCTGCGAGTTCGGTCTGGGTATGACCATCGCCGACGAGAAGATGCGTGCCCGCGTGACGGGCTTCGTCGAGGAGGCTCTGGCCGACGATGCCGTAGCCGCCGACGTGAAGGCTCTGTATCGCGAGTGGCTCGACAACCGCAACGACGGTCCGCGCAGCCGCGAACTCGCCGACAAGATTTTGGCTGCCATCGAGCATAGCGACAACGAGGCCGACAAGCGCGTGAAGAACCTGGGTCAGTACCTGGTTAAGCGCTCGCAATGGATTGTGGGTGGCGACGGTGCCAGTTACGACATTGGCTTCGGCGGTCTGGACCACGTGATTGCTTCGGGCAAGAATGTGAACATCCTGGTTATCGACACCGAGGTTTACAGCAACACCGGCGGTCAGGCATCGAAGGCCACTCCTATCGGTGCTATCGCCAAGTTTGCCGCTGCCGGCAAGCGCATCCGCAAGAAAGACCTGGGTCTGATTGCTTCGACTTATGGTTACGTGTACGTTGCTCAGGTGGCTATGGGCGCCGACAACGCACAGTGCCTGAAGGCCATCCGCGAGGCCGAGGCTTACGACGGCCCGAGCGTGATCATCGCTTATGCACCGTGTATCAACCACGGTCTGAAGGCTGGCATGGGCAAGTCGCAAGCCGAGGAGGCCAAGGCTGTGTCGTGCGGCTACTGGCACCTGTGGCGCTATAACCCCATGCTGGAGGCTGAGGGCAAGAACCCCTTCACCCTCGACAGCAAGGAGCCCAATTGGGACGAGTTTGAGGACTTCCTCAAGGGCGAGGTACGCTACGCATCAGTGTTGAAGCAGTATCCCGACGAGGCCGAAGAACTGTTCAAGGCCGCTAAGGAGAACGCTTTATGGCGCTATAACAACTACCGACGCCTGGCTCAACAACAGTGGGGCGTTTAATGAATAATTCAAGTGCCGGCTCAATCGCCGGCACTTGATGTTTTCTAACCATTTACATTTACATTAATGAGCGAGAGTTTGTTCAGCGATTTGCAGCCGTTGTGCCAAAGCGAAGCGCAACCATTGGTGATTGCCGGCCCATGCAGTGCCGAGAGCGAGGACCAGGTGCTCGCCACGGCGCGCGAGTTGAGCGCCGTGGGTGTGACTGTGTTTCGTGCCGGACTGTGGAAGCCTCGCACGTCACCGGGCAGTTTTGCCGGCGTGGGCGAGCGCGGCCTGTCGTGGCTACAGCGCGTGAAGCGAGAGACCGGTATGGCCATTGCCACCGAGGTTGCCACGGCACAACACGTGGCGGCAGCGCTCGACGCCGGCATCGACATGCTGTGGCTGGGAGCGCGCACAACAGCCAACCCCTTTGCCACGCAGGAAATTGCCGATGCACTGGCAAGCCACCATGAGGTGGGCGTGCTGGTGAAAAACCCCGTCAATCCCGATGTGGAGTTGTGGCTGGGTGCGCTGCAACGCCTGTATAACGCCGGCATGCGGCGACTTGGTGCCGTGCACCGTGGCTTCGACACCTATGGCATGGGGCGTCGCCTGTATCGCAACGAGCCACACTGGCACATCGCGCTAGAACTGATGCGGCGCTGCCCCACCCTGCCGTTGCTTCACGACCCGTCGCACCTGGGCGGCAAGCGCACTCTCGTGGCTACGCTGGCGCAACAAGCCATGGACATGGGCTTCGACGGCCTGATGATTGAAGCACACTGCAATCCCGACTGCGCGCTGAGCGACGCAGCGCAGCAAATCACCCCCTCGGCACTGCGCGACTTGCTTCAGGGGCTCATAATTCGGCGACCCGGCGAATCCACCGAGAGCCTTACCGCACTGCGCGAACTCATCGACAACTGCGACCGCGACCTGCTCGAAGCGCTGGCCAAACGCATGCAGGTGAGCCGCGAGATTGGCCAGTTTAAAAAGTCGCACAAGTTGCAAGTGGTGCAAACGGCACGCTTCGACGCCGTGCTGCACGACCGGCTCATGCAAGCAAGCGAATTAGGTCTGAATCCCGACTTTATTAATAAGGTGATGCAGGCCATTCACGAGGAAAGCGTGCGACAGCAGTTAGACCTATAGCCGCCAGCAGGCCTATATATAGCAAAAATGAGGCGTGGCCCACAGGGGTCACGCCTCTTGCATGTAATATGACGAAAATTGTTTTATTGATGAATCGTCATGAATTTACTCAGCGGTCTGAGTAGTCTCGTCGACGGGAGCCTCGACGGTCACCTCGTCGTCAACGGGAGCCTCGACGGGAGCGTTCTCGGCGACAACCTCAAATGGGATGTCGACGGCCACTTCCTTGTGCAAGCGCACAACAGCGACATACTTGCCAACTTGCTTCACGCTCTCCTTCACGGTGATGAGTTTGCGGTCGATCTTGTGACCAGCCTGCTCAAGAGCCTCGGCGATTTGGATGTTGCCAACCGAACCGTAGATAGTACCAGTCTCGCTCACCTTAGCGGCGATCTTCAGGCTCACGCCCTCGAGGGTAGCAGCAGCAGCCTCGGCGTCGGCTTTGATTTTCGCGATTTTGTGAGCGCGCTGGCGCATATTCTCAGCGTGCACCTTGAGTGCGCTGGGGGTTGCGAGGATAGCCTTACCAGTAGGGATAAGGTAGTTGCGGCCATAGCCGTTCTTCACTTCTACGACATCGTCCTTGTATCCAAGGTTAGCGATATCTTCTTTCAATATAATCTTCATAGTGTCTTATTCCTCCTGTTTAATGGTTATTTCATCAAGTCGGTTACATAGGGCAGCAGGGCCAGATGGCGAGCACGCTTGACGGCGCGAGCCACGCGGCGCTGGAACTTGAGCGAAGTGCCGGTGATGCGGCGGGGCAGGATTTTGCCTTGCTCGTTGAGGAACTTCTTCAAGAACTCGGGATCCTTGTAGTCAACGTACTTGATACCGCTGCGTTTGAAGCGGCAATATTTCTTCTTCTTAGTGTCGACCGACAGTGGAGTAAGATAGCGAATTTCAGATTGTGCCATAATGTTTTTCCTCCTCAATGATTATTCGTTAGTTTCTGTTTCGGCCTGCTCAGCCACGGGCTCTTCAGCAGGTTTCTCATCCTTGGCAGCCTTCTTCAGGTTGCGGCGCTTAATTGCATACTCGGCAGCATACTTGTCGAGGCGGAAGGTGTCGAACCGCAGCACACGCTCGTCGCGGCGATAGGCGGTCTCCAGGGTACGAACGATGGTGGGCTCACCATCAAACTCAATGAGAGTGTAGAATCCAGTCGATTTCTTCTGGATGTTGTAAGCAAGCTTACGCAGACCCCAGTTCTCCTCGTTGACGATGGTAGCACCAGCGTCGGTGAGAACGGTCTTGAATTTTTCTACCGCTTCCTTCATCTGTGCATCAGATAAAACGGGAGTTAAAATGAAAACGGTTTCGTAATGATTCATAAAACGTTTAAAATTAATAAATTAATATTGTTGTGCTAAAAAAAGCGGTGCAAAGTTACAACATTTTTCCCACACGGCAAAGCCCCGCGCACAACTTTTTCTAAAAAAAATGGAGCAATGGGGCAAATGGGGCAATGGGGCAAATGGGTTAAATGGGTGTTATGGGGCAAATGAGACAAATTGTCACTATCACCCACCGGCAAGCAACAGCGGCACGTCGTGTGACGCGCCGCCATCTGTTAACCATTATCTGTTATCTGTTATCTGTTATCTGTTATCTGTTATCTGTTAACTGTTATCTGTTATCTGTTAACTGTTATCTATAATCTGTAATCTTTCAATGGCATGCCATTGAACTCACTTGCCGAGCATTTGATTGATGGCTTCGGTGATTTCGTCTTTCGGGTGAAGACCCACCATGCCATCAGGGGTGCCTTCCATCGGGCAGAAGATCAGCAAGGGGATGCTGCTCACGCCGAAGGCTTGTGCCAGCGGACGGTTTTCGTCCACGTCGATGCTGTAGAAGTCGACCTTTCCCGCATACTCCTTAGCGAGATCTTTGAGGATGGGGGCCAGTTGACGGCAGGGGCCACACCAGGTGGCGTTGAAGTCAATCACACAGGGTCGCTGACCTATGAATTTCCACTCGTCGGCATGCCAGTCGGCAACCAACTGTGCAAACTGGTCCATGTCGATGGCACGAACCTCGCCAACGGGGGCGGCGGCCATTTCGACATCTTGCGACTCGGCTTCAGGCAGTTGCTTTTGTTGCTCCTGTGCACAGGCAGCCAGGCTCACCAGCAGGGCAGCCAGGCTAAAAATCAGTTTTGAAAAATTGTGTTTCATATCTTTAATCTATAATCTATAATCTTTAATCTAAATCATTGGTGCTGAGGGCGCAGCAGGTCGTTGACAGTCTTCACGGGGTTGAAAGTCTCGATGGGCACCTCAACGAAGACGGTGTTCCAATCGCTCATCGAGCCGTTCCACAGTCCGGGCAACTCGAGCGCCTTGATTTCCACGCCGTCCTTCGACTTGTTGCTGATTAAGCCGGTGTCGGGGTCGACAAACTGCTTGAGGTCGAACTTCTCGCCCTTGTAGTCCTTGATGTAGCACACCAGGTCCACCGGGTTGAAGTGCGTGCCGCTGTTCATCATCTCCACGGCGCGCGCGTCGTCGGGATTGATTTGTGCCGCCTCGAGCACCTGCGGCGAGTAACTGCCGTCGGGATTGTAGGCCAGGTACGGTCCTCCACCCGGCTCACCCTCGTTGCGCACCATGCCACACACCCTGATGGGGCGGTTGAGTTTACGGCGCAGGTAAGCGGCGAGTTCTTCGCTGCTCATGGTTGCTGTGGCAGGCGAGTGTGTGAACAGGTCGCGCTCGACAAAGGCGAGCATCGCCTTCAGGTCGGCCTCAGAGACATTGCCGGCGTCGAGACGACGCAGGTTCTTGGCAATTTCGCGCTGCAAGTACACCAGGTATCCGGCAATCAACTTCTTATATCGCGTGGTGACGTTGCGCAAGCGCGAAGGCACCACGTTGTCGATGTTCTTGACAAAAATCACGTCGGCATCGCGCTCATTGAGGTTCTCGATGAGAGCGCCATGTCCGGCGGGGCGGAAGAGCAGGTTGCCGTTGGCGTCGCGATACGGGGTGTTATCGGTGTTGACGGCAATGGTGTCGGTCGACGCTTTCTGCTCGCTCATGGTGACGTTGTAGGTCACGCCCCACACCTTCTGCATAAAGGGCACCTTAGCGGCAAGCAGTTTCTCAAACTCACGGCGATGCTCGGGCGAGACGGTGAAGTGGAGGTTGACACGGCGGTTGCGGTCGGCGGCATATTGTGCGCCCTCCTCGAGGTGTTCCTCGACGGGGGTGTGCACCGAGCCGCCCGCTGCGCGGTGGAACTTAAGCAAGCCCTTGGGCAGCGCGCCATAGTTCAGGCCTTTGGCGTCAAGCAGAGCCCGTGCCACATCGGCGTGGCGCTTGTCGGCCATAAGGTCGTCGATGTTTTTGCTATAAAGTTCAACACAAGCCTTATTGAGCAGCGGGAAAAAGGCGAAATTCTTGATGTGAGCAAAGAAAGCCTCCTCGAATGGCGTCGACGGCTCATTCCTGCCCGAGTTGACAAAGGCAAACAAATCCTTGAACATGCGGCTGGCCGCGCCCGAAGCCGGCACAAACTTCTCGATTGTTCCGGTAAATTCCTTCCACAAACGCAGGCATTGAGTAGCCTTCTTGTCGTCGAGGCGCACGATGCCGTTTTCTACGGTGGCCACTGCCTCGATTTTTAGCGCTGGGAAGCCGGCGGCGAAACGCTTCAATTGAGCGTCGATGGTCGACTCGGTGATTCCCTTTGCCTCGATGAGTTTTAAATCGTCTTGATTCAGCATATTACCTCCTTATCTTTAGTTGCGTTGGATATAAGGTGAGTGATGCGCTCGTTTAGCATGTAAAACATCACCCGCCAAAAATTTTTCAAAGTTACACAATTTGAGCGAATAAGTTTGCAAGATTTGCAATATTTTTCTAATTTCGCATTGATTTTGTGAATTTCGAAGCATGGACAATGCATATTTCACCCCCGAAGAGCGCCTCGAAGTGATATCGATGGTCAAGGAATTGCTCACCCGCCATGCCGGCTTGCTACAACCCGGCGATGCCCGTCGTGTGCACGACCTTACCGTGCGCGGCATTGAGAGTGGCAAACTTGGCCGCTATGCCAACGGTTTGAATCCTGTGTTGCGCCACCTGAGCACCGCCACCCTGCTCACGCGTCACATCAGCCCCGACCGCAACATGGTCATCGCCACGCTGCTCTACCAACTGTGTCGCCACGACGTGGTGAGCATCGACGAGGTGACCCGCGACTTCGGCGAGGACATAGCCGTGCTAATTGGCGGCCTGAAGCGCGTGGCACTGCTTTACTCGAAGCACGCCCAGGTGCAGGACGACAACTACCACAAGTTGCACCTGGCATTCGCACAGGACATTCGCGTGATCATAATCATGATTGTCGACCGCATGGCACTGATGCGAAAAATCAACCACCACCCCGACGAAGACTTTGTGCGACAAATCTCGCTTGAGTCACGCTATCTCTATGCCCCGTTGGCTCACCGATTAGGACTTTATCAGATTAAATCGGAACTTGAAGACCTGTCGCTTAAATACTTGAACCGCAAGGTTTACACACAAATTGCGCAGAAACTAAACGAGACTAAAATCGAGCGCGACAAGTACGTTAACGACTTTATTGAGCCTATACGCCGCGCGCTGCTCGACGCTGGGCTGAAATTTGAGATTAAGGGCCGCACCAAGTCAATCAACTCCATTTGGAACAAAATGAAGACCAAGGACGTGGACCTGAACGGTATCTACGACCTCTTCGCCATACGCATCATCCTGGACTCAGCGCCCGAGGCCGAGAAGCGCGACTGCTGGGTGACATACTCGATTGTCACCGACATCTATACGGCCAACACATCGCGCATGCGCGACTGGATTACCATCCCTAAGAGCAACGGCTACGAGTCGCTTCACACCACGGTCATCGGCCCCGACGACAAGTGGGTGGAGGTGCAGATACGCACTCAGCGCATGGACGAGATTGCCGAGCGCGGCCTGGCGGCGCACTGGAAATACAAGGGCATCAAGAGCGAGGGCGACCTCGACGTGTGGATGAACAGCGTTCGGGAGGTGCTGGAAACGGGCAGCGAAGGCCAGATGGAACTGATGCGCAAAGTTCAGCGCAACGTCTACGACAAGGAAGTGTTTGTGTTCACCCCTCGCGGCGACCTGTTCAAACTTCCTCAAGGTGCCACGGTGCTCGATTTTGCCTTCGCCATCCACACGCGCGTGGGCTGCACCTGCATTGGCGCAACAGTTGACGGGAAAAACCAGCGCATCAACTATCGCCTGAAAAACGGCGACACGGTGGAAGTGCTTACCGCGTCGACCCAGGTACCGCGCCAGGACTGGCTCAACATCGTGGCCACCAGCAAAGCACGCACAAAAATTCGCCAAGCGCTCAACGAGACACAGGTGCGCATGGCCAACATGGGCCGCGAGCAGTTGCAACGCCGCTTCCGCAACCGCAAGATTGACTACGACGAGGGCGTCGTGACCCGCCTGCTCAAACCGTTAGGCTACAAGACGCTGACCGAGTTTTTCGTCGCCATTCACGAGGGGGCGCTCGATGTTAACACCATCGTGGAGCGCTACGAGGCGCAGGTCGAGCGGCAAAACGAGCCCACAAGCGCCCTACCCCACGGCACGGCACAAGACTTTGTGCTGCACCAGCGCGAGCCGGCCGAGAGCGAGCACACCAACGACGACATCCTGGTTATCGGCAACAACGTGAAGGGCATCAACTACAAACTGTCGCGCTGCTGCAACCCCATCTATGGCGACAAAATAGTGGGCTTCATCGCCAGCGACGGCGCCATAAAGATTCACCGTGCCGACTGCGGCAATGTGCGCCACCTTATCAGCAAATACCCCTACCGCATGATTAAGACCAAATGGTCGGGGAAAATTGGGGCGCAATTTGCCGCCACACTGCGTGTAGTGGGCAAGGACGACATTGGCATTGTGTCGAACATCACATCGGTTGTCAACAAAACCGACAACACGTCGCTTCGCTCAATATCCATCAATAGCCACAACGGCATGTTTGAGGGATTTATGGTACTGGGTATCAGTTCGTTGAACTCACTTGACGACCTAATTAAGAAAATCAGCCAACTGCGTGGTGTCAAAGAAGTGACCCGCGCCAGCCACTGAAGAAAGTTTTGTCAATCAAATTATTGACAATTCACTATCTTTCACTACATTTGCACATTAATACTAATAAATACCGCAATCATGAAACATCTAATCAAAATCATCAGCGTTCTGCTGCTAATGGCCACGGCAAGCACAGCAATGGCGTATGACTTCATGGTCGACGATTTGGCCTACAGTATCAATGACGACGGCACAACGGCCACCGTTACGTGGACCGTCTATAACAACTATGGCAACTACAGTGAACTGACTGAGGCCAACATTCCACCTAGCGTGACGCACAATGGCACCACCTACAGCGTGACGGCGATCGCCGAGTGCGCATTCGAATACGCCACGTCGCTGACCTCGGTCACCATTCCCTCCAGCGTTACCACCATCGGTGATTGGGCTTTCGCCGGTTGCCGCAAACTCACCGGTGCGGTAATACCGCGCTCGGTGACCACAGTGGGCTACGACGCCTTTATCATGTGCCCGGCCCTTAACAGCCTGGCTGTTGAGGCCGGAAATCCGCTCTACGACTCGCGCGACGGCTGCAACGCCATCATCAGCACCGCCGACAACACGCTGCTCGTCGGCTGCAACAGCACCGTTATCCCCACCGGAGTGACGATGATTGGCGAGGACGCCTTCTACGGCAGCGGCATCACCGCCATCGACATCCCCAGCACGGTGACGAAGATCGACCTGCTGGCGTTCTACGAGTCCATGGCGCTCACCACCGTGCGCATCCCAGCCTCGGTGGTCGAAATCGGCAAATACGCATTTCAGCGATGCAGCGCTCTTGAAAGCATCACCATCGACAGCGCAAACCCTGTCTACGACTCGCGCGACAATTGCAACGCCATCATCAGCACCGAAACCAACACCATGCTCTACGGCAGCAACAACACGGTAATCCCCAACACGGTGACAAGAATAGGTGAATTCTGCTTCTCGACGATGAAAAACCTGAAATCACTGTACATTCCCGCCAGCGTCGAGTCTATTGGCTGGAGCATAGCGTCCAACTGCCCAAGCCTGGAAAGCATCGTGGTCGACGAGAACAACCCCTACAACTATTCGTCGCCCGATGGTTGCAACGCCATCATCTACGCCGATAGATATCTGTTGGTAGGCTGCAAAAACACCATTGTTCCCCAAAGCGTGACTAATATTTACTCTTACGCCTTCAGCGGATGCACCGGCCTCACCGAACTCACCCTGCCCGAGGGCAACAATGATTTCCAGATTGGCTACGCAGCCTTCAGCAACTGCACCAGCCTGCGTCGGATCAACATCCCGTCGACCACTACCACTATCAGCGACTACGCATTCATTGATTGCACCGCTCTGGAGAGAATAACGAGCGGTATTAGCGACGTGAGTGCCGTGACGATGGGCAACTACGTATTCTACAACGTGCCCACGAGCACATGCATCCTCGAGGTGCCGGCCGGCACAGTTGAGATGTACCGCAACGCTCAATATTGGAAAAACTTTACCAACATCGTTGAGCATGTCGACGGTCTTCCCGGTGATGTGGACGGCAGCGGCGAAGTCGACGGCAATGACCTGAATACGCTCATCAACATCATCCTGGGCAAGGCCGACGCCAGCAATTACAACGCCAACGTGGATGGCCAGGGCGGCGTCGACGGCAGCGACATCAACGCCCTAATCAACATCCTGCTGGGGAAATAGTGGATAGAATGGGTCTAATGGGTCTAATGGGACTAATGGGACCCATTCGCCTCATTTGACCCATTGGACCCATATCATTTAACAATCACACCAGCATGAACACCTTTCTAAAGCAAAAGGGAGATTATAAGAAACTTGTCGTTTACCAGAAGGCAGAATGCCTTTATGACATCACGTTCTATTTTGCTCATCATTATCTGTCGAAAGGCGACCGCACAATCGACCAGATGATTCAGGCCGCCCGCAGTGGGAAGCAGAATATTGCCGAGAGCAGTGCAGCATCATCCACGTCGAGTGAGACAGAGTTAAAACTGATGAACGTGGCACGTGCCAGTTTCCAAGAATTGCTTGCTGACTATGAGGATTATCTACGAGTTCGCGGGTTGGAACAATGGCAAGTTGATGACCCACGGAGCCACCGAACTCGCGAAGTCGGTAAAGAGCATAACGACAGTGCATTCTACCGTGACGCCATAGCCAAAACCTCTGATGCCACCATCGCCAATATCGCCATAACAATGTTACACCAAGAGGACTACCTGCTTCGCAAACTTATTGAGCGGTTGCAAGCCGACTTTGTGAAAGAAGGTGGTATAAGAGAAAAAATGTTTCAAGCACGCAAAAACTACCGCGACAACCACTGATTGCTATCCCAATGAGAGGCCTATGAACAGTTTTATTGGACAGCAAAAAATCTATAATATTGAAATTACAGGTAGGGATTGAAGTCGCGCTCGTGGGCTACGGTAGTTGTGGGGCCGTGGCCGCTGTAAAGCAGGGTGTTAGGCGGGAGGGTGAGGATTTCGCGCTCGATGCTCTCGATGAGCGTCTCGTAGTTTCCTCCGGGCAGGTCGGTGCGACCTATGCTGCCCAAGAACACGCTGTCGCCGGTAAACACTAGTTGGCTCTCCGGAGCATAGAAAGCAAGGCCGCCCTGGGAGTGTCCGGGCATAGCGAGCACATGCAGCGGCTCGTTGTCGAACTGAAGCACGTCGCCATGCTTGAGCACGCGGTCGAGTTTAACTGACTGAGTGTCGATTTTAAGATTGAACATCGAGGCCTGCAATGAGAGGTTCGACAAATACATCTTGTCGTCGTCGCTGCCCATCACCGGCGCGCCATACTTTTTTGCAAGCCAATTGGCGCCTGTGATATGGTCGACGTGACCATGGCTAAGCAGTATCATCTTCAACGTCAGGTTGTTGTCGGTCAGGAACTGCTCAATTTGTTCGTTCTCTTCAGGCTTCATCATTCCTGGGTCGATAATAATGGCATTACGAGTATCCTCGTGATAAGCGATGTGAATGTTCTCGCCAAAAAGCCATGTGGTAATAGTGTGGACTTTCATAATGGTAAATAAACTATTTTTTTGGTTTCAAAATACTCTTCAGTAAAATAGTTTTTGATGTCGTCGACGAGCACCTGCTTGGCATAGCGCTTGAGTTCGTCGCGCAGGTCGCCGCCCTTCAGGCACAGCAGTCCGTTAGGCACGGCGTTATGCGACTCGCGCGCTATCAGGCGTTTCACCAGTGGCACCATGTCGTCGAGGGGCATGACGGCGCGGCTCACAACAAAGTCGTAGTTGCCTTTTACCTCGGCCACGTCGCCATGCTGGATGGTGACGTTGTCGAGCCCCAATTGCGTGGCGATATCCTGTGCCACACGCAGTTTCTTACCGATGCGGTCGACCAGATGGAAGGTCACCTCAGGATAATAGATTGCCAACGGAATGGCGGGAAAACCGCCGCCGGTGCCCAAGTCGAGCACACGAGTGCCTGGCAAGAAATGCACAAACTTTGCCAATGCCAACGAGTGCAGCACATGATTGACCTCGAGGTTGTCGATGTCCTTGCGCGAGATGACATTGATTTTTGCGTTCCACTCGGGATAAAGCGTGGCAAGCATGTCGAATTGCTCACGCTGCCGCTCGGTAAGTTCCGGGAAATAATGGTTTACAGTATTCATGACAAAAAGTCATTTCAGACGTGAAGCGATGGTATTGTCGCGCAAAAACGGCTGGAGCGTCTCCCAGTCAAGCATTATCTCTGGCTCGCCGACGGCGTCAACCGCCAGTTCGCTCGGCAGGTAACTCCACGTCACGCCCTTCGGGTCGATATAGAAATTTGACGACACTGCCAGGTTGTCGATGTTGAAGTAGCCCAAATCGTTAAGTTCATCGTTGGTAGCCACCTTATTCTGCTCGAGCAGTCGCGTGCGCAGCGCCTGAGTGACATCGGTGAGGGCATCGTCGCGCAAGAGGGCATGCAAGTCGACGGCCGCCATCTTGTCGAGGTCTATATTATAATAGGTGTGCGATACCGAGGTCACGCGGTCGTTCTTTTTCACAACAAACACCTTGCACAGAGTGAGCAGGAGGTTGGCATTGTAGTGCACATTGACGGTAGCCACGGTGTGGTAACTGTAGATTGGCGTTGTGTCGTCGAATTCGTCGATAGGCTCGGCGGCAGCCTGTCCGTCGGGCGTATCGAGTTGATGAAGCGAGTTGGTCACCATTGCCTGCATGGCATCGTCGAGCCGTAAAGTGTCGCCGCCGTCGACTATCAATGAGGCAAACAACTGCTGCAACTTAGCCGTGGTGGCTTTGTCGCCAAAATGCTTGGGGTAATTGACTGTGGCATCGGCAATGATTTCACACTTCATGCCATTGGCTTTGACAAAACGCGTGGTGTCGCTCACCCGCTTGGTGGCAAAAGCGACAGTATCAGCACTGTTGGCATCGCCGCCAGCACCATTTCCGCACGCCGTCATCACACTGACTACCAACAAAATAAGAAATACAATCGGTATAAATTGGAGATTTACACGTTTCATAGTAAGTGAATTTTTGTGTAAAGTTACAAAAAATATGCCATTCAGAAAACTACTCAGGTGTGAAAAGCAGAAAAATTGTGGGGTGATTGTAGGAAATTTCTTATTTTTGCAAAAAATTTGGAGTATGATAAACATTGGAGAATATAACGAGTTGACAATTGGGCGCGAGACCGACTTTGGCTACTATCTGAACGACGGCGAAGAGAACGAGGTGCTACTGCCGCAACGCTACATCACCGATGCAATGCACCTTGGCGACCGTGTGCGCGTGTTTGTGTACAACGACAGCGAGGGTCGTCCTGTGGCCACCACCGAGACTCCGGTGGCTGTAGTCGGCGATTTTGCGCTGATGCGCGTGAAGGCAGTGAATCCCGTCGGCGCGTTCTTGGATTGGGGCCTGACTGCGAAGGACCTGTTGGTGCCGTTTCGCGAGCAGCGTGTCGACATGCGAGCCGGTCGCAGTTATATTGTGCGGGTATATCTCGACGAGGCTTCGAACCGCGTGGTGGCGAGCGCCAAACTCGACCGTTTTCTGGCTCGCGAGGCCGCTCCCTACCCCACCGGCAAGCGCGTGGAGGTGCTGATTGTGCAGCACAATGAACTGGGCTATCGCGTGATTGTCGACAACCGCTATTGGGGCATGCTCTACCAGAACCAACTGTTTCGCAGCGTGAACATCGGTGAACGCCACCCGGCCTACGTGCGTCAGGTGCGCGACGACGGCAAGATTGACCTCACGCTGGAGAAGGTGGTGCGACTGCGCGTCGACAACCTGTCGCATCGCGTGCTGGACTACATGCGTGAGCATGGCGGCACACTGTCGCTTGGCGACAAGTCGAGCCCCGAGGAAATCACGGCGGCATTTCAGTGCAGCAAGAAAGACTTCAAGCGCACGCTGGGCCAACTCTACAAGCAGCAACTCATCGTCAAAGGCGACGACGGCCGCTGGATAGTGGCCGAGTAAGCCTGCCAAGAATCACATGACGGCACTATGCCGCAAGCCACATGCGAATAACAAAAAAAGCCGGGCATAAGCCGACTTTTTTTGCTTTGTGAAGTGTGATTAGTCTTCAGGAGAGAAATCTTCCTTGCCTACGCCGCACAGGGGGCACTTGTAATCGGCGGGGAGATCCTCAAACGCGGTTCCGGCGGGAATGTTGCCGTCGGGGTCGCCAGCGGCCGGGTCATAGACGTAGCCGCACACGTTGCAAACGTACTTTTTCATAAATTTCAATTGATTATTCTGATTAATAATGAAACCCGAATCGGGCAAATGGTTTTCTTTTTAGTCTTCACTGCCATTGAACTTATGGCAAACCGAATCGCTCCACCATAGCGTCGAGGCGCTGAATTGAAGCCGGCCCGAAGCGTTGCAGTTTTTCGCGTATCACCTCGATGGATCGCGGCGGCTCACCGAGGTGGTTCTTGCTGAAGAACTTGTCGGCATAGCACACAAGCATTTCCTCGACAGTAATAGGCAGATAGTCGCGTGCAGGAATGGGCAGATGCTGGGTCAGCACATCGTCGCGCGTGATGCCGGTGCCGATATGGCACTCGCTCACCCTCGCGTGGCGAGGCAGATGCTCGGCAAGCAGAATCTCGGCACCGATGATGCCATGCATGATATATGGCTCAGTGCCGTGGCAATGAATGTTTGGCGCGTTGACGCGACACACCCCGATGTCGTGAAGCATCGCTGCCTCGTAGACAAAGTCGGTGTCGACCGCCTCGCCGCGCTCAATCAGTCGCTCGGCAAAAGTACAGGCCAATTCGGCCACCGCACGACTGTGGGTGATGAGCACGCTATGCAATTCGATGGCAGGGTCGACATACTTGTCGATGATTCTGTTATAGTCAAGCATAAAGCGGAGAGATACAACAAGTGCCAGAGCACGAATGCCCTGGCACTTGAGTTAATGATTACTTGTCGAACTCAATGATAGTGTTCCAATTGTGCTTGTCCTCGGCGCGGCCATACTGAATGTCGCGCAGGGCGTTGTAAAGTTTGGTGACCATGGGGCCGGGCTTACCGTCGGTGGTGAGCACATAGGTGTGGTTAGCACCCTCGTCAAAGATTTCGCTCAACGGTGTGCACACGGCAGCGGTTCCGCACTCAGCAGCCTCGTCGACCTCGGCAAGTTCCTCAACGGGGATGGGTCGGCATTCCACCTCCATGCCCAGATCAGCAGCCAGGGTCTGCAAACTCATATTGGTGATTGACGGCAGGATCGAGCCGCTCTTGGGCGTGATGTACTTGTTGCCCTTGATGGCGAAGAAGTTTGCCGGACCGCACTCGTCGAGATATTTCTTCTCCTTGGGGTCGAGGAAGAGAGCCGCCGAGAAGCCGTTGGCCTTGGCCTTTGCCGTGGCGGCCATACCGCAGGCATAGTTGCCGCCCACTTTCCAGCGTCCGGTGCCCAGAGGCGCAGCACGGTCAAATTCGCGATAGATAGCCACCTTGGTGGGCTTGAAGCCGTCCTTGAAGTACGGTCCCACTGGGGTGACGAAGATAATAAACGTATACTCAGTTGCGGGGTTGACACCCACGCGCGGCGTGATACCAATTTCCAGGGGGCGCAGATACAGCGAACTGCCACTCTCATAAGGCGGCACAAAACGCTCGTTGAGTTTGATGACCATGGTAGCCATCTTCATGAAGAGGTCCTCGGGAACGGGTTCCATCTTGATACCCATTGCGCTGTCGCGTAAGCGCTTGGCGTTGTCGCGGGGACGGAACAGACGCACCTTGCCGTCGACACCGCGGAAAGCCTTCAGGCCTTCGAAGATTTCCTGACCGTAGTGCAGGCACGAAGCAGCCATGTGCAATGTGATGTTTTCATCTTCGCACACCTCAATTTCGCCCCACTTTCCGTCCTTGAAAGTGCAACGCACGTTGTAGTCAGTTTTCATGTAGGAGAACGTTAAATTGCTCCAATCGATTTTCTCATTACTTGTCATAATGTCAAAATAGTATTATTGGTTAATTATTCATAAATATCACTTTTGATGTTGTCACAGGGCGACTTTTTGCGTGAGGTTGCCAATCTTCACGATGTAGATTCCGCGTGAGCCAATCTTGAGTTCGTGGGTACCCGGGGTGAGCGTGGCTTGCGACACGTTCTGGCCGAGTATGGTAAACACACGCACCGCGATGCGCCGAGGGGTCTTGATGTAAATCACACCATTATAGCCATATATCTCTATTCCATCGGTTACTCGCGGGTCGGTGAGACTGCGTTTTGGGATGTCGCGATTGGTCTCGCGCCATTGCAATTGCCCGTAGGCCACATTGCCCAGCGTAAGCGCCAACATCACGATTGCTATCTTCAAAAACATTCTCATCGTCACAGTCGCTAATCCAATCTGCAAAGTTACAGTTTTTTTTTCACAAGCGCAACACCCTCCACAAAAAAAGCAAAAAGCACATGCAGCGATTGCCACATGTGCTTTTTTGTTTAAACCTATCAGGCCGACTTATTACTCATCTTTGCCTAGAAGGATGTTGATTTCGTCGTTGATGTCCGAGCCGTTTATCTCGTCATCCTCGTGCACGTTAGCGCGGCCGTCATAGTTGTCGGCGCTATCCTTGCCCAGAATGATATTGATGAGAATGTTCAGGTCGGCACCATTGACCTCGCCGTCGTTGTTTACATCACCACGCTTGTAGACGCGGATGTTGCAAGTGGCAGTCAGGTTGCTGCCATCGGCGGTGGTTGCGGTAATCACGGCATCGCCGCCCTTAACAGCGGTCACCAGGCCGTTCTCGTCGACAGTTGCGATAGTCTCGTCGCTGGTGCTCCAAGTCACGTCGCCATTGGTAACATTCTCGGGAAGCACGGTAGCCTCGAGTTGCAGAGTCTGACCCTTGTACATGAATGCGCTGGTCTCGTTCAGTTCGATGCTGGTGGCGAGAATCGGGTTGACAGTGATGGCGCAGGTAGCGCTCAGTTCGCTGCCATCGGTGGTAGTGGCGGTGATGGTCACGTTGCCGGGGGCAACGGCGGTCACCAGACCGTTCTCAACCGTTGCGATGGCCTCGTCGCTCGAAGTCCAAGCCAGGTCGTCGCTGGTCACGTTCTCAGGAAGAACGGTAGCGGTGAGTTGCAGAGTCTCGCCGATGTTCATCGTAGCCTCGGTCTTGTCGAGAGCGATGCTCTCAGCAAGAATCGGGTTGACGGTGATAGCGCAAGTGGCAGTCAGTTCGGTGCCGTCGGCAGTGGTGGCGGTGATGGTCACGTTGCCTACTGCGAGGGCGGTAACCAGACCGTTCTCAACCGTTGCGATAGCCTCGTCGCTGGTGCTCCAGGTCACGTCGCCGTTGGTGACGTTCTCAGGAAGCACGGTAGCGGTAAGTTGCAGAGTCTCGCCGATAAGCATAGTGGCCTCGGTCTTATCGAGAGCAATGCTTGTAGCCACGATCGGGTTGACAGTGATTGCGCAGGTGGCAGTCAGTTCGGTGCCGTCGGCAGTGGTGGCGGTGATGGTCACGTTGCCTACTGCGAGGGCAGTCACCAGACCGTTCTCAACCGTTGCGATAGCCTCGTCGCTGGTGCTCCAGGTCACGTCGCCGTTGGTGACATTCTCGGGAAGCACGGTAGCGGTGAGTTGCAGAGTCTCGCCAATGAGCATAGTTGCCTCGGTCTTGTCGAGAGCGATGCTTGTAGCCACGATCGGGTTGACCGTGATTGCACAAGTGGCAGTCAGTTCGGTGCCGTCGGCAGTGGTGGCGGTAATGGTCACATTGCCTACTGCGAGGGCAGTCACCAGACCGTTTTCAACCGTTGCGATAGCCTCGTCGCTGGTGCTCCAGGTCACATCGCCGTTGGTAACGTTCTCGGGAAGCACGGTAGCGGTGAGTTGCAGAGTCTCGCCGATGAGCATAGCAGCCTCGGTCTTGTCGAGGGTGATGCTTGTAGCCACAATCGGGTTGACCGTGATGGCGCAAGTGGCAGTCAGTTCGGTGCCGTCGGCAGTAGTGGCGGTGATAGTTACGTTGCCTACTGCAAGGGCGGTCACCAGACCGTTCTCGTCGACAGTTGCGATGGTGGCATCGCTGGTGCTCCAGGTCACGTCGCCGTTAGCAACATTCTCAGGAAGCACGGTAGCGGTGAGTTGCAGAGTCTCGCCGATGAGCATCGTGGCCTCGGTCTTGTCGAGGGTGATGCTTGTAGCCACAATTGGGTTGACCGTGATGGCGCAGGTGGCAGTCAGTTCGGTGCCGTCGGCAGTGGTGGCGGTGATGGTCACATTGCCTACTGCGAGGGCGGTAACCAGACCGTTCTCGTCGACAGTTGCGATGGTGGCATCGCTGGTGCTCCAGGTCACGTCGCCGTTGGTAACGTCGGCAGGAAGAACAGTTGCATTAAGTTGCAGCGTCTCACCTACGGTCATCGTTGCCTCGGTCTTGTCGAGGGCAATACTTGCGGCATTGCGGATGATGTTGATGTTGAAGATGTCGGTGGTGTTGTAGTAGAATGCCGAAGGCTCATCAGCCATGACAAACTTAACAGCACTCATCGGCATGTCGAGTGTGGTGCCCGGCGTAAGGCTTGCATCGGCCTTCAGCGTAATCAGGGCATACTCAAACTTGCCGGTAGGATAGGCATGCATCATGTCGGCGTTCACAAGTCCATAGCCGAGTACACGCAGCGTGTGCGATGCTTCGACGTAGTTACCTGTGACGCTAATGTCGGCATACACCGTACCAGCGTCCTCAAATTGCAGTTCCGAGCCGCGAATTGTGCTTACGACCGAGATGCCTTCGGGCAAAACCAGGTCGAAGTAAACGACGCGGGGACAGCACTCATCACGATAAGAAGCCATCACCGAGGTGTCGAAATAAACCGGCACCGTGACGTTCTCACCGGGTTGCACAACAATCTCATCAATAGATAATGGATTTGTGCTAAGGTCGGTGCGTGTTTCGGCCGCAGCGGCCTTAGCACGCAAGCTCACCCGATTGTTCGAGAGAGCTTCGGCCTCACTCAGGTAGCGGTCGAACGTAGCACGGTCGACCAACTGAGCCGAGGCAACCAGGCCAATCAGCATGAAAGCGACGGCCATGATTCTCTTCGGTGTGTACAAATACTTCATATAAAATTATTAAAGAATATGTTATTTCTCTCGTAAAATTCGCGCCAAGCGCCTGCAGCATAAAGCATTATCGAAAAAAGCCACTGCGGAGCAAGTCGTGAAATAGCCAACAAAATTAATAATAAAATCTGGATAATCCGCACAATCGGCTTATCTTTTTACGAAAAATGTAACATGGGGCATGAAAGCGGCAAAATATCGTCTAAAAAACGCCATCAACACCACGATTCCTGCTATCTTGTCGCCAAAAATCCCCGACCAATTTTTCAGCAACATTTTTATATAAAGAAGTGCGAGAAAAAATGGGTTTCAGGTGTTGATTTCACAGTTTTTTGTGTACCTTTGTGGCATTGAAAAACCAACAACGCAAAAACGATGAAACACTACCGATTATTATGGGCGCTGCTTGCCCTGTTGGCATGCCTGCCGGCAAGCGGCCAAATAAGGGCCTCACGAGGCGCATACCCCACCAACTACGTCAATGACGTGGTGCTGATGTATTATGGCGCAAGTTGGCGCATGAAGTGGACTCCCGAGCAGGTGGAGCCATTAGTGATGCACACCTTTGTAGACGGCCATAAAGACTGGATGTTTCCGGGCTTCCTGTTTCTTGAATTCCAGAATAACGAGAAAAGATTTTTCAACTACCACACCGATAAAGACACTGAACTCAACAGTGCGCGCCGTGAAGACTGGCTGTGGCTACAAGACCGCCTCTTCGCCAAGGGCAAGGACCTGGACGGCCTCAACACGGCTGTGGGCAACGCCATCAAGCAGTTGGGAACTCCACCATTCCGCCACAAAGTGATTGTTAACGTGCCAACCCCAATCATTGGCCACAAGAGTTGGGGCACATTGAACGGCAAAAAAATGAACTTCAGCAAAACAGCCGACCGCATTGCCGCCGCCAAGTGGTATATCGACACATTTATCGAGCGCTACAACCAACAGGGCTTCAAAAACATTGACCTCGATGGTTTTTACTGGTGCGACGAGTGGATTGGCGAAAACGACGATGAGTTGGTGAAAACAGTGGCTAATTACATCCACTCTAAAAACATGCACTTCTACTGGATTCCGTTCTTTAATTCGAGGCGCGCTTCGCAGTGGCAAGAATTCGGTTTCGATATCGCCTACCTGCAACCCGGTCACTTCTTCCACCCTAATGTTGCCGACTCACGACTGGACGAAGCATGCCAGCGAGCCCGCAATTGGGGCATGGGCTTGGAGATGGAGTTCGACAAGCGCTATTTCACAAAACGTAATCAGTATCAAAAGCGTTTCCCGGCATATATCGACGCTTTCGAGCGCAATGGCGTGTGGGAGAATTCGGCCATAGCCTACTATGTTGAAAACAATGCAGTTAACCTGTTTGCCGCCGACACCACCCGCGTTAGCGACAAGCGCGTGATGGACCGCATGGCCCAGCACATTGCCGACCGCAACCGCACATTCCATGCGACACCAGCCACCACACAACCCAGCACCGAGCCGTCGACCTCTGGCAAGCCGCTCGACTGGCGTGACCCGGAATACTGGCACTTCTAATCGAGCCTCATAACGAGTAAATGCCGCGGGGCCGCACTATCACAGCGATAATGCGGCCCCGCAGCCATGTGTGGCAATCACGTGTCAGCCCTTAGCATTGATTGATAAAGGGCCTCGAGGGATGTTGCCACTGCATCAGGGAAGTATTGCTTGCTCAGGTGTCTCGAGCGCTCGCCCTGTTCAGCCACCGCCTTGCGATTGTCGATATAATGCTTGATTGCCGCAGCCATGGCGGCTTTATCGCCCGGGGTGAACAGGCTTCCATTCACGTCCTGATCGACTACGGAGGGAATACCGCCAATCGTAGTGGAAATTATTGGCATGCCATACGACATTGCCTCGAGGATGGAGATTGGCAGGCCTTCGATGTAACTTGGCAGGATGTTAATGTGGCACTGGTTGAGCAACTGGTCCTTGCGTTCGTTCTCAATCCACCCTTCGAAGACCACCATGCTGCTTAAATTGCGCTCTTCAATCATGGTGCGCAGGCGCTCGTCCTGTCCGCGTCCGCAAATGTGAAGCACCACCTTTCCATCGAATTCGTCGCGATGCTCATCGAAGCACTCAACCATATCGAAGACCCCCTTCTCGTCCTTGATGTCGCCCATAAAGAGCAAGTGCAACGGCCCAGTAGCCGAACGAGGCTCACCGCTGAGGTGCGGCTCGGCGATGATGTTATTGATTACCACAATGTTTTTGTGGCCTACGGTATCGCGATAGAACGGCACATGAAGTTGAGACAGCACGATGAGCACGTCGCACTTGAGCAGCATACGCTTCACAAAGTCGGGGTCCTCATGGTAATAGTCGATAAACGCCCCTGCGTGGATGTGCATCACCACCTTTCGGCCAAACAGCCGTGCAATGCGCACAAATATGGCCTTGCGGCGAAAACTCACGCGGGCTGCAGTGTGGATGTGCACGATACTCAACTGGCGGTCGGTGCCCAGTTTCCACATGCATTTTGCAATAGCCTGGAACAGGCAGAGCAGTTTGCGCCACTTGGATGTGCGGACAAGAGTGGTGCAAATGTAGTTGAAAACCGGGAAGATGTATTTATAGTAAGAATAGATTACCTGCGACACTCCGCCAGTTGGCGGAAGATGTTGCACACCCACTGTGAGCACTCGCCGAGCGATATCCTTGCTAATCATACTATTTTAATGCCGGTTGTTTTATATGCCACTAAATGCGGTGGAACAACAATCGCAAGGCAAACTTGCCGATAGGAATCAAGCGCTTGAATCGCTTGGGGTTTTTCACAAAGCGATGCAGGAATTCCAGGTTGTGGTCGAGCCACCATTGTGGTGCTCGCTCTACATTTCCGGAGTACACGTCGAAACTGCCGCCCAAACCCTGGTATATGGCCTGATGGCGTGCCTGCATGTCGCTCATAAGCAGTTCCTGACGTGGCGACCCCATGGCGACAAACACCACATCGGGCCTCAGGCTCACCACCTCATCAATGACCGCTTGACGGTCGGCATCGTCTTTCAGGTAGCCGTTGCGATAGCCCACAATGTTCAGGTCGGGAAACTCGGTGCGCAGTTTGTTCACCGTCTGTTCAATAACTTCCTGCTTGCTCCCCAGCAAATAGAACGAGTGCGAGTCATGAAAGCGATTGATGATATTAAGCCACAACTCACAACCGGGGATTTTCGGCACGTCGCCGCAGCCCTTTTGTTTGAGTGCTTTCACGGCCCCCACCCCATCGCTGTATCCGATATTGCTGTTGATGATGCCACGTGTTGTGGGCGTGGAATTGACAATTTTCTCGGCATTGATGGCCACCAGTATGCGCTTGCGGCGGTCGGCGGCATCTATCAAGTCGTCGACCGACTTGAAAGGATAGATATTCACGCCACACACCTCTACGGGTGTGATATCTTCAAAACTATTTTGTAAACTATTGTTACTCTCCATTCTTTGTACTCTCAAATTCACTATTTAAGACGACGCTTTAGAGCGGCAATCTTTCGGGCCCACGACAGCGGGAAAAGGTCCCTAATCCAGTAATAAAACTTTTGTTTGCGGGGCATCCAACTGTTGGCATAATGGTGCATTGAATAAGAGTTAGAAGTAAAAGGTATATTCTGGTCAATGGTTTGGCGCGGTGCGAAATAGTCAGCGGGATAGATTGTTACCCCATCAATCTGCTGTACCTCGTTAATCGACTGCAGTCCCTTGCTATATAGCAAGTCGCTGGTTATCTTTACTATGGTGACAAACACGTCGCCATCGTGCAAGGTAAAGTCGCGGCCGTGGTACAAATTCATCAGTTCACCGAAAAGCGGGTTCCCAGCCTCGCAAGCCAGGCCCAAACCGGGATTCACATTAAGGCGGTCGCCCGATTTGTAGATGTAATTCTCACTGCCCAAGAATGCTCCCTGATCGATAATCCCCTGCATGGGCTTGAGCACCTCGACATCGGTGTCGAAATACACGCCACCATAATTATACGCTATCCAGAACCGTGCATAGTCGCTCACAAAGGCGTATTTTCCTGCCTTGTAGGCCTGCTCGGTGTAAGGAATCATGTTCACGTCGAAGTTGTCCTCGTTCCACTCCTTGATTTCATAATCAGGAAGATACTTCCGCCATGACTCAATGCATTTGTGAGCGAGTTTGGGCAATGGATTACACCCGAACCAACAATAATGTATTACCTTGGGAATCATTATGACTTTTGCGTTGTAAGGGAATTGTTCACTATAGGCCGATCAGGCAAGACAAATCGCATCATCATTATTGGAACCAACCAGAAAAATGATGAGGCTATATAAGAATAAGTGGTTGATATCATCGTCAGGTTGACAAACAAATATATCCAAAATCCTGACAGAGGGCCACCGCGTATATTCCTGTAGAAGTACCAAATTGCAGGCACGAAGATGAAGAATACATATATTGCCGTTCCCACATAACCGAATCGCAAGAACAGCACAGCCCAGGCAATGTCGCCGGTATCGATTTGTGTCACACCACCGGACCTTCCGCGACGTTTACGCAAACCAATTCGGAACAGTTTCTGTTTCAAGTCGGATTCTTGCACGCTACCGATGCCAAAAATCACATACTGCGTCTTGGTGTTGATGTATTGCATGCGCTCGGCAAGCAGCAGCACACGGAATGAAAAGTTTCCCTCGACAGTGGCATTCTCACGTTTCAATGACGTAACATCTTCTTGAGCATCATTGAAGCGTTTGTTCAGTTTATTATCGGTGGTAAAGACCACGACCACGGCGAGTAAAGCCAAAGTCATGTAAAACATCTTTTTGAAACTGATTTTCTTGTCAACGATAAACAAGATGACGATAGTCACCACCACATACGTCACGAAATAAGAGCGAGACGCACTCAACAACATGTTAGTCAAAATTATGGCAACACCAGTCCATTTTATCAATCCCTTTCGAGTAAAATAGTTGCTCAGAAGCAGTGTGTAGGCCAACAATGTGTGAATCCACGGGACTGATGCACGTGCTGACTCGCCAATGGTAATGCGACGCGCACCGGTAAATGATGTTTCGGTAAGGTACTCAATGCTTAACAAGAACGAAAACACTACAGATATAACCACAATACCCTTCAGCACTTTTTCCACTTCCCTGGTGTTAAGGTACTTTACAAACCATAGCATACCCAAGCACAACCAATTGCGAAAAACCTTGATGATTGATAATACGGCTACATTGTTTACCATTAAGTCGACCGACGATGATATCAAGAAGAACACAAAGAACATTATCACACCACGCTTAATCGTACGTAAAGACGTGTCGACAGCACGCGCACGCCTACCCAAAAGCACGAGAACCAGCAGGAAAAGCAGAAGCAATCCCACATCGTCATACTGATGCTTTATTACAAATTCTGAAGTGTTGACTCCAACAAATGAGAAGGACTCAAAGAACAGCAGAATTATAACAACCACCGAAGCAATACGGTTTCGCATCAGCTGTATTAGTGCAATAAATATTAATATGATCTCCATCATGTCTATACCGTAAACATCACAACCATAAATGGTAAATAGAATATTATTCACGTATAGTAATTTTAATGTATATGTATTGGATTATTGCATGCCAAATGTAAGAAATTAATACTGCCAGGGCAGCCCCTGAGGCTCCCCAGCCATTCTTCAAGAAATAATATGTAAAACCTATGGCCACAATGGCCCACAGGACGTTGAACACAAGCCATTGCCACATGCGCGCCAAACTGGAGATGGCAATGCCGAGCACCTGCGACATTGTGTTGAACACACAAGCGATTGCGAGTAGCACCAGCGGCATTGAGTCGTTAAAGCCACTGCCGTAAAGCGAGACGATAAAGTCTTTTCCTACAATCACCACAAGAGCCACTTCGGCAGCAATGGCGGCGTTGATGGTCAAGGTCCAATTGAGGATTTTCCTGAACTTGCGCACGTTTTTGCTTCCCTCACTCGAAAGGATGGGCAGCAATATTTGCGACACGGCTACCGGGATAAAGAGCACCAATGTGCGCCAATGGTCGGCAACCGCATAGTCGGCCTGCGCTTCAAAGTCGACAAATCGCACCAACAACAGACGGATAATCCAGAACGTGGGCGCGGCGAGCAAGGTAGAGAACAGAGCGGGCAAGAAATAACTGAAAAAAAGTTTCAAATCACCCTTGCGGATGTACTCCCGGCGCAACGGTATCTTAAAGCGCTTAAGGTCGACTCCAACCGAGCGCAAGTTGAATAGAGTCAAGAACAGGAAACCAACACCATATCCCGCCACGGCACCAAGCAGTCCATAGAAGTAAGCCCCAGCCATCACCAGCGCCGACTGCACAAAGTTAGACACAATCAGGTTGAGGGCACGGGCCTTGAAATCCTCAAACCCCGCGAGGACACCGTCTTGAGCGGTGTTTATCACCACGATAAACATCACTATTGCCGAAAGTTTGATCATCGGCACCAGCGATGGTGTTTCAAGCAGCCCTATCGACAGTTCCTCGGCAAGGACATACATGAGTACGGCAAGAACAAGAGCCAGGCCAACAGCAAAATAATTGGTGAGCAAATAGATAGATGCTGTACGCTCGCGGTTGTTGTTGCGGAACTCGGCGATATACTTTGTTGCCGCCATTGCCAGGCCACCGCCGCCTATCACCACAAAGTTGCTGATTGTCGACTTCACCATCTCATATTGGCCATAAAGTTCCTTTCCCAGGAAGCGCGCACAATAGATTCCGGCAATCATCACCATGGCTTTAGCCATGACCGAACAGAAGAAATTCCACGCCGATCCGCTCACAAAGCGCTTGGCGATGTCATGGCTGCGGACCAGTTCAATCAACTGCTGGAATTTCGACGTTTTTGTTTCGACCGTCATTGCATGAAGAAGAAGTTATACAGCACCACCTTTGCCGGCATGCCTTCGGGCAACATCCACACCTTAATCACATTGATAAGCACATAGGACAGCATCGGCACCGCACCAATCGCCAGCGGCAAGAATTTTTTCTCCCTATATAAATATGTAAAGGTGTAACCCAGCAAAATCAGGAGGAAGATGTAACTAAAGTCACAGGGCCTAACCAGGAATAAATTAGTGTTCACAAAGAGGTTCTCGTAACACACTCCCACGAAGGCGATGGTGAAGATTATGGGCAGGAACTTGTCGTCGCTGAACATGCGCCGCACCTGCGGGAAGAACCACAGCGCAAACACATGGGTAAAGACTGCGATACAGTGCAAGAAACCCCAGTTCAGATAATTGAACTCGAGATTCAGCAACGGCGTGAGCATGTAGTCGTACTTGGCATACACCGCCAGCATAATCGGCTTGAGTGGCCTGAGGATGACTATCCAGTAAGGCAGCAAACCCAAAACGATGCACACGACAAGTGCTATAACGTAAGTGCGCCGACTCAGCGAGGCGAGCTTGCCAAACGGCAGCCAATAGATGAGCACCAGCAGCATTGCTGATTTGTGAAGTGTCATGGCAAGGGCCACAAACACCATAAACAACAAAAACGACACAAAGTTGCGTCGTTCAATCAGAGGCAGTGTGAGCAACATCAGGCACGCAATGGTCCACTGGCGCATGAAGGTGAGGTAGTTGATGGAATACGGTCCAAGTAACAGCAGCACCATCACCCAAGGTAAGACAAACTTGCGATGCCTGAGAGTGAAAAAGATGGCGGCCACCTGCATCAGCGCCCAAAAAGCGAAGTAGAAAGCGTAATGCGCCTTAATGGCCGCAAAGGCTTTTGTCACCAGAAGGAAACCCGGCTCGAAATCGGGACGCAAGAACTTGCCGTGCTCAATCAGGTAGGCATATTGCTGCATGTACATCTCATGGTCATAGCCAGTGTGGTAACGCAATGCCATGAACAGCGTTACCAAGCCCATCGAGCACAGAAACTCCCAATTGAGGAATCCCAGTGTGCCACGGCCATCTAGCACACGACGTTCTTCGCGGGCATAAGCATGCCAAGCGAGTAAGAACAGAACTATCGCGGTTAAATAATAGGCAGCGATGCTGGTGACCATGCTACACTGTATGTGTCGTCACAAATTGAGGCATGAGCGCGCGATGTGGCTCATGCCTCGTGAGGTCATTTCTTGTAAATGCCGCAAAAGTCGAGGATAACCTTCTCGTCGGTCCACGGCAGAGTCTTAAACTGGTTGTGCGCAGTGAGGAAGACCACTATGTCGGCCTTCTCATAAGCCACTTGATAATCAGTCAACTTGAACACCTTGTGTTCAGTTATGTTAGGTTCAACGACCATGATATCGGCGTTGTTGCAACTTTGCATCACCTCGGTGGTGATACGCTTAGCCGGCGACTCGCGCAGGTCGTCAATGTTGGGCTTGAAAGCCAGTCCCATCATAGCCACGCGTGGCTTGCGCTGGTTTTTGAGTTCAAACTCGAGCATGGTGTTTTTCACCTTTTCGGCACACCACTGCGCTTTGTAATTGTTGATTTCACGCGCTTTGCCGATAATCATGGCCTCGCGCGGGAATGCCGATGTGAGGAAATAGGGATCGACTGCGATGCAGTGTCCACCCACGCCGCATCCGGGCTGCAAGATGTTGACCCTAGGATGCTTGTTTGCCAGGTTGATGAGTTCCCACACGTTGATGCCGGCCTTGTCGCAAATCAGCGACAGTTCGTTGGCAAAGGCTATCTGAACGTCGCGACTGGAGTTCTCGGTAAGTTTGCACATTTCTGCCGTGCGGCAGTTGGTCTCATGCAGCGTACCCTCAACAAACTTCGAGTAGAAGTCAATGGCAGCCTTGGTCGACTCCTGGTCGATGCCTCCAATCACGCGGTCGTTGTTTACCAACTCATAAATCACGTTACCCGGCAACACACGCTCAGGGCAATAGGCGATGCGCAGGGTGCCCTTAAGGTCGGGGCGAGCGGTGAAAATCATGTCGGCCATCTTCTCGGTGGTACCCACTGGCGAAGTCGACTCAATCACGTAGAGGTCTCCGGCCTTGAGCAGGGGTATCAAAGTGCGCGTTGCCGCTTCGACATAAGAGATATCGGGCTCGTGGTCGCGCTTGAATGGCGTAGGCACAACAATTAAGTAAGTATCACATTGCTCGGGCTTCGACGTGGCGCGCAGTGAGCCATTGTCGACAACCTCCTTGAGCATTGTTTCAAGACCCGGTTCTACGATGTGCAGTTTTCCGTTATTTGTCATCTCGACTACAGCGGGATTCACATCCACACCCACAACCTCTATACCATGCTTGGCAGCGATAATTGCGGTGGGAAGCCCGATGTAGCCCAATCCCATAAAACAAGCTTTCATTTAAGTTATGATGTTGTTATAATTATTATTATTTACGTTTATTATGAATGATTGATTTTGATTCTCTTTTCGGCCCGCACGTGGCAGTTGCTCTTTTTGTGGTCAGGCAACTGCCACGTGATGGGCGCCGCTTCTCAATGAATCAATACAGAGAGCGGTAATAATTGTCGGCATAGCCGTAACGGTGGTAGCCGTAGCCGTTGTATTCGTCGTACGTACCGTTGAGGATGAGCGTGAGGTTCTTGTAGCGCTTCTCGGTGTAGTTACGCTCCAAGTCGACGAGGTTCGACTTCTCGAAGAGACCCGAACGGACGACGAAGATTGTCATGTCGCACAACTTGTTGATAATCGATGCGTCGGCCACGATCTCCAGTGGCGGGCAGTCGATGAACACATAGTCGTAACGCTCACGCATTTGGCTAAGCATCATCTCCAGACGGTTGTTGTAGAGCAACTCGGTGGGGTTGGGAGGTGTAGTTCCCACGCCTATCACATCGAGGTTCTCATTGATTGAGCCCTTGACCATGATTTCGTCCAAGTTGTCGATGTGCTCGCTCAAGAAGTCACTGATACCCAGGTCGGGCGAATTGACAAATGCCGACAGCGACCCCTTGCGTAAGTCCATATCGATAAGCAGCACGCGCTTGCCCTTGATAGCGAAACTAGTTGCAAGGTTGGCACTGATGAAGGTCTTACCCGAACCGGCATAGGCCGAGGTGAGCATGATGACCTTGCAGCGGTTCTCCTTACCCGAAACAAACTCGAGGTTGGTACGCACCACACGGAATGCCTCGTTGATGGCGTTTCCGCTACGTTCCTTGACGACAATCTCGCGCACCTCTTTACGCTTGTTGAACAAGCCCAACAAGCCTTTGCGCTTGCGGTACGACAGTGGAATCTCGCCAATGAACGGCAGTGTGAGCGACTCGAGGTCTTTGCGTGTATGCACCTTGGTATCGAGTGTGTTAATCAAGAAGATGATAAGCAGCGGCATAATAAGTCCGAGGACCAGAGCCACAAGCAAGACATTGAACTTGACGGGTTTTGCCGGGCGCTTGCTGCCACGCGGCGGGTTGAGCATCTTGGTGTTATAGGCGGTGAATGCCTTGGAGAGTTGCGTCTCCTCGCGTTTTTGCAGCAAGAACAAGTAGAGTTGCTCCTTCACCTTCTGCTGACGCTCGACGGTGAGGATATATTTGGCCTGAGTGGGGTTAGAACTGATTTGGCCCTGCGTCACCGACGAACTTGCTCGCAAGTCGCCGATGCGTCCCTTCAGCGTAACAATCACATTGTCGACCGAGGCAATGATTGCCTGGCGCATCGAGTTCAGACTCTCGTCGAGTTCTTGCACGAGGGGGTTATTCTCATTACTGTTGGCCACGAGGCTGTTGCGCTGCATCACCTTCTCGTTGTACATGTTGATTTGCTGCGGTATTGCGGCACCTTCAATACCTGTGTTGGTGGGCAAGATGCGGTGCTTGTCGCCCGAAGCGAGTTGACTGCGCACATGGTTTGCCATGAGCAGTTGGTTGTTCAGGTCGAGTAACTGTGCACTATTGGATTCGGCCTTGTGCATGGCAATATTCGCCGCCAAGTTGATGTCAGGAACCTGGTTGGCACTCTTGAATCCGGCAATGCTCTCGTCCACGTTGCCCAGTTCATTCTGGATTTGCCGCAATTCTTCGTCGATGAAGTTCGATGTGCTGGTGGCCTGCTTGTTGATGTCCTCGACCCACTTCTTGTTGTACACGTCGTAGAGTGTGTAGAGGATGTCATCGGCAAGTTCAGGCGACATGTTAATGATTTTCAAGTCGATAACAGAGGCACGGTCGTCATTAAGTTCGGCAATCAGTCCGGCGGAATAAGCCTCGGCCTTGTCGGTAATGGGCGCGTGATGTACTTGGATTGCTGCGTCAACCTTGCCAACATAGTAATCTGAGGGCGTGATAAGCACCTTACCCACAGGTGTTAGCGACATTACGTTGAGTTTAAGTCGCAACGCCTTTTTAGCCGCTTCAGAGCGTGTCTTGGTGTCATCCTCATCGAGGTGGTTAAGTGCTCCACCAGAAAAGTTGGTACACAACACCTCATTGTTATCGAGCAACTTCATGGTGAATGAGGCGTGTTCCTCGGGGTCGACATCAGGCATCACAACGTTAACGGGTAACGTCTTGCCGTAAAGCACCACGGGATGGAAGGTGCCATCCATCACGTAGACCATGTCGAGGTGAAGCGTTTTCACCACTTCCATCATGTAAGACGGCGACTTGAAAGTGATTATCTCGTTGTGCAGGTTGGTATTGTCGATGTTGAATCCCACATCGGAAAACTTACCGAAGTCGCTGGAGAGCGAACTGCTGTTTTTCTGGTCCTTGATCAGCACTGAACATTGGCGCAAGTACTGCTTAGGGGTTGTCAGGATATACAGAGCCGCAAGACCCAAAGCCAGAATAAGTGAGATTACAAACCAGTACCAGTTTGACACGCACAAGTGGATGAGTTCCTTAAAGTCAATCGACTCATGCTCATCGGCTTGTTGCACCTTAGGTGATGCATTATAGATTTCTTCGGCCATAGTTAGTAATTATTTGAAGATAAGTACTGCGAGCGACATGGTGAACGACGCCACCGACACCCAAAGTGACGGGTTGGCGAGCGAGTTGCCCAGTGGCGTTGCCTCGCGGGCACGGCGCTCATTGGGCTCGACGTACACGATATCCTCTTGTTTCAGATAGAAAGCAGGTGAGTTGTAAAGGCTTGCGGCATTCGACAGGTCGATGCGATAAGTCATCTGCTTGCCGTTTTCCTCGCGCATCACCAGCACGTTGTCGCGCTTACCGTAGATGGTGAGGTCGCCGGCGCGGCTCAGCGCGTCGAGCAGCGTGGTCTTGTCGTGGTCGATGAGGAAACGACCGGGCGTCTTCACCTCGCCCATTACCGAGAAGTAGAGGTCGAGGAAGTCGACAGTCACCGTAGCATCCTTGAGCAGATCTTGGGTGACGAGTTGGGTGCGGATAGTCTCAGCGATTTCGGCACGTGTCATGTCGGCGATGTGCAACTTGCCCAAGATGGGGAACTGGATGTCGCCGTTCTCATCGACCTTGTAACTGGCAATACGCGAATTGCCCAGCGTTGCCGACGAGGTAGATGTCTCGTAGTGCCCCACGATGGGAAGGTTATACAGATAAGCCAATTGAGGATTCTTGCTGCTGACAAGAATCGACAATTTGTCACCCGGTTGTGCCTTCACCACCCGGGCCGGTTGCATCTGAATCACTTCGCCCGACTGCACGTCTTGGAAGTAGCCCACCTTTTCGGTGGTACAGCCCGACATGATGAGTAATGCCGCTGCTGCAACGATTAGTTTCTTGATTTTCATTATCGTAAATTTTATAATTTTATTCTTTGTAGAATGCTTTTTGTCAGATGATGAGCGCGTCAGGGTTTCACGTATTCGAGAGTGTCGGGCTCCAAATAGTCGAAAGCCACTGCAATCACGTTTTGTATTGCCACCACCACGCGCTTGTTGCGCTTGCCTTGTACCTTTGTGAGCACCCCCTCGAGGCCATCGAATGGCCCGCCGTGGATTCTCACGCGTGCGCCCTTTGTGAGGTTGACCGACCCGGGCTCGAGGAAGAGCAGTTGGCTGTCGTAAGTGTTTGCCACCTGGATGAAGTCATCCATCTGCTTGTCAGGCACCACGATTGGCACGCGTTTTCCCTGACTCACGGTGGTCATGTACTGCAGGAATGGCACCTTGGCCTTGAAGGCCTGGAGGACCGACTTTTCACACCTGACGAAGAGCAGATTGTGAATCACTGGCTCCATGAGTTTCACCCTCCTGCCGCGCAACTGCTTGACCACATTATGCATGGGGATGAAAGTCTCGATCCCGCTGGCATCAAGCAAGTCCTTCGCCTTGAGTTCGCGCCGGAATGTCGCCCGCATGGCGTACCATTGCTTTTGCTCTTCGGCCTCGTCGATTTTCGTGTCGTGACCGAGGTTTGTGACTTGTGGGTCGGTAGTTGCCATAATTTCGCGTCAGCCCATAATTTTGGTGTTTTGGGAGCGACACAACGTGTTGACTCTCAATTAATTGCATAGCAACGGAATGTAATTCCGCGCGTTTACACCCCCAAAACAAAGGGTATAAGACATGCAAAATTAATCAAAAATTTGGAACTACGCAATTTTTTTCGACATCTCGAAAAAACTTCTGACCTGCGCAAGGGCTTTTCACACTTGATTTTGAACGTAAAACGCTACATGATATATTTATGCTATAGCACTGATTGACAGCATTTAGCGCCAACGCATAATCGACTCACAAAATATCATTTCGCTGTGTGCCGACTCATATTTCATTTTGTAACAATGATAAAAAAAGATGCCCAGGCTGTTCGCCCAGGCATCTTGTCGGTAGCGCCAGTGATTGGCGCGCTGTATGTGATGATTTTTTACATCATGCCACCCATTCCGCCCATTCCGGGAGCAGCCGGAGCGGCAGGTTCGGGTTCTTTCTTCTCGGCGATGACACACTCGGTGGTGAGGAACATGCCGGCGATTGAAGCGGCGTTCTCAAGTGCCACACGAGCCACCTTGGCGGGATCGATGACGCCCGTTTCGAAGAGGTTCTCGTACTGGTCGGTGCGGGCATTGTAACCAAAGTCGCCCTTGCCCTCTTTCACCTTGTTGACCACCACAGCACCTTCGAGGCCGGCATTGTCGACGATTTGACGCAGCGGCTCCTCAATGGCACGGCGAATGATGTTGATACCGGTGTTCTCGTCGGCGTTGTCGCCAGCGAAGCCCTCGAGGGCCTCGAGGCAGCGCACATAAGCCACGCCACCACCCGGCACGATACCCTCGGCCACAGCAGCGCGCGTTGCGCTCAGGGCGTCGTCCACGCGGTCTTTCTTCTCTTTCATCTCAACCTCACTGGGAGCGCCGATGTAGAGCACTGCCACACCGCCGGCGAGTTTAGCCAGACGCTCCTGCAGTTTCTCCTTGTCGTAGGTCGACTTGGTAACGTCGATCTGAGCGCGAATCTGTGCCACACGGTCAGCAATGGCCTGCTTGTCGCCAGCGCCATTAACGATGGTCGTGTTCTCCTTGTTGACGGTCACCTTCTCGGCCGTACCGAGCATGTCGACAGTAGCCTTCTCGAGCGTGAGGCCCTTCTCCTCGCTGATGACGATGCCACCGGTGAGGATAGCGATGTCTTCGAGCATCTCCTTGCGGCGGTCGCCGAAGCCCGGAGCCTTCACAGCGCACACCTCGAGCGAGCCGCGCAGGCGGTTCACCACCAGCGATGCCAGACCCTCACCGTCGACGTCCTCGGCGATGATGAGCAGCGGACGATGCTCTTGCACAGTGGCTTGCAGAAGCGGCAGGATGTCCTTCAGGCCCGAAATCTTCTTGTCGAAGATGAGGATGCGGGGATTCTCCATCTCGCACTCCATCTTCTCGGTATTGGTCACAAAGTAAGGCGAGATGTAGCCGCGGTCGAACTGCATACCTTCCACCACGTCGACGCGGGTGTCGGTACCCTTAGCCTCCTCGACGGTGATCACGCCGTCTTTTTTCACCTTCTTCATTGCCTCGGCGATGAGTTGGCCAATTTCGTCGTCATTGTTGGCGCTCACGCGAGCCACGTTCTCAATCTTGCCGATGTCGTCGCCCACTTCCTGAGCCTGAGCCTTGATGGCCTCGACAACGCGCTTGACGGCCTTGTCGATACCGCGCTTCACTTCCATGGGGTTGGCACCAGCGGCCACGTTTTTCAGACCCTCGTTAACGATGCACTGAGCGAGCACAGTAGCAGTGGTGGTGCCGTCACCAGCGTCGTCGTTGGTCTTGCTTGCCACTTCTTTAACGAGTTGTGCTCCAATGTTCTGGAACTCATCTTCGAGTTCCACCTCACGAGCCACGCTCACACCGTCCTTGGTGATGTGGGGAGCGCCATATTTCTTGTCGAGAATCACATTGCGGCCCTTAGGACCGAGGGTAACCTTAACGGCGTTGCTCAACTGGTCAACACCCTTCTTTAACTCTTCGCGAGCCTTAATGTCAAATTTTATAAGTTTTGCCATGATTGTTGTCGTTTTTATGTTGTTCAACCGCTATTGTGCGATATTCGCAACAGGTTGATTTTATGTTTTTTTAAAGAGTGGTTTTTATAGTGTTACTCAATCACTGCCAAAACGTCGCTTTGACGCATCATCAGCAGTTTCTCGCCGTCGATTTCAATCTCGGTTCCGGCATATTTTCCATAAAGAACGGTGTCGCCAGTCTTGAGGATCATTTCCTCGTCCTTGGTGCCACCACCCACGGCTCTAACGATGCCTTTCAATGGTTTTTCCTTTGCGCTGTCGGGGATGATGATGCCGCCGACGATTTCCTCTGCTTTAGCCGGTTCGATAAGAACGCGGTCACTTAATGGTTTGATTGTCATAATTGAATAGTATTTTAATGTGTTAATGATTCCAACTATTGGCCTCGAAAGCCACTGCCAAAGTATGCAAACTTCATTCCACAGCCCATTTTTGCGCCGCGCTTTGCCACATTGTCACCATTGCCGACAATGTGTCACCCCACCCTGCCCCCAATCCTCAAAATCCGAGTGAAAACAACAAGTCACAATGGGGATAAAGTCCTTAGAGCCCCTAGAGATTCTATATTTCCTAGAGATTCTAGAGCCCCTAGAGATTCTAGAGGTCATAGGTGGATAGACAAAAAAAGCGAGGAATCGTTGAGAATTCCTCGCTTTTGTGACCCCTACAGGATTCAAACCTGTAACCTTTTGATCCGTAGTCAAACACTCTATTCAATTGAGCTAAGGGGCCAACGTTTTTCGTTTTGCGACTGCAAAGTTACTGCTAATTGTTGAGGTGACCAAACTTTTTTGCTGTTTTTTTTCAAAAAAATTTCGACCCGAAATGCATCACCCTGCAATACAGCGTGTTACAGCAGCCACGTTGCAATGGCCCAAACAATGAAAATTACCAGCGCAATGACGGTGGGAACCAACAACGGCTTGTAATCGACAATGTACAGACCCTGCTTGGGCACGTCGACCGGCTCAGCGGGCTGGTCGGCAACAGCCATTTTCTTCTCGTCGAACACCTCCATGGGCTGCTCGTCCTCGGTGTATAATGTTGCTTTCATGCTTTATGTGTTTTTGTTTCGATTGGCAAAATTACATAAAAATTGCCACCTGCGCAACAACTGGCCTGTTTTCCGTCAAAAAAATGTTTTCAGTTTCTTTTGCTCGGCTCTCGATTTGTCGTAACTTTGCCGTTATGAAGAGAAGTGTGTATTGGTTCAATCCGGGCAACGACCTGGCGCTGGCTCACGGCGGCGTGGGCTATACCGCCCCACCCCACGCTCGCGCCATGCAACGGGACCTGCAACTGTTGCCGGCTTGGCTGGCGGCTCCTGGCGACATGGTCATTGCCGACGACCGGCGGTGGCAACGCTGGCTCGACGAGCACGGCCTCGACGTGACGGTGGTCACCGCGGCCGACCTCCCTGGCCTCACCGATGTCGCTTACCGCCCCTGGGGATGGAGCGTCGACGCTCGCCACGCCTTGCTCAAGATGGGCGCCCAACCAGAGTTGCTGCCCAGCGATGCCGACTTGTGTCGCTGGCGCGACTTGGCACACCGCCGCACCACCATAGCCATGCACCGCATCATCACCGCTGAGTTGGGAACATTGTGGCCAGAGCCGGTAGAACTGGGCACGCTCGACGCTGTGCTGGCATGGGCTCATGAGCATGCCGGCGGCTACGTCAAGGAGCCGTGGAGTGGCAGCGGCCGCGGCGTGTACCGCGCCCTGGATGCCGACGGCAACGACTTTGTGCAACGCATGCGCGGCGCGCTGCAGCGGCAAGGCTCACTGCTGTGCGAGACGGCGCTGGACCGCGTGATGGATTTCGCCGTGGAGTTTCGCTGCGACGACGAGGGCTTGCGCGTGACGGGCTACTCGGTGTTTCAAAGTGACTTTCACCTGCAATATAACGGTGGCACCGTGGCCTCGGCTCTGCAACTTCACGACATGATTACGGCGCGCTACCCGCGACTCGACATGGTGGTAGATGCTGTGCGCCGTGCCCTCGACCGATGCATCACACCTTATTATAATGGCGATATAGGGGTGGACATGCTGCTGTACCGCGATGGCGACAGCGTGGGCATCGACGCATGCGTGGAGGTGAATCTGCGCACCACCATGGGCATGGTGGCCGGGGCGCTGGGCGAACGCCACGGCATGCGTGGACGCTTTATGATACAGCGAACGCCATGCCTCGATGACACAGCGTTGACACCCATTGAAGGCAGCACCACGCATTGTGCAGTGCTATATCCTGATTTACAAGGTCTTAAGTAGTGAGTAAAGACGTTGCACGGGCAGACCCATCACGTTATAGAAACTGCCTGTGATGCCTTTCACGCCGATGAAGCCTATCCACTCCTGTATGCCGTAGGCCCCAGCCTTATCCATAGGTTTGTAGCGGGTGACGTAATAGTCGATTTCGTCGTCGGTGAGGTTGTCGAACTCTACAGCGCTCACCGCGCTGAACGACTGCATGCCCTGGCTTGTGGTCACGCTTACCCCGGTCACCACATGGTGCACCTGACCTGAGAGGTGCCGCAGCATCGTGCGTGCCTGCTCGGCATCATGAGGCTTGCCGAGGACCTCGTCACCGAGGATAACCACGGTGTCAGCCGTGATAAGCAACTCATTGGGAGCCAAGGAATAAGCCTTTGCCTTCACTTGCGACACATACTCAGCCACCTGCATTGCCGGCAGCCCCGGTGGTGGCGTCTCATCGATGCCCGGCAGGGTCTCCACTCGGAAGTCCACGCCCAACTCACTCAACAACTCGCGTCGGCGCGGCGAATTGCTTGCCAGCACCACATCGTATTTCTTTAAATTGTCCAGCATAATCACTCAGTTTTTACCATGAAAATGAGCGCGTGTCGTCGCCGCCCGCATTAAGCCACATGCCTTGCGCCTTCATCACTTGCTCGAGCACGTGTCGCGCCACCCCATGGCCACCGTCGCACGGGGTCACATAACGCGCCGCGGCAATCACCTCGGGGACAGCATCGGCCGGCGCAATGGGCAGTCCGGCGGCCGCCATCACCTGCAGGTCGGGGATGTCGTCGCCCACATAGGCCACCTGTTCGGGAGTGAGGCCCGTTTCTTTCAGCCACTGCAGAAACACTGGCAGTTTCATGCCCGCGCCCTGATAGATGCGCTGCACGCCCAGCCCCTCGAAGCGCACACGCACCGCCGTGGTGGCGGCGCCGGTGATGATGGCGAGTTGCAGGCCGTGTTTCACAGCCAACTGCAAGGCGTAGCCATCCTTGATGTTCACCATGCGCATCGGCTCACCGCTTACGTGCAGCGGAATCGTCGACGGCGACAGCACGCCATCCACATCGAACGCTATACCGCGAATCTTGGTCAAATCGTAATCTATCATAAATAATGGTTTACTTCGGTTTTGTGTTGTGATGATTGAGGATGCTGCGGCTGAGCAGGTCGTAGATTTCGCGCTCATTGCCTGAGAGCGACGCGAGGTGGTCGGCGATAATGCCGCGGTCGCCACGAGCGGCAGGCCCGGTTTGCGACTGCTCGGGTGTGAGCGTGTCGAGTTTCGACACCATGGTGCGAATAAGCGGCAACATGGCGTCGAAGGGTATGTCGGCCCGCTGCAGCACATCATCGGCGAGGGTAAACATATGGTTGGCAAAGTTGCAAGCGAAGACGGCCGCGATGTGCAACTGTCGGCGGCGTGCACTGTCGGCTGTCATCACATGGTCGGTAATCATGGCGGCAAGTTGGCCAACTGCCTGCTCGTCGGCCGGCGAGGTTGCCTCGACGAAGGCGTAGACATGGCTCATGTCCTCGACGCGCTCGCGCGAGAACGACTGCAGCGGCCACATTACCGCCGCATGGCGACGCCGACCTTCGAAGACACTCAGCGGCGTAGAGCCCGATGTGTGAACCCACAGCGCTCCGTTGTCGGGCACCAGGCTGAGCACTTCAGCAATGGCATCGTCGGTAACCATGACGAGGTAAGCATCGGCATTGAGGTCGAGCGCGCCGAGGTTGTCGACGATGTTGTCACATCCCACGCGGGCTGCCAAACGCTGGGCGTTGGCGAGCGTGCGACTAAAGATTTGCACTATCTCCACGTGGTCGCGCAGCGCGAGTGCCATACTGGTGGCCACCCCACCCGACCCGATGATTACTACTCGTTTTTTGCGTTTCATAAGCACAAAATTATAGAAAATTCCCAATATTGGCAAGGTTTTTGTATCTTTGCACGGAAAAAACACAACTGCAATGAATCGCTTCTTTAAACATATTGCACTTGCCATCGTGATGGCGACAGCCGTCACCGCCATGGCCGAAGACGCAATAGTGTATCACGCACGCCACGACACACTGTATATCTACAGTTCGTGGGAGTCGGTAATGGCCATGTCGCCCGATATGGGGCTGACCAACCCCATGTACGAGGTGTTCACTCCTTGGGACCTTGACATCTCAAGTCCCGACCGTCGCTTCGACAAATACCTCGAAGAGGCGGTGGCGGTATCGTTTGGCGACAGCCTGTGGTATATATCGCCCATGTGGCTTCAAAAGAACTTCAAGGGCGACAGCAAACGCATCGATTTCTGGGCCCCGTTTTACTTCACGAGCAAGACGGCTTTTATCCAGCATCCCGACTATGTGCTCATGGACCCCAACGACAATGCCAGGGAATATGTCATTGAATTTGGCGGTGATTTGTACTCCCCCAACGAGATTCCAGCGCAATACTACCTGCTGGACTTCAGCGACCACAAGGTTAAGAAGGTGAACAACAAGGTGATGAGCCAATTACTGGAAGATGCCGGCTACCGCGACTTGCTCATGCTCTACGAGGGCATGAAAAACTACAAGAAGACGAAGATTATCAACGACTACTTCCTGCGCTACTTGATGCGCGCCGTCGACGACCCCATGGTGCCGCCCATCCCGCAAAAGTAACACCACAATAAACAAAGCGCCCCCCGCAGTTCCGAAACTGCGAGGGGCGTCATCTATAATCTAAAATCAATAAATCAACAATTTACAAATCCCAAAACTGTTAACTGTTATCTGTTAACTGTTATCTATAATCTGGAATTTACTCTTTAACTTCCCAGCCGAGTGCCGAAGCGCCGAGGATGGCAGCGTCGGCTTCCTTCATCTGGCTGAAGATGATTTTGGCCTTTCCGCGGAAAATCGACATCACATTTTTGTCGTAGGCTTCCTGGATGGGCTTCATAATCAGGTCGCCGCTCTTAGCGAGTCCGCCAAAGATCACAAATGCCTCAGGGCTTGAGAATGCGGTGAAGTCGGCCAGTGCCTCACCCAGAATGGTGCCGGTGTAGTCGAAGATTTCCTTAGCAAGTTTGTCGCCAGCCATTGCTGCGTCGTAGACGTCCTTGCTGGTGATGCTGTCGGGGTCGAGTTCACGCAGTTTGCTCTTGTCCTTGCGAATGTCGAGGAACTCACGTGCAGTGCGTGCCACGCCCGTAGCCGAGCAGTAAGCCTCGAGGCAACCGGTGCGCCCGCAGCCGCAGGTGCGGCCATTGTTGCGCTTCACCGTTACGTGGCCCAACTCACCGGCAAAGCCGTCGTGGCCGTAGACCATCTGACCGTTAATCACGATACCGCTACCCACACCAGTGCCAAGGGTAATCATGATGAAGTCCTTCATACCGCGGGCGGCGCCATAGGTCATCTCGCCGATGGCGGCGGCGTTGGCGTCGTTGGTGATGATGCACGGAATGCCAAATTTCTTTGTCACGATGTCGGCCAGGGGTATTGGCGTAGGCCACGGCAGGTTCACGCCGTCCTCGATGACGCCAGTATAGTAATTGGCGTTGGGGGCGCCGATGCCGATGCCGTTGATTTTGTCCTCAGCACCCACGGCATCCATGATGCGTGTGATTTCGGTGTAGAGTTCATCGATGTAATCGTCGATGTTGCTGTGCTTAGCGGTCTTGATTGAATCGCTTGCGATCACGTTGCCACGTGCGTCCACAATACCGAAGGCGGTGTTAGTTCCGCCCATGTCGATACCTATTACATAAGGTTTTGCCATGATATTTACTGTTGTTTATAAGTTATGAAAATGATGAATTGTCGTATTAACCCACAAATTTAGTCATTTAGCGGCTGAAATGCAAATAATGCTTACAAATTTCAGCATTTTTTAGAATTTACATGACAAGCGCACGTTGATTTGGCGGCGTGTGAGGTAGTTGGGCACAGCATACTGGATGTGATTCACGTCGGTGACCCAGTAGTAACTGCTCACGTTCGAGATGTCGAACAGGTTGAACACGTCAACGCCTATCCATGCCTCCTTGAAGTGGCTCAGGAAACCGTCGCTGGGCTTGTGCTCCTGCCCGACGAGCATATACGACAGGCCCATGTCGGCACGCTTGTAGGCCGGCTGCCGGAAGTAGGACTGGGCGCGTGTCATGCGCGGTGCCGTGGTGGGCATACCATCGCTCAAAATTGCCTTGAGGCTAAACTTCAGGCGAGGGATGCTGGGGAAATAATCGGTGAAGAACAACGCGAAACTGTAGCGCTGGTCGGTTGGGCGAGGCACCTTCACGCCGTCCATGTCTTCCTGGGTCTTCATCAGCGAGAAACTAATCCACGAGTCGGTTCCCTCGACAAACTGTCCGAAGAGTTTGAAATCAAAGCCAGCGATGTAGCCCTTCGACCCGTTGACGCCGGTGTACACCACCTTCAGGTTGTCGACCTCGTAGGGAATAAGGTTCGAGAGGTTTTTGTAATAGAGTTCGGCAGTGACTTTGAACGGCCTGTCGAGCGCGCGGAACGAGTAGTCGCCACCCAGGATGGCATGGATGCTTCGCTGGCTCTTAATGTCCTTGTTCAGGTCGATATATGCGTTGCCGATTGAGTCGAATCGCTCGTAACGGTATTCCTTGTAGAATGGCGCCTGGTAATACACGCCTCCTGCCAGACGCAGCGAGAAGCGGTTGTTGCGCTCGGGCACGAAGCCTACGCTGAATCGCGGCGAGAACAGCGTCTCACCATTGAAGTCCCAGTGCGACACACGCACTCCGGCGTTGATTGACCACATGCCGGCGCTGGTCATCACCTTGTAGGTGTCCTGCAGATATGCGGCAAAGCGCGTGGTGTTCAGGTCGTGGCTCGACGTCTGGCTGTACACCAGATTCACCTCACCGGGCAAATGCGGCAGCGAATATCCGGCCGAATCGCGCCACTCCCACTCGCGCGAGCGGTCGTAGATGTTTTCGCGGCGCATCGTCACGCCATACGACAGATTGTGATTGCTAAGGCCTGTGGTGCCCTTGAGACTCAAGTCGTAGACATTGAGTTTCAATCGGTTACGGGCGTGCTCATGATACTTACCCACGCCCAACTCGCCACCGATGCCCTCTTCGCCGCCCGTGCCAGCCTCGTCGAGCCAATACTCGCCGTGGATGTCGTACGACACCAACTCGTTGGTCTGATAGCCCGAGCCCTGCAGGGTGAACGCGGTGCCCTTGTTCAGGCGGTACTCCATCGACAGCGCGCCGAAGAACGTCTGGAACTTGTCCTTCTCATGGCCGTCGAAGTAGACCATAAACGACTTGGCGTTGGTGCTGGTGCCGAAACTCGTCTCGCGATTGACGGGCGTAAAGCGGTAGTCGTTCATCGATATGTTGCCCAGGAACGAGAGTTTGAACTTCTCGGAGGGCTTGAACACGAGGTGTGTTTGATAATCGAAGTATTGCGGGTCATATTCGCCCTTGCTCTCGAGCGAGCCCATGAGCGAAGAGTTGCGTTTGTAACGGAATCCGTGCAACTGCGCGAAGGAGTTACTGTTTGTGCCAATGGCGAGGCTGCCGCCCTGCATGCTTGCTGCTATCGAGCCTTCGAAAGCCTGCGGCTCGCGGTAGGTAATGTCGAGTGCGCTCGACATCTTGTCGGCATACTCGGCATTAAAGCCACCTGTCGAGAACGTCACACCCCCAACCATGTCGGGGTTGATGATACTCAGGCCCTCCTGCTGACCGGAACTGATGAGTTGCGGGCGATAGACCTCTATACCGTTGATATACACGCTATTCTCGTCGTAACTACCGCCGCGCACCATGTATTGCGAACTCATCTCGTTTTTCGTGGTCACACCCGCCATGGTGGTGAGCACGGCTTCCACGCTGCCACCGCTGGCATCGGGGGTAATTTTGATTGCGTCCACATCGATGCTCTGCATGGTGTTGGTTTGCTTTTTGTACTCGGTCACCTCAAGTTCGGTGAGTTCATGCGTCTTCTTGTAGAGTTTGGGACTGAGCGAGATGGTGCCTGTGGGCTTGAGCAACTGGCGTGTGACGGTGCTGTAGCCGATACACGAAAACTCCACCATGATGGTGTCGGCCGGAGCGACTGAGAGTTCGTAGTAGCCGTTGATGTCGGTGTTCACACCGATGTTGGTGCCTAAAATGCGAACCGTAGCAAACTCTACGGGGCTATCCTGCTCGTCGTAGACCTTACCCGAGATGCGCACTTGCGCAGCAAGTTGCCCCACAGCAAGCGCCGCCAGGAGCAATAATGTGATATAATGTTTCATACAATCTTCTTCGCTATGTCGTTGCGTGCGCGCAACGCGCGTGCGTCACACACATAGTATATAACGAAATGCGAGGGCTTTGCAGTATATAAGCGAGTGAGTTTTTTACCTAACACACAATGTGGGCAAGACGCGCCATGCATCTTGCCCACAAGTGATTGCGATGTTTCAGTTTTCTATTACTTGTCGAACTGCTGGATGAACTCCTTCAGCGACTGGTTGTCGGGCTCAATGGCAAGCCATTTCTTGAACACTGCCACCGCGTCGGCCATGCGCTTGTTGTTCACATAGTAGGTACCCACATAACTGTAAGCAACAGGCAGATAAGCCGTGAGTTCGTCGCGATTGGGGCTGGTCTCGACCACCTGAGCCAGGCGCAGGTAGGTGTCGACAGCGTTTCCAGCGTTAGTGTCGGTGTCCTTCTCGCGCTCGATGAGAGCCTTGCGATAGAGGTAAGCGATGTTGTTGGCGTCCTTGCCGAGAGCCTCGTTGATGTAGTCGAGGCCACCGTTCAGAGCCAGGGTCTTCTCCTCACCGTTCAGTTTCTTTGCGTTCTGGAAGTACACGTCGGCCATGTCGTAGAGGTCGTCAGCACCACGGTTGGTAGCGTCAAGCACCTTCTGTCCGTAGGTGAGAGCCTTGTTGAAATCGCCGGCTGCCGATGCACTCTTAGCCAGACCACGAATCAGGTCGAGGTTGCTGGGATCGAGTTGCACAGCCTTGTCGTAAGCAGCCATGGCACCTGCAGCGTCGCCAATGTTGTCGAGAGCACGAGCGTAGAACACGTAGTCGTTAGCCTCGAAGTTGCCACCGGCATCAGCAAACAGACTTCTACCAGCCTCAGCGGCGTCGTTCCAATCCTTGGCAGCGGCGAAGCCGTAGAGTGCCAAGCGGTCGGCTACCACCCGATAGGGGTCGCCAGCGGAAAGCGTGCCTTTGAGTTTCTGAGCCATTTCGGCGCACTTGGCATACTCGCCTGCTGCAAGCAGCAACTGGCAGTAGCGTGCCTCGTCCTTGGGGAAGTGGTTCTTGGTACCCGAGATGTAAGAGCCATAGCGCTGAGCGGCCTTGGCGAGTTTACCACCCTCATACAACTTCTCAGCGAGTTGGCGCTGCACGAGAGCCGAGTTGGGAGCCTTGTCGATAATCTCCTCGAGGCGATCCAGAGCGTAGTCGGGATTCTCCTTGTAGTAGGTATCGGCGTACTTCACATAAGCCTCGATGTTGGCAGGATCGAGAGTGTAAGCAAGTTCGTAGTTACCGGCTGCATCGCCCCAGCGCATCTGGTCGGTGTACTGGTCGGCCTCGAAGATATAACTGTCGGGGTCGTTCTGGTTGTACTTACGCGCCTGCTTTATGCATTTTTCGATATCCTTGGCGTAGGTAGCGGGGTTCGCGTTATAGTAAGCGCGAGCGATAGCCACCTCGAGTTTGGCGTCCTTCTTGGAAAGTTTGCGTGCCTGGTCGAAGAGTTTCTTGGCATCGCCACCGGCCTTGAGTGCGAGAGCGCCCTGACCCACGTAGTTGTAGGGATAGTTGGGCGATGCTGCGACACCCTTGTCGAAGTACGACTTTGCCAGAGCGTTGTCTTTCTGCTGCAGCGCAATCATACCCAGATAGTAGTAAGCCTCGCTCTTGTTAGTTGAGGCATCGTCAAGGTTGCGCTCGAGCAGCACGCGTGCGTTCTCGTAGTCGGCAATCTTGTAGAACTCAATACCATCTTTGTAGCCCTGAGCCATCATGCTCAGGGAAGCACCTGCAATGAGCAGAGTTGCGATAAAGAATTTTGCTTTCATTGTCTTAAGATTTAAAATATTATTTTTTCCAGTTTATTCTCTCGCGTTGATGGCAAGGTGGCAAATTCCGTGCCCGTCGCGCGGGCGGCATTACACTTTACCATCATTTTAACGTTTACGGCAGCAATTTGTTGCCTGGAGCGTTATTTTTCCTCTTAGATGCAACAGGGGCCCCGCGGTTTAATGCCCAGAGGCAATTTCATCAAAAAATTTGCCTCTCAACCCCAAATCTATAATCTATAATCTATAATCTATAATCTCAGTATGTTTCCACCATGCGCACCGGCTCGGCTGCGGGCAGCACGCCGGTTTGCAGGATAATCTTCTGCCCTATCACTCCGGTGAGGAATGAGAAGAATCCGTGGTCGAGCGTTCCGCTGGCCGATGCGTCGATAGCCCATACTACCCGCACGAGGGGATACTCGCCGTTGTTGATGTAGTACTGGTAGGGCTTGCGCGGCTGCAACTGGTCGTCGGCACGCACCGGCATCACCTTGATGCGGTCGGTGAACTCGATTGCCGAGGGGTCGTTGTTGGCGTTGAGTTGCTCCACACGTTCGTCGACACTCATGGCCTTGCCACCCATGTCGGCGGTAATCCAACTCACGCCGATGAAGCCGATGGCGTTTTTGTGGGCCTCGACAGCCTTAAACACGTCCTCGGTCGATTTCTGTGCGAATACGTTGTCGCCGAACTTCTGTCCGGGCTCCAACATCTTGCTCTGCATGTAGTTGATAATCCCGCAGCCATTGCTCTCGAAGACAATCTCGATGTCCTTGTCGCGCAAGGCCTTGGTGGGGGTTATCTCGCTCCATTTCTTGAACTTACCCGAGAAAATCTCGCGCAGGTCGCCCATCGAGAGTTGGTCGATGTCGTTGTCTTTGTTGACGATGATTGCCACAGCATCAACGGCAATCTTGCGCGAGCGGTGTGCGCGGTTTTGCAACTGCAACTTCTCACGCTGGGCGTCGGTGAGGTCGCGCGATGTGATGATCAGGTCGACCTTGCGTTTCAGCAGCGAGTCGAGGGCGTCGGCCTCGGGCTGATAGCGGCACAGGATGCTCGCATCGGGATAGGTGTACTCAAAGACCTCTATTTCCTGGTCGAGCACATTCTGGAACGACTCGTCGCAGATAATCACGGCAGTGCCGCTGGTGCTGGAGTTGGTCGACTGCTTGTTGTTGCAGGCTGCCAGCAGCACGACGGCTGCCAGCAGCACGACGGCTGCCAGCAGTGCCAGATAGTGGAGTTTATGTGTCATAACGCTATTGTGCATCGTTTAGTGTTTCACATCATTATCACTCACGCGCGTGCCCGCCACGATAGAAGTCGCTGCCCTTGATCAGGCGGTAGCCGCGGTACACTCCGTAGAGGGCGAGAATCACCACCAGCGCCCAGCGCATCAGTTGCCAGGTGGGTGCTGTCGACCACTCGAAGAAGTTGGATGCCAGCAAGTAAGCCATGCCCAGGTAGACGCACACCATGAAGATGCCGAATACCAAGCGCAGAATGCCGACGATGCGTGAGCCGTTGTTTTGCATTGTTGAGAAATTATTGACTGACAAAGTTACGGAATTTCGAGAAATAACACAATGAAAAGGGCACTTTTGTTTTCATTTTTATGATAATTAACGCAATGCAGGGGGTTATTCTCTGGAGGTTCTAGTGATTCTAGAGGTTCAAGAGGTTCTAGAGGTTCTAGGGTTTATAGGGGGGAGGGGGCTTGGAATATTACAAAGGCTGCGGGGCAGTTGCCTGCTCCGCAGCCTGTATTGGGTGACGGCGTGCCGTGAGGCCGCCTGATCACTTGCTAGAAATTAGTTGGTACCCTGCAGTTTGAAGGTCACGGGGAGGGTGTACCACACGTTCACAGCCTGGCCATTCTGACGTCCGGGGACGAACTTAGGCAGGCTCTTGCAAACGCGCACGGCCTCACGGTCGAGGTCTTTGTCGACCGAACGAACGACCTTCACTTCACCCACTTGACCTGTCTTGGTCACCACAAACTGTACGACCACGCGGCCCTGAACGTTGTTCTCCTGGGCCATGGTGGGATACTGGATGTGCGAACTGAGCCACTTCATCAGTGCGGCATCGCCACCGGGGAAGGTAGGCATCTGCTCCACCGACTTGAAGACTTCTTCCTTTTCAGGTTTCTTCTCTTCTTTCTTGGGCTCGGGTACATCAATCTTCACCTGCTTGTTGAGGTTCTCCAGAGCAGCGCGGTTGGTGTTGTCACTCTCGACGTTCTTGGCGGTAAATACCTCCTCGGTCTTCTCGAGTTCTGTTTGTGACTTGGGTTCCTCCTTCACCTTCTCGTCGGCGACGATGGCAAGTTCGGTCACCTTCTGCTGAGCGATTTCCTGCTCGGGCTCAATTTCAGGTTTCTTCTCTTCGATAATGGTTTGTTCTTCCTCCTTCTCTTCCTCTTTTTGTTCAGAGAGGTCGAGTTGCACTTGTTGCTGACGTGCTTCCTCGGCGAGGCGCTGTTGCTCACGATACTCGTTGTACTTTGCCAAACCGAAAGCACCGGCAGCGACAATCAGCAGGCCGATGATAGTGTAAAACACAGCCTTGTTGTGACGCTTGGGGGATTCCAAACGCATCTCATATGCGCCAAATTCCTTGTTTTTTCCTTCAAATACAAGGTCGCACCATTCTTTTGATGTTAGATCTACATACTGTGCCATAGTTGTAATCTTTTTAAAGGTTCATAAAATAGCTCTACACACCAAAATCACTTGCGCGTACTCAGGTCGACACCCAATCCCTTGAGCAGCGTCGAGTCGGCGGCGCTCAGGGTCTCGATACGCCAACGCGAAATGTTGTTGATCTGCATCTCATCGAGCACTGCCACGACGTCGGCGTAACTTGCTTGCTTGGTGGGCTTGATCATGACAACAGGTCGCTTGAGGTTGCTATCGTCCTGAATTTTAGCACGTTTCTCATTATACTCATCTTCGCTAATCTCACCCTTGCGCCAACGCTCTTTCTCCTTATCGATAAGGTCGATAGCGGCTTTGTTGCGCTCGCGGAAGATATAACGCAGAGTTCCATCACCCGTTCCCTTCATGTTGGACTCCTTCATGTTTGGAGCGGCCAGGTCGGCCTGTCCATCATAATAGTAGAACTTCGACTTGTCCAGGTCACTCATCATGATCTCCTTGCCCTCGACCGTGGCTTTCTTGAGGCCGCCATCGACGATGATGGTTAGAGCCTCGCTCTGCTTAGCCTGCTCTTGGTCTTGCTGCTCAACCTTTTCGTTGGTAGGCAGTGCCACCGAAAGCGTCTGGCTCTTGATCATGGTCGTACAGAGCATGAAGAACGTGATAAGAAGCATGTTCATATCAACCATAGGAGTGAAGTCGATACGGGTATCGAATTTCTTTTGACGACTTAATTCTTTCTTTGCCATATCTTATTCCTCCTTCTTTAATGCGGTCATCAGGCTGAACTTGTTCATCTTGATGGTCTGCAGGTTGTTCATCACCACTTGCACACGCTCGTAGGGAGTTCCTGCATCCGCCTTGATTGCTATACCAGTACCTTTTTTCATGTCATCGGCTGCGCCGGCGTCCTCGAGAGCATCGTACACGGCCTGAACCCAGATTTGGAATTCAGTGGGTCGTGTGAGATCGAAGTTTTCCTCGATGGGAATGCCAGCCGTCTTCAGTGCTTTGTCGCGCTCATCCACAGGCATATCGAGCCATTTTGTCATATTTGAGATGGGCACACCGAAAGCGTTGGACTTGCGGAAGGCCTCGACGTGCTTGGCGGTAAGGTTAACCTTGTTGGTGTGAGTTGCGTTGTACTTAGCCACTGCTTTTTTGAGCACGGCTTCGCGCAGGTCCTCACTCTTGAGGGTTGAATCCTTAGTACCGAGCAACTCCAGGTACACCTTGCCGTCTTGAGCGACGAGTACCGACATCAGTTTCGAGTCGGGCACCTTCTTTTCGCTCACCGAAGGCGGTGTGATCACCTGTACGGGCTCTTTCTGCAGGAATGTCGATGTCAACATGAAGAAAGTCAACAGAAGCACCGTCACATCGCTCATGGCGGTCATGTCGATGCGGGTTTCTTTTTTCTTAATTTTGACTTTTCCCATATTACTTACAACTTAAATCGTTTGTTGATTTGATGATTTTTTGTCGCTACAGTTTAATTAGTGAGTAGCAGCGAAGGTAGAAACGATTGAGAAACCAAGTTCGTCGATAGCATAGGTCATGTTATCGATCTTGTTGGTGAAGAAGTTATAAGAAATAAGGGCGAGAGCAGCAGTTGCGATACCGAAGGCGGTGTTCACAAGTGCCTCAGAAATACCAGTTGACAGTTCGGTCGAGTCGGGAGCACCCGATTGTGCCAGAGCCTGGAACGACTTGATCATACCGAGCACGGTACCGAGAAGACCGATAAGCGTACCCAGAGTAGTGAGGGTTGCCACGATGGGCAGGTTCTGTTGCAGAGTGGGCATCTCGAGAGCGGTAGCCTCTTCGAGGGTTTGCTGGATCGAGGTGAGTTTTTGCTCTTTCTCGAGCACGGTGTCCTTGTCCATCTCTTTGTACTTTTGCAGAGTAGCGTAGACGATAGCGCCAACGGTACCTTTCTGCTTGCGGCAGAGTTCCTCAGCCTTGTTGATGTCGCGCTTCGACAGAGCGTCTTTCACGTTCTCGACAAACTTGGTGATGTTGCCACTACCTTTAGCCTTTGCCAGGGCGATCCAGCGCTCGACGGTGAGCACGATCACGGTGAGCAAGCAGGTCAACAGCACGGGCACGATAATACCACCTTTGTACACGGTACCGAGCAGGTTCAAAGGAGCATTTGCGTTGTTACCATCCTTGAAGTTAGCACTTGCACCGAAGACGAACAGGTAGATGCACACTGCCAGGATAAAGCAAATTAAAATCACAATTGAAGCACTCTTGATACCTCCAACTTTGCTGGTAACAGCCTTGTTGTCAGCAGCTTTCTTAGGCGCGGGAGCCTGAGCTGGGGTCTGAATTTTTGTTGTTTCAGCCATAATTCTGTTAAAAATTAGTTGTTAATTAAGTTATTAATAAATGTGTAAGTTTCTCTCGTCGTAATTTGAGGCTCGCGGTACCGCCGCATAGCATGCGACTTGACGTTGCGCCTCACGGTCGGGAGCACCAATCATGGGGCTTTGCGACAACTATTGTACTGGCTTGCACACAGTTACGCTCGGCACACCCTTGTGGCACGAACCCTTCACTTAGAAAATTAACGCAAATTTATGACATTTATTTGAAAATACAAAAACCATTATGATTTTTTTCGACATTTTTTTGTTCTTATTTGCATTTCGATTCTTCTAAAGACCGCCTCATTGCCATTGTTACAATATATTTAAGGTGTAAACGCGATATGGGGCCCGGCAAAATTGTAACAAGATTGTAACACCGACAACCATAGCAATATCGCGTGCCGTACATAACTTTGCAAAAGCAAAAAAAATACCAGATTCTGGTTAACTAAAAACGACAAGAATGGAAAACCACATTGTGATTCTCGTGCTGCGCATGCTGGGCTCGCTTGCCCTGCTGGTGTTCGGCATGAAACAAATGAGTGAGACACTGCAAAAGATGGCAGGTCCGCAGTTGCGTAACACCTTAGCGCGCATGACCACCAACCGCTTCACCGGGCTGCTCACCGGTATTTTCGTGACGGCAGCCGTGCAAAGTTCTACGGCAACGACGGTGATGACGGTTTCGTTTGTTAATGCCGAGTTGCTGACGCTGACCCAGGCCATCAGTGTGATTATGGGAGCCAACATCGGAACCACGCTCACGGCGTGGATTATGACCGCCGGCTTCACGTTCAACATCACCGACCTGGTGTGGCCCGCCTTTGTGATTGCGCTGATATTGATTTACCGCAAGCGCAACAAAAACGTGGGCGACTTCCTGTTCGGCATGGCGTTTCTGTTCTTGGGACTGGGCACACTGCGCCAGACGGGTGTCGACATGAACCTGGGCGAGCAGCAAGCCGTGCTGTCGTTCTTCTCGTCGTTCGACCCCAACAGTTTCACCACCACCCTGCTCTTCCTGCTCATTGGCGGCGTGCTGACGTTTGCCGTGCAGTCGTCGGCTGCCGTGATGGCAATCACGATGATTCTGTGCTCGAGCGGTGCGCTGCCCATCTATCAGGGTATCGCGCTGGTGATGGGTGAGAACATCGGTACGACAGTGACCTCGAACCTGGCCGCGCTCACCGCCTCCACACAGTCGCGGCGCGCCGCAATGGCCCACTTGCTGTTCAACCTGTTCGGCGTGTGCTGGATTCTGTTTGTTTTCCATCCGTTTGTCGACGCCGTGTGCGACATCGTAGGTTACGACGTGACGATGACCCGCGACAGCGTCAACGGCGAGGCCTTCCTGGCCAACGCGTCGAAACTGAGCATCGTGCTGGCCGCCTTCCACACCTGCTTCAATGTTGCCAACACGACGATCTTGATTTGGTTCGTGCCGCAGATTGAGCGCTTGGTGTGCGCCATCATCAAGGAAAAGGCACCCGCCGAGGTTGCCACCGAAGGCGAGACCGTGCGTCTGCAATACATCAACGCCGGTATCGTGCAAACGCCTGAGATTGCAGTGCTGCAGGCCCAGCGCGAGGTGGGCGTGTTCGGCAAGCAGGTTCAGGACCTGTTTGGCGACGTGCGCATGCTCTTTGTGCTGACCGACGAAAAAGAATTTGCCCAAGCCTATGAGCGCATCGTCAAGGGCGAGGACCAGAGCGACCGCACCGAGTTGGAAATCGCACGCTTCCTGCAGCAGGTGAGCGACGAGCACCTGAGCGATGAGACGAAGGAAAAAATACGCCAGATGCTGCGTCAAGTGAGCGAACTTGAGAGCATCGGCGACGCCTGCTATAACCTGGCACGCACCATGAACCGCAACCAGTCAACCAAGACGACGCTCAGCGAGAAGCAAACCAACGAGATCAAGCAGATGATGCGACTCACCGACAATGCCCTCACTCAAATGAACCACGTGATGCGCGAGCACACCGACAAGAGTGAACTTAAGGTGACGCGACGCATCGAGAACGAAATCAACTCGATGCGCGACAAACTGAAAATGGCCAACATTGCCGCCATCAACAATCACGAGTATGACTACGCCACGGGCACCTCGTTCACCGACCTGGTGTGCGAATGCGAGAAACTTGGCGACTATGTGGTTAACGTCGTGGAGGCCCAGTTTGGAAAATAATTTGTAACTTTACCGCCGAAATGGAAACGAAACGCATTCTCATAGTAGACGACGAGCCCGACCTGTGCGACATCGTGGCGTTCAACCTGCGTGCCGCCGGCATGGAGGCCGACGTGGTACACAGCGGCGAGGCCGCCTTAGCGCAAGACCTTGGTCGTTACCATCTGGCATTGCTCGACGTGATGCTTCCGGGCATCAATGGCTTTGAACTGGCTCGCCGCCTGCGCAACGACGAGTCCACACGGTCGCTGCCGGTAATTTTCCTCACCGCGCGCGACAGCGAGGACGACACGCTTCACGGCTTTGAACTGGGTGCCGACGACTATGTTGCCAAGCCCTTCTCGGTGAAGCAACTGCTGGCCCGCGTGCGCGCCGTGCTGGCCCGCACCACGCCCATCGCCGAGCGCCTGAGCCACGGCGGCCTGACAATAGACATGCGACGCAAGCAGGCCAGCATCGACGGCAACGAGGTGTCCCTCACCCGCACCGAGTTTGACCTGCTGCGCCTGTTCATGGCCCACCCCGGCCAGGTGTTCTCGCGCCAGCAACTGCTCGAGCAGGTGTGGCCCAGCGACGTCATCGTCACCGAGCGCACCGTCGACGTGAACGTGACTCGCCTGCGCAAGAAATTGGGCACCTACGGCGACTGCCTGGCAACGCGCCAGGGCTTCGGCTACTTCTTTAAGGCATGAAACCGCTTAGCGAAGGCAAGAAGATGTTCTGGACCGTGATGATGTTTTTCATCACGTTTGCCGTGGTATTTATCATCTTCGACGACTTCGACCGCTCACAGTGGTCACTCCTTAACGAACGCATCGACTGGAATCTGTTAGCCTTCGCCATCGTTATCATGCTGGCCCTGAGTTTTGTGCTATACCGCTACTCGCGGCGCATGGACGAGCGCATCAGCAACGAGCAGGCCGAAAAACAGGCCAAACTGCGCCGCGAACTCACACAGAACATCTCACACGAACTCAAGACTCCCGTTGCCAGCATCCAAGGCTACTGCGAGACGCTGCTTGAACATCCCGACCTCGACCCCGACCTGGCACGGCAATTCATCAGCCGCACCCACCGGCAAGCCGTACGGCTGTCGTCGCTGCTGCACGACCTGTCGCTGATCAACAGCATGGAGCAGTCGGCACGCTTGCGCCCGATGGAGCGCGTCGACGTGGCGCCCATCGTTAGAGACATTGTCGCCGAGACTGCCCACCGCGCCCAAGAGAATGGCATCACAGTGAACAACTGCCTGCCGCAGGACATCGTCGTCACTGGCGACGAGACACTGCTCTATAGCGTGTTTCGCAACCTGCTTGACAACGCCATCAATTATGCCGGCAAAGATGCCACCATCGAACTCAGCGCCGACGACGAGGGCCGACAGTGGCGGTTCACCGTGAGCGACAATGGCCTGGGCATCGGCGAGGAGCACCTGCCGCACATCTTCGACCGCTTTTACCGTGTTGACAAGGGGCGCAGCCGCATGCTGGGAGGCAACGGCCTGGGCTTGGCGATTGTCAAGAATGCCGTGCTCGTGCACGGTGGCACCATCACAGCGCAAGCCATCGACCCCCACGGCGTTGCCTTTACCTTCACCCTGCGCAAGTAACCACACGACAATAATTCTGCTGGCCACATCAAAGAATCATTTTTTTGGTGTGAAATGGATTTTGTTTTCTCTTATTTTTGGGCAGAAATGTTGTGAGTATCAATTTTTTTAGCGAAATTTGCATATCTGTAACATGCGGCAATGGCAGGTGCTATTGCCAGGCGTGTGTTATACGTTAGTAATGAGCGACTTAATCAACTCGTTACCATTATCTGTGTAAACTAAGAAACGAATATATAATTACCTATGACTACAATCAAACTGAAAAAAGGTTATGACCTTATGCTGAAGGGCGGCATTGCCGACCCTGAAATTCGGCCTGCGGTCGCCAGTAGTGATTTTGCGGTAATTCCTGATGACTTTCAGGGCATTGTGCCCCGCATGGAGAAGAAGGAAGGCGAGCGTGTGAGCGCTGGCGAGCCGCTGTATCACGACAAGACGTGCGAGCGCATCAAGGTCACGTCGCCAGTGACGGGCATCGTCAAGGAGGTGCGTCGTGGCGAGCGCCGCAAGATTGAGGCCATCGTCATCGTGCCTGACGGCAAGGAGACGCCCATGCAACGCGACCCCAAGGGTGCCGTGCTGGACCTGCTTCTCGACTCGGGCTTGTGGGCCATGCTGCGTCAGCGTCCCTACGACATTGTTCCCGACCCCGAAGTGCGTCCGCGCGACATCGTGGTGACGGCATTCGACTCGGCGCCGCTGGCTCCGCAACTCAGCCTCGTGCTGGGCGACAAGGCGCAGTATCTGGCTGCCGGAGTGGCCGCCCTGCAATCGCTCACCGACGGCGACGTGCACGTGTGCTGCCGCCCAGGCGAGCAACTCGACTTGGGCTCTGCACTGACCTATGAGGTCTCGGGCCCCCACCCTGCCGGCAACGCCGGTGTGCAGTTGGCCAACATCAAGCCAGTGAACAAGGGCGAGGTGGTTTGGACGCTCGACGTCACCACGCTGGCACGCATCGGCGAACTGGTGACCACCGGCATGGTGAGTTACGACACCGTGGTGGCAGTCACCGGCGAGTGTGCCGCCGAGCCTCACTATCAGCGCGCCACAATGGGTTGCCGCATCGACAGCCTGCTGGGCGACAGCGAGAGCGAGAACTGCCGCATCATCAGCGGCAATGTGCTCACCGGGCATCGTGTGGCAGCCGACGGCTATCTGCGCGCGCCCTACTACCAGTTGACCCTCATCCCCGAGGTTGCCGTGCCCGACGAGTTTATGGGCTGGGCCGCGCTGAGTCCGAAGCGCTTCAGCATCTACCGCGACTTCACCAGTTGGCTGGCCGGCAAACGTGAGGTGAGCATGGATGCCCGCATCAAGGGCGGCGAGCGCGCCATCGTGCGTCTCGACGAATACGACCGCATGCTGCCCATGGACATCTACGGCGAGTTTTTAATCAAGGCCATCATCACCCGCGACATCGACAAGATGGAGAAACTGGGAGTGTACGAGATTGCCCCCGAGGACTTTGCCCTGGCCGAGTATGCCGACACGAGCAAACTGGAACTTCAGCGTATCGTGCGCGAGGGTCTCGACTGGCTTCACGCCGAAATGTGCTAACAATAACAGAAATCAGATAAAACTACCATAATGAACGCATTACGCAAATTTATGAACAAGATTAAACCCCAGTTTCAGCCTGGGGGGCGTCTCGCCAAACTGCAGTCGGTGTACGACGGCATGGAGACGTTCTTGTTCACACCCAACGACACATCGCGCTCGGGTGTACACATTCACGACGGTAACGACCTGAAACGCACCATGATCACTGTTGTGGTGGCGCTGTTGCCGGCGCTGTTCTTTGGCATGTATAACGTCGGCTATCAGCACTTCCTGGCCATTGGCCAGCCCGAGGTGGGATTCTGGTCGATGTTCCTGTTTGGCCTGTTGGCCATGCTGCCGGTGATTGTGGTGAGTTACGCCGTGGGCTTGGGCATCGAGTTTATCGCGGCTCAAATCCATCACAAAGAGATACAAGAGGGCTTCCTGGTGACGGGAATCCTCATCCCGCTTATCGTTCCCATCAACACGCCGCTGTGGATGACGGCTGTGGCCACGGCGTTTGCCGTGATTTTCGCCAAAGAGGTGTTTGGCGGCACGGGAATGAACATCTTCAACGTTGCGCTGGTGACGCGCGCCTTCCTGTTCTTCGCCTATCCGTCGCGCATGAGCGGCGACGCGGCCTTTGTCAAGGTCGACAGCGCTCTGGGCTTCGGTGGCGGCACGGCGGTCGACGGCTTCACAGGCGCCACTCCGCTGGGCCAGATAGCCACCTACGCTGGCGACGGCTCGAGTGCCCCTATTTTAAATAATGTGGTGGGCACGCCGCTGAGTCAGTGCGACGCCTTTACGGGCCTGATTGCCGGCTCGCCGGGCGAGACCTCGATGATTGCCATCCTCATTGGCGCCGCCATCCTGCTGATTACGGGCATCGCCTCGTGGCGCGTGATGTGCTCGGTGTTTGCCGGCGGCCTGGCGATGGCTGCCCTGGTTCACGCCATGCCCAGTGCCACCTACGCAGCCTCGCTGCTCGACCCGTGCACGCAACTGTGCTACGGCGGCTTTGCCTTTGCCGCAGTGTTTATGGCCACCGACCCGGTGACGGGAGCGCGCACGCGCATCGGCCAATACATCTACGGCTTCATGATTGGCGTGATTGCCATCCTGATTCGCGTGTACAACAGTGGTTACCCCGAGGGCGCCATGCTGGCCGTGCTGCTGATGAACGCCTTCGCGCCGCTCATCGACCACTGTGTGATTTCGTTCAACATCAAGCGCCGGTTGCGCCGCGCCAAATAAACTGTGAAGTGCTATGAATAAAAACAGCAATATCTATCAGATTCTTTACGCGGCCATCATGGTGGTGCTCGTGGGCGCTGTGTTGGCGCTGGTGTACATGAGCCTCAAGCCGCGTCAGGACGAGAATATCGCCAACGACAAGCGCCGCCAGATTCTCGCGGCGGTGCACATCGCCCCGCCCACCGAGAGCGAGACGGGCGCAACGTTTGACAAATATGTGACCGGCGGCATGCTGGTCGACTCGCTGGGCGCCGTGGTCGACACGACACGCAAGGCAGCCTTCGAAGTTGACATGAGCAAGAACGTCAAGCAGGCACAGCGCCAGTTGCCGGTGTTTGTGTGCACGCTCGACGACGGGTCGACGAAATACGTGATTCCGCTGTACGGTGCGGGCCTGTGGGGCCCGATATGGGGCTATGCCGCTGTCGACGACAATGGCAACACGGTGTACGGCACCTACTTCACGCACAGCGGTGAGACACCGGGCCTGGGAGCCCGCATCACCGAGCCTGAGTTCCAGAAGCAATTCGACGGCAAGGAACTGCACAAAGAGGGCGCCTTCAAGAGTATTGCAGTGATGAAGAAAGGCCAGAAGCCGCTCGACGGCAGCGACTATGTGGACGCCATCAGCGGAGCCACAATCACCAGCCGTGGCGTGGGCGACATGCTCGAGCAGTGCATCAAGTACTACGAGCCGTTCTTGAAACAATTGTCTAACCGCTCAAACCAATAAGCATATGTTATCGAAACGCAATAAAGAAGTCCTGTTCAATCCGCTGTCGAAGGACAACCCCGTGCTGGTGCAGATCCTGGGTATCTGCTCCACGCTGGCTGTGACGGTGAAACTTGAGCCGGCCATCGTGATGGGCCTGAGCGTAATCACGGTGATGGCGTTCAGCAATGTCATTATCTCGCTCATCCGCAAGACCATCCCCACCACCATCCGCATCATCGTTCAGTTGGTGGTTGTGGCGGCCCTGGTGATTGTGGTGCAGCAGTTCCTCGTGGCTTACGACTATGACGTAAGTCTTCAACTAAACGTGTTTATCGGCCTGATTATCACCAACTGTATCTTGATGGGCCGCCTTGAGGCCTTCGCGCTGAACAACAAGCCGTGGCCGTCGTTCCTCGACGGCGTGGGCAATGGCCTGGGCTACATGCTCATCCTGGTCATCGTGGCGTTCTTCCGCGAACTGCTGGGCAGCGGTACGCTGCTGGGCTACCAGGTGATTCCGCAGTGGTGCTACGACCATGGCTACATGGACAACGGCATGATGATTCTGCCGCCGATGGCTCTGATTACCGTGGCTTGCATCATATGGGTGCAGCGCGCACGCAATAAGGACCTTCAGGAGCAAGCATGAAAACAGAGTGTTTAATACATCAATAAACCGACTATTATGGAAGAACTTAACATATTCATCAAGTCGATATTTATCGACAACATGATATTTGCCTACTTCCTGGGCATGTGCTCATTCCTCGCCGTGTCGAAGAATGTGAAGACCGCCTTAGGACTGGGCATCGCTGTGACCTTCATGCTTGTGGTGACCATCCCCATCAACTACCTGCTCGACAAATATGTGCTTCAGGCTGGCGCGCTCACGTGGCTGAGCCCGACACTTGCCGATGTCGACCTGAGTTTCTTGGGCCTGATTATGTTTATCGCTGTGATTGCGAGCGGCACTCAACTGGTTGAGATGGCCGTGGAGAAGTTCTCGCCGTCGCTCTACGCGTCGCTGGGCATCTTCCTGCCACTGATTGCAGTGAACTGCGCCATCCTTGGCGGCGCGCTGTTTATGCAGCAAAAGTCGTTCGACAGCGCATGGACGGCCACCGTCTACGGTGCCGGCTCGGGCATCGGCTGGCTGCTGGCCATCGTGGGCCTGGCGGCTATCCGCGAGAAGATTGCCTACAGCAACATCCCCGCCCCCTTGCGCGGCGTGGGCATCACATTCATCATCACCGGCCTCATGGGCATCGCCTTCATGAGTTTTATGGGCATTAAATTGGGATAAGACTATGATACTGATTGATATTACAACAACCGTCATGGCGAGTGCCATGATCTTCCTCATAATCACATTGTTGCTGGTGATTACGCTGCTTGTGGCACGCCATTATCTGGTGCCGAGCGGCAAGGTGAGCATCAACATCAACGACGGCACCAAGCAACTTGAGGTGGAAACCGGCTCAAGCCTGCTGAGTACGCTGCAAAGCCAGGGCGTGATGCTCTCAAGTGCGTGCGGCGGCAAGGGCAGTTGCGGACAGTGCAAGGTGCAAGTGGTGAGCGGTGGCGGCGAAATCCTGCCCACCGAGACGGTGCACTTCTCGCGCAAGGAGCAGCAGGACCACTGGCGCCTGGGCTGCCAAGTGAAGGTGAAGGACAACATGGAGATTTCGCTGCCCGCCAGCGTGCTCAGCGTCAAGGAATATGAGTGCACCGTGGTGAGCAACAGCCTCGTGTCGTCGTTCATCAAGGAGTTTATCGTGGCCCTGCCACCGGGCGAGCACATGGACTTCATCCCCGGCTCGTATGCGCAAATCCGCATCCCCGAGTACGAGATGGACTACGACAAGGACATCGACAAGGAGTCGCTGGGCGAATATCTGCCCACTTGGGAGAAATACGATATGTTCTCGCTCAAGTGCCGCAACACCGAGCCCACCATCCGTGCCTACTCAATGGCCAACTATCCCGCCGAGGGCGACCGCTTCATGCTCACGGTGCGTATCGCCACCCCACCCTTCAAGCCCAAGGAGCAAGGCCCGGGCTTCATGGATGTGATGCCGGGTATCGCGTCGAGTTACATCTTCACCCTTAAGCCGGGCGACAAGGTGATAATGAGTGGCCCCTACGGCGACTTCCACCCCATCTTCGACTCGAAAAAAGAGATGATTTGGGTTGGCGGTGGCGCCGGCATGGCTCCGTTGCGCGCGCAAATCATGCACATGACACGCACGCTCAACACGCGCGACCGCGAGATGCACTACTTCTACGGCGCCCGCTCGCTCAGCGAGGTGTTCTACCTCGAGGACTTCCTGCAACTCGAGAAGGACTTCCCCAACTTCCACTTCCATCTGGCCCTCGACCGTCCCGACCCGGCAGCCGACGCGGCCGGCGTGAAGTACACCGCTGGATTTGTCGCTCCTGTGATGCGCGACACTTATCTTGGCACACACGAGGCACCTGAGGACTGCGAGTACTACATGTGCGGGCCGGCGATGATGAGCAAGACCGTCAACGACCTGCTCGACTCGCTCGGCGTCGACCCGTCGTCGATCCACTACGACAACTTCGGCTAACCGCCACACACCACACATCAAGCGGCCATTGCTCCAGAGATGGGGCAATGGCCGCTTGTGTATTACAGGACGCCGGGGAAATCCTAACATATGTTAAACACAAAGCGAAAAACATATAAAAAAGAGCGAAATTGCTGTTTTGTTTCTAAAAATCAGTATATTTGCAGAGTTTTAGAAACAAAACAAACAAAAAATGGACTTTCTTACATTCAGAGAACGGATGTTCCCGATGGGGTGCTTCAACATCAGTCAAGTGTTGTTATGGGAAAAGGATTTCGACCGTAACAATCTTACACGATGGTGCCGCAAAGGCATGCTTGTGAAACTGCGCAACCAGCATTACGCCTTCACAGAGTATCGTCAGGTTCCCGACTTCTCGCGTTATGTGGCCAACCGTATCTATATGCCTTCGTACATCAGCCTGCACAGTGCCTTTTCGTTCTACGGGATGATACCCGAGGAGGTTGTACAGTTTACAAGCGTGACCACACTCAAGACCGCCAAGTTCGAGAATGCCTTCGGCACCTTCCACTACCAGAACGTAAAGTCGCCACTGTACTTTGGTTATGGCATGAAAAAATTGCAAAATGGACGATGCATGCTGATGGCCACACCCGAGAAGGCATTGTTGGATTTTCTCTATCTCTACCCCGACTACAAGACCCCACAGGACATGGAAGAACTGCGGCTTGACCAATATTTCATGAGTCATGAGTTAAACACACAACTTCTCATGGAATATCTATCAAGATTCAGCAGCAAGGCCCTGGCACAACGAGTGAAACGCTTACTAAAAGTTTACGCATTATGATTGATCTTCAATACATTCGGGATTTTTTCCCTCCCACGATAGCAAGTGAAAGTTGTTTCGACCGATACATGCTTAAGGAGTATCTGCAACTACTGATTCTCGACTATCTTGCGACAACCACCTACATCGGCAAGATGGCATTTATAGGAGGAACAAACCTCCGGCTTATTCAAGGCATTGATCGTTTCTCGGAAGACTTGGACTTCGACTGCAAGGGGTTGACTGAAGAGGAGTTCATTTCAATGACCGACAGCGTATTGCTATTTCTACGGCACAACAATATCAATGTGGAAACGCGCGATATGCGCAATCCTAAACTTACAGCATTCCGGCGCAACTTCTTTTTCCCTGAGATGTTGTTCAGTTTAGGTCTGACAGGTCATCGCGAAGAGAGACTGCTGCTAAAGATTGAGGCTCAGGATCAGGGTGTTTCCTATCAGCCCGAAATCGCCAGCATCAACAAGATGGGGTTCTTCTTCAATGTTCTGGTGCCGCCAGTGGATGTGCTCTGCGCCATGAAGTTTGCCGCCATTCTCTCTCGTCAGAAAGGGCGCGACTTTTACGACGCCATCTTCCTGCTGTCGAAGGCCAAACCAAATATTGACTTCCTTAAGGCAAGGACGGGCATATCGTCGATACAGGAACTAAAGGATGCTTTAACAGAACGCATGAAGGACATCGACTTAAACCATAAGATGCGCGACTTTTCACATCTCATCTTCAATGAGCAGAATGCCAAGCGTATCCTTCGATTTGCCGATATAGTAGCATCGCTATAGTTACATTGAACAAATACGGTGTAATGCCCGAATCAGTATTATCGTAACTATAGCAATGCTTAGAGGCTCGCCATCAGGAACCAGGCAAGTCGTTATTCATTATTACTCAATTGCTTACTGGCGGTTGAGGTAGTGCTCGGCGTCGATGGCGGCGCGGCAGCCGGTTCCGGCGGCAGCGATGGCCTGGCGGTAATGCGGGTCGGCGACGTCGCCGGCGGCAAAGACGCCCTCGACACTTGTGGCGGTGCCAGGTGCTTGGGTGACGATATAGCCTTGCTCATCGAGGTCGAGTTGTCCGCCCAAGAATGCGGTGTTGGGCTGATGGCCTATGGCCAGGAAGAATCCGTCGATGGCGATGTCGAGCGTCTCCTCGTGGTCGGTGCCGCGGCCACGCACCAAGTGTGCGCCCTCCACTCCGTTGTCGCCAAAGAGGCCAACAGTGTTGGTTTCAAACAGAATCTCGATGTTGTCTTTTTCCATGACACGCTTCTGCATGGCTGCCGAAGCACGCAGATAATTCTTGCGAACAATCATGTAGACCTTGCTGCACAGATTGCTCAGGTAATGAGCCTCCTCGCAGGCGGTGTCGCCGCCACCTACCACGGCCACCACCTTGCGACGGTAGAAGAATCCGTCGCACGTGGCGCAGGCGCTAACGCCCTGCCCGGCATACTTTTTCTCGTCGTCGAGGCCCAGATATTTTGCCGAGGCGCCCGTGGCCACAATCACGGTGTCGGCTGCTATTTGTGCCCCACCGTCGAGCGTGGCGATGAAGGGGCGCTGGCTCAGGTCGATGGCCGTGACCAAACCCGAGCGCACGTCGGCACCCACATTAACGGCCTGGGCGCGCATGTTGTCCATCAGTTGGAAACCGTCGATGCCGTCGGGAAATCCGGGGAAATTCTCGATGGTTGTGGTCGTTGTCAACTGTCCGCCCGGCTGCAGTCCCTCGATGAGGATGCTCTTGATGCCTGCGCGGGTGGTATATATCGACGCGGTGTAGCCTGCGGGGCCCGAGCCAATAATCAAACATTTAGTGCTTTCCATATCTTTCTATATATTCTAAAACGTGTTATCGCAGGTCGACCACCGGCGTTCCGGCAGGCACCTGGCTCTTGTCGAAAGTAAACGTCGAGGCACCGGCACTCACCCCAGTCTTGTAGTTGGTCAACTTGATTGTGAATCGCGAGCCGTCGCTCATCACAAAGTGTGCCGACGAGAGCCTGTACGATCCATTGGAGATGTAAAGGTATACCTCGCTGATTTCGCTCTTGCTCTTGGGCATAAGTTTGATGGCGTAATTGCCTGGTATTTGCCCTTTTGCCTTCCACATGTGGAAGTTGCGCTTAAAGCCCTCGGCAGCGGCCATGGGGTTGGTCATCTGCAGGTCTTGCTGGGTGGGCGTGGTGATGTTCACCTCACCGGTTGCCACGCTGTAGGTCCACATTGCGCTGCCATTGTACCAACACTTCATGTCGTCGGAGAGCAGCCGGAATTTCGCCCCGCTCATGGTTATAGTGCCCGATGAACGCCCTTGCGAGCCCGTGATGGCATAAGAAGCCTGTATGTTTCCACCGGCCTTGAGCGCCGCCACGGCCTTGTCGAGCACCTGCTGAGGCGTTTGTGCCGCCACGGTGGCCACGATGGCCAGGGCGGCAACCAGAAGTAATGCTATGCGTTTCATTATGATTGTAAATTACAAGCCTATAAAGAGCAGACTATCGTAGCGGCCTAAAGTTTAAACCCAAATCGGTCATTAGAACGGTATTATATTATTTTTTTATTCCTAATTATTCCATAACAGTTTTGTTTTGGCGTCTTGTCGCCACTGAAATCTCGCCATAGCCCGCTATGCCTTCGATTTCACTAACAGCAATACTCTCAAAACAAATTCTGTTCTGACATTATTTCTAATGACCGATTTGGATTAAAGCGCACCATGAAGATGCCGCTCACCGGCTGCCCGGATCAGCCAAACAATTGGTCGACATCCATAGGCGAGACGAGCACCTTGCGCGGCTTGCCGCCCTGTGCGGGCCCCACGATGCCGGCGGCCTCCATCTGGTCCATGATGCGGCCAGCGCGGTTGTAGCCAATCTCGTAGCGGCGCTGCAGCGACGAGGTGCTGGCGGTGTCGCTCTGCACGATGAATTTTGCCGCCTCCTCAAAGAGCGGGTCGCGCTCCTTGACGTTGCTGGCGTCGGCGCTGCCGCCAACACCGCTATCGTCGTTGCCCACATACTCGGGCAGGATGTATGCGCTGTCGTGCTTGATGTTCTTGTCGGCGTCCTCCTGCTCCTTGATATACTCGGTGATGCGCACGATGTCGGGCGTATCGACAAAGGGGCATTGCAGGCGCGTGACGTCGCCGTCGAGCGAGAAGAGCATGTCGCCACGGCCAATGAGTTGCTGCGCTCCCACGCGGTCGATGATGATGCGGCTGTCGACCGACTGCGACACGGCGAAGGCCACACGGCCAGGGAAGTTGGCCTTGATTAAGCCGGTGATTACCTGGGCCGAGGGGCGCTGGGTAGCGATAATCATGTGGATACCCACAGCACGGGCCTTCTGGGCGATGCGCACGATGGGCATCTCCACCTCCTTGCCGGCGGTCATAATCATGTCGCTGAACTCGTCGATGATGCACACAATGTAAGGCATGAACTGATAGCGCACGTCGCCATGCTCGTCGCGTAACTCGCGCAACTCGGCCTTCCACTTGCGGTTATAGTCCTCGACGTTGCGCACTTTCACGTCCTCGAGCACGCGGTAGCGGTTTTCCATCTCCTGCACGAGGCTGTTGAGCGTGCGCACCACCTTCTCGGTGTCGGTAACGATGGCGCGGTCGTCGCCCTCGACCTTTGCAAAGAAGTACTTCTCGAGGTCGGCATAGACGCTAAACTCCACACGCTTGGGGTCGACGAGCACCAGTTTGAGTTCGCTCGGGCCTTTCTTGTAGAGCAGCGATGTTATGATGGCGTTCAGGCCCACCGACTTTCCCTTACCCGTGGCACCGGCCACGAGCAAGTGCGGCATCTTGCACAAGTCGGCAACAAAAACCTTGTTGCTCACCGTGCAGCCCAGCGCCATAGGCAGGCGGGCTGTCGACTCGGTGAACTCCTTGCTGGCCAGCACCTCGCGCATGGGCACCACCTGCGGCTCGCGGTTGGGCACCTCGATGCCGATGGTGCCACGGCCCGGCATGGGCGCGATAATGCGGATGCCCAGGGCCGCCAGGCTCAGGGCTATGTCGTCCTCGAGGTTGCGAATCTTGCTGATGCGCACACCGTCGGCGGGAATGATTTCAAACAAAGTGACCGTGGGACCCACGTGCACCTCAATCTTCTTGATTTCGATGCCATATTTTCCCAACGTGTCCTTGATGCGCTGCTTGTTGCTCTCCTGCTCCTCGCGGTCGACGCTGTCGGTGCGCATTTCGATTTTTTGCAGCAAGTCGAGTGTCGGGAATTGATAGTGGATATATTCGCCCGTGGGATCGTGCGGATTGGTGAGTTTGCCGTGCTCGATTGGCTTGAGCGTAGCGGCAGCCGCTGCCGTCGCTGTGGCGTGCTGTGGCTTCTTCTCGGCTTCGGGACGCTGCTTTTTCTCGGGCTTGCGCTTCTCGGCCGGCTGCTCAGTCTCTTTCTCGTCGGTCGTCGGGGCGATGTCGCGCTTGCGCTTGTCGCCCATGAACTCCGACAGCCCGTGCTTAACCTCGCTGTCATCGCCCTTGATTTCCTTGCCGTCGAACGAACGTCGGGGCAACTTGTCTTGTATCCTGCTGTACAGGTTCTTCAGGGTGTTGTAGCAAATCAGGATCCAAAGCATCACCAGGATGATGTTCACCCCAATCATGCCGTAGATGCCGAGCAGGCCCTCGAGCCACTTGTTGGCATAGAAACCAAATGCGCCCGCCAGCCACACCGGAACGTTGAAATTGCTGGTGGCCGCGCCCACCACCATCGCTACGGTGAAGATTGTGAACAGAGTAATCAGCGTGTAGGTGAAGAAATGCACCTTTTTCTCGCGGTGCACGAGGCGCCATCCTATCACGAGGCACCAAACCACAATGATGAATGCTGCCACGCCCACACCGTCTTCCATGAGCCACTGCGACACTGAAGCACCCACCGATCCGCCCGCATTCTGTATTTGCTGCAGCGGCCGCGCGTTTTCCACAACGTTGAAGTCGAGCACGCGGCTTTGGTCGGTAATTCCAGCGCCAAACAGATAAGACAGGAACGACAGCAACAGGTACACGCCAGCCAGCAGTACGATGGTGCCAATGGCAAAGCGCGTGCGGCTGTGTTTGAAGAAGTGCGCCAGTCGCTGCCACACTGATGTTTCTTGCTGCTCGATGGCGCGCTTTGCCGCCTCGGCTTTCTTATACTCTTCGGTCTCCTTTATATTTGATATATCAGGATTGAACGGTTCTTTTGACATGTTATAAACTGCCTTTTATGGGGTGAATAGAAATTGCCGTTAAAATTACTACAAAGTTTTGAAACGACAGGCGAAAAAAAGGCAAAAAATTTATAAATGAGAAAAAATAATTCTCAAACGTGAATTTTTTGTTCACATTTGAGAATTACGAGAGCCGTTTCGGGTCAACTTATCGAGCCGGCATGGATGGCATACGCATTTCCTCATCGGGTCGGTCGAGCACCTCGTCACGGAAGAAATACTTTTTCACGTCGTTGAGGTCGTCGGCCGTGAACACCTCGACCGAGCCATCGGCTTTGTGGACCTCGAACCTGAGTTCCGAAGAATTGAACTGGAACATGATGTTATTGCAAGCCCTCTCGTTGTTCCATGTGGTCTCGTCGACAATCACCTTGCGCAAGCCGCCACAGAAGTCGAAGCAGTTCATCCCCACTTCCTTAAGCGTGCTGGGCAGCGTCACCTCATTTATGCCACCGCAACTGTAGAACTGGCCGCGCTCCATCGACTGCAGGCTGTTGCCCAGATTCACGCTGCGCAGCCCATAGCAACTGTAGAACGCGTATTCGCCCAAATGCTTAACATTGGCGAGATTGATGCCCGTCAGGCCGCGGGTCTCGTAGAATGCGTGCGATGCAACCACCGTGACGGTCTCGGGCACGGTGTAGTCGCCCAACTGGTTGGCAATGGGACAATAAAGCAACTTGGTCATGTCGGCAGTGAAGAGGATGCCATCGCGCACAGCGAGGGCTTCGTTGGCCGGATTGATATTAAGGGTGGCAAGTTTGGGGCAACTGGTGAATGGATTGCCCTGCAACTCCTCGAGCGTGGCCGGCAGATTGACCTCGACAAGGTTGCGGCAGTTGTGGAACGCGTCGCCGCCAAGCGTGACAACGCCCTCGGGCACCGTCACACTCTGCAATTTCGAGGCACCGCTGACGACCTCTTTTCCAATCTTCTTAAGCCCTTTGTTAAAGACAATCTCCTCAAGCGAGTCGCAATAGGCAAAGGCATAGTTTTCAATTACTTGCACGCTTTCGGGCAGCACCACTCGGCGGAACAACTTACATTCCTTGAAAGCCGCCAAGCCTATCGTTCTCACCGTCGGAGGCAAGTCGATGCTCTTTAGCGATTTGCACCCGCTGAACGTGCGCTCGCGAATGATGTCGAGCGTGGACGGCAGTTTCACCTGGGTGAGGTTGGTGCAGTCTTCAAATGCCGCATAGCCAATCGTTTTCACCGTCGGCGGCACGTCGACCTGGGTCAGCCCCTCGCAGTTGGTAAACGCCCAAATGTCGATATTGGAGATGGTTTTGGGAATCTTCACCTCGGTAATTTTGTCGCAGCCGAAAAATCCCCAACTGCCAATCGTGCTCACAACGTAAGTATTGCCGTCGTATTTCACCTTTTCGGGAATGATGAGTTTTCCCTCAGGTTTGTGATTATCATCGATTTTACCCACCTTCACCGTACCGTCATCAAGCACATCATATTTCAGTCCCTTAACCTGAAAGGACTGTGCCGCAGCCGACAGCGCCACCGCAACCGCCATTGCCACAGAGAGTAGTGTTTTAAAAGTGTGTTTCATAATTTCAAGTATGTTGATTAATAATGTATTGTATTTCTCGAGGTAGAATGCGGCCACAGGCACTGCCGCCAAAGCGAAGACGACAGGAGGTCAGTCTTTGATCCAGAATGATGTGGTGAACAACGACAGCACGGTGAACAGTTCAAGACGTCCCACAAGCATCTCGAACGACAACAGCCACTTAGCAGCATCGGGCAAGATGGCGAAACCGTTGGCGCCTATCGAGCCGTAACCCACGCCATAGTTGCTGATCACCGAAATCGAGGTGTAGAGCGAGTCGAAGATTGGCACACCCATGAGCGTGAGCAGCACAGCCACCACCATGAGCACGAGCATGTAAATCGACAAGAATGCTATCACCTTCGACACCACCGTGTGCGGAATGGCGCGGCCATCGACACGCACCGCTGTCACTGTGTTGCTGTGCAAGATGCGGTAAAACTCGTTTTTGGTGTTCTTAAGCAAGACGAAAAAGCGGTCAATCTTTGCACCGCCCGACGTCGACCCGGCCATACCACCAAAGAACATGATAATCATCAGCATCATGGCGATGAACTCGCCTTTGGTCTCGTAATGCACACTGGTAAAGCCTGTTGAGGTGATGGCGCCGATAGTGTCGAAGAAAGCGTAGATAAAACGATTGGCACGCGTGTCGCACATATTCATCCACTCCATGTGTGACACAATAATCAGCGTAACGACCACTGTCATAATGAGATACCACCTGAAGGTGTCGCTATGCCACAACTTCGAGAAGCGGCCACGCACAAGGTTGAACAACAGGGTGAAATTGACGCCGCCCAAAAACATGAACACCATGACCACGATGTAGACGTACGATGAATGCCAGTGGTTTATTCCAGCGTTTTTGGTCGACAGTCCACCCGTCGACAGCGTGGTCAGCGCATGGCACACAGCATCGAACCACCCCATGGGTTTCACCAGAAGCACGGCCATAAGGGCTGTAAGCACCACGTAGATAATCCACAGGTCTTTAGCCGTTTGGCTCACACGCGGGCGCATTCGCTCGTGTGTGATGCCGGTGACCTCGGCATTGAATAATGCGATGCCGCCTTTGTAGTTGAGCATAGGCAGCACGGCGAGCGTGAAAAGTATGATTCCCATGCCGCCGATCCACTGCATAAGAGCGCGCCACATGAGCAAGCCGCGCGGCAGCGACTCCAGGTCGCCAATCACCGACGAGCCCGTGGTTGTAAACCCGGCCATGGTCTCAAAAAAAGCATCGGTGATGGTTGTCAGCGTGCCCGTTATCAGGAACGGCAACATGCCGAAAACCGAGAAAAACACCCACACCGTGGCCGTAAGCATCAGTCCTTCGCGCTTGTGCATCGACTTCACACGCGGCTTGATGCGGAAAGCCATCAAAGCGCCTACGAGCATGGTCACCCCAACGGTGTAGAGGAAAGCCATTGCCGTGGGCATCTCGCCATAGGCGAACGACACCGCCATGGGTATGACCATGAACAGCGCCTCCACCATAAGGAGCCACCCAATCACTCGCAAGATTATGCGAAAATTGACGCTTTGTGTAAGTGTACGTGCCATTTAACTAAACACTTTCTCGATGTTATGAACCACGCCGTTAAGGCAGAATACCACCACATGGTCGCCTGCCTGCAGACGTGTGTCGCCCTTCACGAGTTGCCCGGTTCCATTGCGCACGAGTCCGGCAATGGTCATGTTTTGCGGCAACCGCAAGTCCTTAATCTCGCCACGGGTAACACGCGCGCCGTCCTTGATGATAAACTCGGCCACCTCGGCATCGGCCAGTGCGAGGCTTCGCGCGTCGGCCTCGTCGTTGTCGAGCATAATCTGGAAGATTCGGCTCGAAGCCAGCAACTTCTTGTTGATGATGGTGCCAATGTTGAGAGCCTCGGCCTCGTTGATATATTGCAAGTTCTCGACGTGCGCGATAGTCTTGCGTACACCATTTTCCTTAGCCATGAGGCATCCCAGGATGTTTGCCTCGCTACTGTCGGTCAAAGCCACAAACACGTTGTAGTCGCTGAGACCTTCTTCCTCGAGCAGGTCGGTGTCACGCGCGTCGCCGTGCACCACCACACATTGCGGCAGCGACTCGGCGAAGTAGCGACATCGCTCCAGGTCGGGATCGACAACTTTTATGCGATATCGGTCACCTACCATGCGCACCAGTTGCTCGGCAATCTCGGTGCCTCCCATGATAAACACCCGCTCCACCGGGATGTGCTCCTTGCCGCACACGCGGGCCACATCGTCGACATACTGGCGCATGGTGGCCACGTAAGCGATGTCGTTGGGCTCCAGGCTGTCGTCGCCGCGAGGGATGATGATTTCGCGGTTGCGCTTGATGGCGCACAAGTGGAGAAACGAACTCTCAGGGCCGAGGTCGCGCAGCCGCTTGCCCACCAGGATGGAATTCTCGCGCAGTTTCACGCCCAACACAATCAGTTGTCCGTCGAACATCTCAAACCAGTTTCGCACCCAGGTGTACTTCAGCGACGCCTTAATCTCTGCGGCTGCCAAATACTCGGGGTAGATAAGGTGGTTGATGCCCAACTCCGAGAAGAACGGCAGGTGCTTCTTGAGCAGGAACTCCGAATTGTCGATTCGCGCCAGAGTCTTACGCGCGCCCAGGCGCTTCGCCATTTGGCAAGCGAGCAAGTTGCGAGCCTCGTAGGGCGTGACAGCGACAAAGAGGTGCGCGCTGCTCACTTTCACGTCCTTAAGGTCGGACCACGACGTGGCGCTGCCGTGATAGGTCATGAGGTTATATTGGTCGAGCACAGCGAGTTTGTTCTCCTCGGTGTCCATGATAATGATGTCCTGCTCCTCGTTGCTGAGCATCTTGGCGAGGTGCCTACCCACTTCTCCGGCTCCTGCAATGACAATCTTCATTGTAGTATTCTAAAATTTTGGTTTATAACTCTTTGAGTGCATCATCGATGGCTTTGACAATGGCGTCGACGTCGTAGCCACACTCGGCTTGCTGCTGTGCCACGGTGCCCTGGTCGATAAAGCGGTCGTTCACGCCCAGGCGCGTAAGGCGGCAGTCGCTGTGTTGCTCGGCCAACCACTCGGCCACGGCGCTGCCCAGACCGCCCACCACGGTACCGTCCTCGACGGTAATCAGGTGGCGGTAACGGCTTGCCGCCTCAGCGAGCAACCCAGTGTCGAGCGGCTTGAGGTAAATCATGTCGTAATGCCCCACCTCAACGCCTCGCTCGCGCAGTTGAGCCACGGCCTTGATGACGTTGTTGCCCACATGGCCCAGGCTGAGCACAGCCACCTTGTCGCCGTCGCTGATCTTGCGTCCGCGCCCCACGGGCAACTCGTGCATCTCGCACTCCCACTCGGGGATTACGCCGCGTCCGCGGGGATAGCGTATTGCCCACGGCCCTTGGTCGGGCAACTGCGAGGTGTACATGAGGTGTCGCAGGTCGTGCTCGTTGATTGGCGCCGCAACGGTCATGCCGGGGATGCAGCGCAAATAACTGAGGTCGAAAAGGCCGTGGTGTGTCACGCCGTCCTCTCCCACGAGTCCGCCGCGGTCGATGCAGAAGGTCACCGGCAGGTGAGCGATAGCCACGTCGTGGATAATCTCGTCGTAGGCGCGCTGCAAAAACGAACTGTAGATGGCCACAAAGGGACGGAAGCCCTCCTTGGCAAGTCCGCCGGCGAAAGTCACGGCATGGCCCTCGCTGATGCCCACATCGAAGGTGCGCTCGGGCATCGCGGCCTGCATGATGCTCATCGACGTGCCACCAGGCATGGCGGCGGTGATGCCCAGGATGCGGTCGTTGGCCTCGGCCAGCGTGACCAGCGTCTTTCCGAACACGTCCTGATACTTGAGCGGGGCATACTCGGCGCGATCTTTGACGCGCTCGCCCGTCTCCTCGTTGAAGCGGCCGGGGGCGTGCCACGTGGTGGGGTCGGCCTCGGCGGGAGCATAGCCCTTGCCCTTGACGGTGTGCAGATGTATGATTTTGGGGCCGGTCATGTCCTTGACCTCGTTGAAGACCTTCACCAGACGCTTCACGTCGTGGCCGTCGAATGGGCCGAAATAGCGGATGTTGAGGCCTTCGAAGATATTCTGCTGGCCGGTAAAGAGCGATTTCATAGCGTTGTTGAAACGCAGCACCATACCCTTGCCGCTGTCGCCAATCACGCCATGACGGCGCAAGAACTGGTAAGCCTTATAACGCATGTTGTTGTAGCGGCGACTGGTCGACAACTCGGTCATATACTCACCCAAGGCGCCCACGGGACGATCAATCGACATGTCGTTGTCGTTGAGCACAATCATCAGGTTGTTAGGCGTGGAGGCCGCGTTATTGATGCCCTCAAATGCCAGGCCACCGCTGATGCTGGCGTCGCCAATCACCGCCACAACCTTGCGTGACTCACCGCCAGGAAGTTCCGAGGCCACCGACATGCCCAGTGCGGCCGAAATCGAGTTGCTGGCATGGCCGGCGATGAAGGTGTCGTAGTCGCTCTCCATGGGGTTAGGGAAACCGCTCAAGCCGCCCTGCTTGCGGTTCTGGTCGAAGCGGTCGCGGCGCCCGGTGAGGATTTTGTGGGCGTAGGCTTGATGGCCCACGTCCCACACGATGCGGTCGTTGGGGGTGTCGAGCACATAGTGCAGCGCCACAGTGATTTCCACAGCGCCCATGCTCGAGGCAAAGTGGCCGGGGTTGGTCGACAGTTCATGAATGATAAACTGTCGCAATTCCTGACACAACTGCGGCAACTCGTCGACACTGAGGCGCTTCAGGTCGGCCGGCGTGTCGATGGTGGCCAGCAGCGGAAAATGCTCTTTAATGTATGGTTTCGATGTCATCGTCGGTCTTTCTTGTCGGTGTTTTTCACATATTTCTTGTACAACGGCACAAACACTATGATGCCCGACGCCACGATGGTGAACACCGTCATGAAGTCGATGCGGGGCACTCTGGTGAGCAAGATGTAGCACAGCAACAGCCACAGCGCCAGCACAAAAGCAAAGCGAATCTTGTTTCCCGTTGTCATTGTTAATTGTTTAACTCGCAAAGATAATAATTTTTGTCCACACAAGAAAGGAAAAACCACAAAAAGCAAAAAACGCGCACAAAAAGTACGAGCAAAAAGTGCGAATGAATGAATGAATATTTACACGTCGTGCGTCGTGATGAAAAGGGGACGGTCCTTTTTTCATCATTTCCCGAAAAAATTAGAGGGTGTGTCAAAATTCTGGCGCACCCTTTTGTTGTAACATGTTGTAAAACATATAACAAAGCCTCTACTTTCCCAAGCGGAGGCTTTGTCATGTCAAAAAGTTTTAGTAACTTTGTGACATTCAAAAACTTAATAAAAATATGTCTGCAAAGTTACACTTTCGTGAGCATATAAACAACCAATTGGTTCTTTTTCCTGAAAGAATCGACAAAGATATTGCCCCGGACGACCCTGTCCGTCTGGTCAATGCGGTTGTTGACAGCCTGGACATGG
>CACYRK010000009.1 GCA_902776835.1 uncultured Bacteroidales bacterium
CAACTAACTGAAATACAGACAACAGCAGAATGCCCTATCTCACAAGAATTGGGTAAGGGGCTTATGCGCTTGTTTTCAAGTTAAATGAAAGTGCCGTGTGGAATGCTCGCTTTGCTCGCGGTTTAATGCTTCGCTGGCGCTCGCTGTTTAATGCTTCGCTGGCGCTCGCTGGGTAACGCTCGCTTTGCTCGCTGGGTAACGCTCGCTTTGCTCGCGGTTTAATGCTTCGCTGGCGCTCGCTGTTTAATGCTTCGCTGGCGCTCGCTGGGTAACGCTCGCTTTGCTCGCTGGGGATTTTAGGAAATATAGTTGTTCTAGAGGTTCTAGAGGTTCTAGAGATTCTAGAGGTTCTAGGGATTATGGGGGGGTGGGGGTAGGGGGTTATAGGGTGTAGTAGACGTTGAAGCCGAAGCCGATGCGCTGCTTGCGGGGGCCAAAGCCGGGGATGAACCACGGGCGGGAGTTGGCGTTGGCCTTGTAGTGCAGCACGCTGCGCCACTTCAGTTGCCATCCCAGCGACCACTGCCGCCAGATGTGCACGCGCATGCCGGCCAGCAACTCGGCCCACACGGCATTGCTGCGCTCGCCGGTTATGTCGAAAGCGGTCGTCTCGCCCCAGTAGTTATTGCGGTAACTGATGTCGGTGATGTCGTAGGTGAAGGTGCTCGCGCCCACCCGCGCGCCAAGCAGCGCCTGGTAGGCTGGCTCGCTCTTGAACATGAAGTTGTAGTTGACACCCAGGCGGGCAAAGGGCGAGGGTTTGCCGCGGTAGGTGAAGTTGCGGTCCTCGGGAGTCGACCGCGCCCAGCCCACACCCAGTTCGACCACGGGCTGCAGCCGGTTCCACATGTTGAGCGTGGCGTTGACATCGATGCTGCCGTAGTCCTGCCCCATGGCCACCAGCACGGCGTCGATGAAATTCAGGCCGAGCGTGATGTCGGTGATGCGCGGGTAGCGTGTGTAGGCGCGCTTTATCGAGTCGCGCTTCGCCTCTTCGAGTGCTGCCGTCGAGTCGCCAAAGAGGAACTGCTGAATCACCTTCTCGTCGGTGCCTTTTGGTGGCGACAGCGTGGTGTTGGTCGACGGCTTCACCGGCGTGATGTAGCGTCCGCCGGGCGATGCCACGCTTGTGGTGTCCTGCGCGCCGGCGCTCAGCGCGGTGAGCAAGGCGGCAAGCAGCAGAGTGGAGATTATGTGGTGGCGGTTGAGAATCATGGCGGTCACGGGGTGGGGAAATAAATGCGTAATGTCACGCGCGTCACGTTGTCGACCAGTGGCGTTACGAGCACCACCGAGTCGAGGACGTGGGTCGTGGCATCGACCTTGGTAATCTCAAAGTTATACATCGCGCCGCACTCAGCGCTGCTGAAGTAGGGGATAGCGTGGTAGTGCAGACTCAGCGTGTCGCTGGGGATGTCGTCGCCGTATTCGAGCACCCACTGCGTGAGTTCGCGAGTGGCGCGCAGCGGCAGGAAGGTCTCGTTCACGGTCATGCTGTCGACCATCAGCGAGTCGCCCGGGTTGTCGATGCCGCGCACCGTCAGCCCCGACACGCTCACCTGCGACGTTGTGCCCGAGGCGTAGAAGCGTGCCAGCGGAATGGCGCTGCCGTTGTCGTAGCAACTGTCGTCGTTGCACGAGGTGGCGCACAGGGCCACCAGGCAGCACACCAGCCACCAGGGTGTGTGTTTACTTAATCTCATCGTCAATCTCGTAGTGATTGCGGTCGGCCGAGTGGCGAATCACCAGTTCGCCCAGGAATCCGGTGAGAAACAGTTGTGTGCCCAGAATCATCGCCGTGAGTGCCAGATAGAAGTAGGGCGAGTCGGTCACCAACCTGTAGTCGTTGCCGGAGTACATGTTGTAGAGTTTTATGCCTCCCACGGCCACCACGGCGATAAATCCGAGGAAGAACATGAGCGAACCGAGCAGGCCGAAGAAGTGCATCGGCTTGACGCCAAACTTGGCTTGGAACCACAGTGTCATTAGGTCGAGGTATCCGTTGACGAAGCGGTCGAGTCCAAACTTCGACACGCCGTACTTGCGTGCCTGGTGCTGCACCACTTTCTCGCCAATCTTGCTGAATCCGGCCACCTTGGCCAGGTAGGGCACATAGCGGTGCATGTCGCCGTACACCTCGATGTGCTTGACCACGTCTTTGCGGTAGGCCTTCAGGCCGCAGTTGAAGTCGTGCAGGTTGTGTATGCCGCTCACGCGCCGCGCCGTGGCGTTGAACAACTTGGTGGGCAGCGTCTTCGACAGCGGGTCGTAGCGTTTCTTCTTCCAGCCGCTCACCAGGTCGTAGCCATCCTCGGTAATCATGCGGTAGAGTTCGGGGATTTCGTCGGGGCTGTCCTGTAGGTCGGCGTCCATGGTGATCACAACATCGCCTTGAGCCATGGCGAAGCCGGTGTTCAGCGCCGGCGACTTGCCGTAGTTGCGGCGGAAACTCACGCCCTTCACCGCGGGATTCGTCTCGTGGATGCGCTTCACCACCTCCCACGACTCGTCGTTGCTGCCGTCGTTAATCATCAGTACCTCGTAACTGAAGTTGTTCTCCTTCATCACGCGCTCAATCCACGACGCCAACTCGGGAAGCGACTCGGCCTCGTTGTATAGTGGTACAATTACTGAAATATCCATATCGATTAGTTCTTTTGATTACAAATATAATATAATGTGTCGCGCCGTCACATGCGCGGGCTGATGCGCCGCTGAGCCAGGAGTGCCGTGAGGGCGCTGGTGATCGACCCAACGAAACTGATCAGCCAAAAACTGTTGGTCACGCTCTCGATGGGCGTCGGCAGCATGTTTTGCTCGAGCATCATCTCCAGGAGTTTAACCAGTTCGCCGTCTTTGAACTCTGGCATCGTCTTGTAGATGACCAGTGCCTGTGTGGCTTGGTCGTAGATGTAGTCGGGCCGCACATATTTCAGCGCGAGGTACATCATCAGCGACGAAATCAGCGCACCGCCAATCATCGTCATGATGCCTTGCATCCACAGAGCCGAGTATTGCGTCATGCCCTGCTCCTGGATGAAAGTGCGTCGCTGCGTGTAGTAGAGCACCACAGGCCCGGCAAAGAGCATCACCATCACTACCACCGACAGCAGCGGCATGCGGTCATAAAACATTGCGCACAGCATCATCGCCGTGAGGTACAGACCCATCCACAGCCCATATTCTGCTCCGCGTTGGAAAACTGACTTTTCTTGTCCCATCGGTTCACATTTTATTCAAAAGTACAAAATTACGCAAAATTTCTCAATCGCAAGCAACAACCGCGCCATTTCCCCATTTTTAACATTGTGGGAGGGTTGTGGGAGGGTTGTGGGAGGGGTGTAGGAGGGGTGTAGGACGGGTCGGACGGGTGGAACAGGTGGGACGTTATGGGGGGGTATTTTGGGGTGGGGTGGCGGTTATTTGGCACGATGTTTGTTTTTGATGGTGTAAATTTGTAATTTTGCTGCGGTTTTTGCGATTGACTATGCGAAACGCTAAGTTTATTTTTGATTTTTGCTCGAGGACGCTCACTGCTATGCGGAGGCCTTCTCGGGTCTTGCTGTGCCGCATTAAGTGGTTGTCGCTGAGCCTTGTGGCTGTGGCGGCAGGCATTATGCTGGTGGGCTGCGGTGGCTCGTCGGACGCCGGTCACAGCAGTCACTATGACGAGTTGTCGTCGCAAATATCCGAAATCAAAAGTTTGGCCGAAATCGACTCGCTCATCGCTGCCAACGGCAAAAACGACGAGGCGCTGATGCTGGCTTTGCACCGCAAGGGCAAACTGCTGCGTGCCGACAATCGCTTTGTCGACGCCATCACTGCCCACACACAGGGCCTCGACATCGCCTACCGGCTGTGCGACACGGTGAATATCGTGCGCGCCCTCAATGAGTTAGGTACCAATTTCCGCCGGCTTGGCGTGCTCGAGGAGGCCGCCTCGTTCCACTATCAGGCGCTGGCCTACTGCGAGCAGTACAGCGACACCAAGAGCGACATTGCACGCAAAAACCGCGTGGTCTCGCTAAATGGCATCGGCAACATCTACATGACGGTGCAGAACTACACTGCCGCCGACACCATCTTCCGCAAGGCGCTGGCTGGCGAGCGTGCCTTGCACAGTGAGTTGGGGCAAGCCATCAACCTTGCCAACCTGGGCTCAATCAAGGAAGCCAACGGCGACCTGGACTCGGCCTGGGTCTACTACCGCGAGTCGCTGAAACTCAACGAGGATGCCGGCAGCGTGCTGGGCATCGCGCTGTGTCACACCCACTTCGGCGAGTTGCTCGACAAGGAGGGCCGCCATGATGCCGCCCTCGACGAGTACCAGCAGGCTTACGACCTGCTGCAGCAAGGCAACGACACGTGGCATCAACTCGAGGCGAGTTTGGCGCTGGCCCGTGCCTATAGCGGGCTGGGCGACATGGCGCGTGCCAACCAATACCTGGCTCAGGCCGACACCATGGCGCACGCCATAGCGTCGCTCGAGCATCAGGCGCGAGTCTACGAATTGAAATTTGACATTGCCAAGCAGCAGGGCAACGACCGTGCCGCCCTCGACTACTTTATGCGCGCCGACGCCCTTGCCGACAGCGTGGCGCGTGTGGCCACCACCGGCCAGATGATGAATGTGCGCGTGGACTACGAGCGCCAGCGCCGTCAGGCTGAGGTCGATCTGATTACCAAAAACTTAGCCAATGAGCATCGCCTGAAAAACGTGTTTATCGCCGTGGCGCTGCTGGTTGCGCTGCTGGCCACCGTAGCGCTGGCGTTCATGCTTTACTCGCTGCGTGTGCGTGCCCGCACAGCGCGCCTGAAGGACAACGTGGAGCGCATGCGCACGGCATTTTACACCAATATCACCCACGAGTTCCGCACGCCGCTTACCGTGATGATGGGCCTCTCGCGCGAGTTGGCCTTCACACGCGAGGCTCCCGAACTCGACAAGTTGCACCGCGACGCGGCAGTGATTACCCGGCAGGGCGAGAACCTGCTGCAACTCATCAATCAGTTGCTCGACATCAGCAAGGTGCGCAGCGCTATCGGCAACCCCGACTGGAGGCACGGCGACGTGGTGATGTACCTGAAAATGATTATCGAGGGCTACCAACTCATGGCCAGCCAGCAAGGCGTGGAACTGGCATGCGCCTCGGAGCAGGAGGCCATCGAGATGGACTTCGTGCCTTACTACATGCGGCGAATTATGAGCAACCTCATCTCCAACGCCATCAAGTTTACGCCCAAAAACGGCAACATCATGGTGTCGCTGGCCCAGAACGACGACAAATTGGTAATCCAGGTTGCCGACTCGGGAGTGGGCATCGACGCTGAGGACTTGCCGCACATCTTCGACATATTCTACCGCGCCAAGTCGTCGAAGGTGACGCTGGGCACTGGCGTGGGCCTCGCCCTGGTGCAGCAGGTGGTGACGGCGATGGATGGCACGATCGAGGTCGACAGCCATCGCAACGAGGGCACCGTGTTCACCGTGACGCTCCCGTTGAAGCACGGCAGTAAGCAATGGCCCGAGGTGGACGCGCAATTTGGCTGGAGCGATGCGGCTTACAGCCCGAACTATAGCGTCGACGTCAGCGAGGAGTTGGACGGCGAGACCGCGATTTTGCCGCAACTGCTGGTGGTCGACGACAATCTGGATGTGCGTTACTACATCGGTTCGCTGCTCTCGCGGCACTACAGCCTGCATTTTGCCAGCGACGGTCGCGAGGCTCTGGAGAAAGCGCAAAATCTGGTGCCCGACCTGATTATCACCGACGTTATGATGCCCGTGATGGACGGCTACGAACTGTGCCGTGCCGTTCGGCAGTCGCCCGTGCTCAACCATATCCCCGTGGTCATGGTCACCGCGCTCACCACCGAGGCCGACCGCGTGCGCGGCATCGAGGTCGGTGCCGACGCCTACTTGCTTAAGCCGTTTGACGCCAACGAGTTGCGCCTGTTGGTGCTGAAGTTGCTTGAGCAGCGACGTCTCTTGCGCGACAAGTATGAAACTGCCGAGCACGACGTGGATTTGGAGACCATGCCTCATGTGCAGACGCTGCCGGCGAGCAAGACCGTCATCGACGCCGAGCGCCAGCGCTTCCTCGACCGCCTGGAGCGCGCTGTCGGCGAGGCGATGGACCGCCAAAAGGTGGACGTGGAGTGCCTGGCGTCGGAGATGTGCATGAGCACCTCGCAACTGCGTCGCAAGTTGCAAGCCATCACCGGCCAGACGACCATTGCCTACGTCAACCAGTTGCGCATGACACGCGCCTTGACACTGCTTCGCGAGCAGCCTTCGCTGCCCGTGGGCGAGGTTGCCGAGCGCTGCGGATACGTCGACATGGCACATTTCTCGCGCATTTTCAAACAAACTTTCGGCTATACACCCAGTCAAGCAAAAAATCGATAATGCACCACGCAAACCTCTTGTTGCAAGCACGTTGCGATGCATAAGAGACGTTTTTTGACAAGTCCAAAACATGAAAAATGTAATTTTTTGGAGAATTTTTGTTGAATTTTGCATATTGTAATCCCAAAAAATAGTGTAATTTTGCACTCGGTGAATTATGTGTCACCACCAGTGAGTACAGAAACATATTTTATTAACCAAATAATTACATTATGGCTTACACAGAAACAACAACCAACAGTTATGGTTCGCGAGTTGGCAACTCGTTCAAGGCAATCGGTACCGGTTTCCTGATGTTTATCGCAGGAACAATACTGCTGTTCTGGAACGAGGGCCGCACGGTAAAAACCGGCGACGCGATTGCTGAGGCCCAGAAGGCCACAGTAGAAATGACCTCGCCCGACAAGATGGACGCTTCGATGGACGGCAAACTCGTTCACGCAACGGCCAAGGCGGTGTCGAACGACCTGCTGAAGGATGACCTCTTCCCCGTGGCAGGTAACTTCACCAGGCTTACGCGCGACGTGGAATATCGTCAGTACAAGGAGCGCAAGGAAGAGAAGCGCCGCGACAAGGTGGGCGGTGGCGAAGAAGTGATCACCACTTACTACTACGACCTCGACTGGGTCGACGAGCCCATCAACTCGAGCAGTTTCCACGACCCAACGTATCGTGGCGTGAACGAGGTTCAAGGCATGCCCAAGTTTGACGACATGGACGTATATGCCGAGAATGTGAGTTTCGGCGCATACAAGTTGCCTGACTTCTTTATCAAGCAAGTGGGTACTGCTGAGGATGTTAACGTTGCTCAAGGTCCCGATGACCTCACCGCAATGCTCTCGGCAACTCCTGGCGATTCGTCGACAGTTTCTGAACAGGATTATAACGCCTACGTCAAAGGCTTGGCCGACATTCCTGAGAATGGTGTTTCGGGCAACACAATCATGTACGGCGACGGTAACCAAGTGGGTAGCGTGCGCGTGACCTTCAAGGCCGTTAAGCCTGAGAACGAGGTTTCGCTTATCGCCAAGGTTCAGGGCAACACGTTTACCAAGTTTGTTGCCAGCAACGGTTACGACTTCTCGCGCCTGGAGAACGGCGCAAAGACCAGCGAGGAGATGATTCAGCATGCTAAGGACGAGAACGACATGATTAAGTGGGCGCTTCGCCTGCTTGGCGTGCTGCTGGTGATTGGTGGCTTGAAGGGCATCTTCGGCTTCCTGACCACGCTGCTTAAGGTTATCCCCTTCTTGGCAAGCATCATGAACTTCGGCGTTGGCCTGATTTGCACCGTAGTGGGTGTTGTATGGTCACTCATCGTGATTGCTATCGCTTGGATCTTCTATCGCCCGCTCTTGGGAATCTCGCTGCTTGTGCTCGCTGCGGCAATCATTGCCTTCTTCGTATGGCGCGGCAAGCAGCGTAAGGCCTTGCAGCCTCAAGTGGCACCGGCTCCCGGCGCCAACAATCTGGCTCAGGCCCAGGCACCTGCTCAGCAAGGCTTCGAGCAGACCATGCAGCAAGGCTATCCCCAGCAGCCACAGCAGGGCTATCCCCAGCAGGGCGGCTATGACCAGGGCGGCTACCAGCAGCAAGGTTACGACCAGGGCGGCTACCAGCAGCAGGGTTATGACCAGGGCGGCTATCAACAGCAGCAAGGTTACGACCAGGGCGGCTACCAGCAGCAGGGTTACGACCAGGGCGGCTACCAGCAGGGCGGTTACGACCAGGGCGGCTACCAGCAGCAGGGTTATGACCAGGGCGGCTACCAGCAGCAAGGTTATGACCAGGGCGGATATCCCCAGCAGCAGGGCGGTTACGACCCCAATGGCTACCAGCAGGGCTACGACCCCAACAATCCTTACAACAACCAGGGTGGCAACTACCCCCAGCAGTAAACCGTAACACCGAGGCCCCTGGCCTCACTACCACATAGCGCAAAGCCGCGGCCCATCAGCCGCGGCTTTCGCTTTGCCCCCCCCCAGAGGCTGATAGCATTAATAGCATTTATAGCATTAATAGCATTAATAGGGGCTATGGTTGCTATTGTTGGCTGGGATGCAAGTCGCCCCCAGAGCCGTGGGGCGCTGGGGGCGAGATGGATGATGATAGATGTGTCGGTTAGAGCGACTTGGTGACTTCGGCGATGCTCTTTACGCTCTCGCTGCCGTGCTGGTCCTTAACCCACACGCGGCCAATGGCGTTGTCGACCTTCAGCACGGTGTAGCCATCGCGATAGGAACTGGTGAAGGTGGCGAAGACTTTGTCGCCCTCCTTGATGTCCTCCTTGAAGGGGATGAGTTTGCACTTATCCTTCGGGTAGGCCTTGATAATGGCGGCAAACATCTGCGCAATCACCTTGCCGTCCTGCTCGTGGATCAGCGTGCCGGCTTCCCATTCCTTGCCGTTGAAGTAAGCGATTTGTGCTCCGGGCTGCCACTGTCCGTCGGCAATCACGTTGAACGAACTGGGTTTCAGGGGCTTGTTGGCATCCTTCTGTCCCAGGCCGGGCTTCTCGTCGGTGCCGTAATCCAAGTCGAGGTAGTCGACCAGCGGCTCGGCGGGGTTGCTGTCGTCGACCACGATGGCGCGTTTCAAGCCGCTGCCCTGCTGCCACCAGGTGAGCAGGATGTCGCCCTTCTTGGCGGTGCCGTTCTTATCCAGCGGGATAATCAGCGCGTTGGGAATCTCTGCCTTGCCGTCGTTGAGTTTCGATGTGGTTTCGCCCACCTCGGTCATCGTGGTGTAGTAGAGAATCATGCTGGTGTTGTCAAGTTCCTTGCCTTCCTCAACCTTTGAGGGGTAGAAAGTGTAAGGCGCGAGGACCAACTGGCCTGGCTCGGCGTTGAGTTTCACGTTCTGTGGGAAGTCCCAGGGAAACTTGTTGGTGTCGACTGTTGCCTCGGTGGCGGTGCTGTCGGCACCCTCGGCATTGTTCTCAGCATTGTTGCAACTCACAGTTGCCATGGCTGCCAGGGCAGCCACAATCATAAATAAACTTTTCTTCATAGTGTGTGTTAGTTTTTCTGGGCTCGGCGCGATTGGCGTCGTGCCCACAGTATTAATAATAATGTGTATTTTCAAGTGCAAAATTAGTGATATTTTTCAGAAAGGCATTAAGTTTTGCCTTTTTTCTTACTTTTGGCGGCACTGCTCGGCGTTGTTTTGATAATGTATTGATAGTTAATGGTTTGGGGTGTTGAAATGCCGTTTTTCGACAAGTTGTGAGGGCCTTTTCGTGAGTTTTATACAAATTTTTGCACGATATATCCTAACCCTTTGGCCCCTCGGAGCATTTACTTTGCAGTGTGAATGGGTCGAATGGCCTGAGGCAAGACCTCTATACTAATAATACTTGAACAACTCCACTGCTATGAACGAGAACTACGACGAGTTGCATAACGCTATTGCTGCGCAGATACGCCGCATTGCGCATGCCCGCCAGAGCGAGCGTCCTCCCGGCCTTGACGACCGTCGGTTGCTGGCGCGTCACTGGCGTCGCCTGTTGGGCCTTGATCCCACACGTGCCGACCGCCGATTCCTCGACTCGCTCTTTCAGTGACCTGCTCAGCGGGGCATATATATAATGTGTGTGACCTCGGAAGTGAAATTGATGAGATTTTCCCCGAGCGCCGAGCAAAGTTTAACACTTATTTTGCTGTCGTGCGATGGGTGCCAGAGGCCAAAAAATGGCCAGGCGAAAAAAAAATGCATTTTTTTTGAAAAAAATTTTGTCAGTTTCAAAAAAGTTCGTAATATTGTAGTCGAGTTTTGAATGCAAGAGACTGCTCAAGGTTTAAATGCTTGAAAGTGAGGATAATTATCAAAAATCCCCTTTTGGCATCTTGATTGGTGGGCGGCAAAAACTCACGAGAGAGTAATGAAATAATGAACTCAGAATATAATTTAAATTATTTTATTAACAATTAAAAAATTTTTTAATTATGAAGATTAAATCTTTACTTTTTGCTGCTTTGGCAGCTGGCATGTGCTTCTCGGCAAATGCATTTGGCGAGAACGACTACATCGGTTTGGCAGACCCCTTCGATGGCGAAGCTGTAAAGGAGGCTATTAATGCCGCTGGTGAGGAAGGTTATGAGCTTGCAGTTAATCTGTATGACACCGACCTGTACGGCTATTGCCGCGTGCTTGATGGCACCATCAAGTTGAGCGATGGTCTTGAGTTTGTTGCTTATAAGGTAGGTAGCCGTGAGATGCCCACTCGTCTTGGCGAGCGCATCCAGGCAACTAACGCTGAACTTAGCCAGTATGGTATGTCCTATGCAATGACTACTCAGTTCCGTACTTATGAGGGTGAGACCAAACGTCGCGTACAGTACCTTGGCTCGATCGCTGAGGACGAGGGCGTTTACGGTGAGACCGGTGGCGCTCTCTTCTACATCAAGGTTCAGAAACTGGACGGCGCTGCTAAGGAGAGCATCACTTTCCCGACTCCCGTTATCGCAACCCGCGCAAAATTCAACGACGCTGGTGAGGAGGATCCCAATGGCAATGACAGCTTCAAGCCCGCAGAGCGCGTGTATGAGATTAACTTCATCGACAGCGGTGTTAACGACCTGGGCGCTGACAAGGCTGTTGCAAGCGTGAAGTACTACAACGCAGCTGGTGTTGCTGCCGATGCAGCATTCGACGGTGTGAACATCGTTGTTACCAAGTATGTTGACGGCTCTCAGAAAGTCGTTAAGATTGTGAAGTAATCAACTTACAATCCAAGCATACAGGCCGCGGCTCACAAGCCGCGGCTTTTTTTGTGCCCATACCCGCCGCATAATGCCCGCCGGGGGGCTAGAGATTCTAGGGATCATAGGGATTCTAGAGATTCTAGAGATTCTAGAGTTTCTAGGAACTCTAGGGTTTCCAGGGATTCTATTGGGGGCTGGGGCTTGGTTTTTGGGGAGGGAGGTTAGAGGGGGAATAGGAGTTGCTGCTTGTCGGTGGGGGTGATGGGGTGGGGTGTGGCGAGGGGGCGCTTGAGGAGGTAGAGGGCGATGGCGCGCGTCATCAGGATGTCGTCGTGGTGGCCGCGCATGGCGGCGAATTTGCCGTTTGGCGCCTGCTCGTAGGTCGCCATCTCGTTCACAGCGTCGTTGTCGCGCTCGACATATCCCTGCAGACGCACCATCTTCACCAATTCGTAGATGGCGCGCCGTTTTGTTTTCACGTTGGTTTGGAAGCCCGGTTTGCCCGGTTGCCTGAAATACAGCATCTTATAATTGCGTCCAATCTCCTCGAGGATATATTCGCCGGCATCGGCACCGGTCTGCTCGGTCTCGAGCGTGTTGCTCTCAATCACCAGTCGTGCATTGCGGTAATACCGTGCGATATGCACCGCTTTCCATGCCAGCAGGTCGTGGTCGATGTGTCCTCGCCATTGCGCCACCACCTCGGGCGGCTGTTCGCGGTGGTGCAGGTCGAAGACGGCGATGACCGAGTAGTCGGCCTTGTCGCTCCGGCCTCCCACGTCGACGGTGACCATGTAATCGGCCGCGCGGCTGTCGGCCTCGGGATGCCGCCACACCTTCATCAGCCCGCCTGTGGCCTGCACCCAGCGCACCTGTCGCGAGAGTTTGTGTGGAGCCTCCACGTCGCCGGTGTCGACGGGTGCCATGCAGTGGGCACGCAAGGCATCGAGGTGCTCGGTCGAAAACACGTTCCATCCCGTGGCGGTGAACGCCTCGATGTCGTTGCTCGGAAACTCTGCCATCATCAGCGCATGCGACGCATATTCCTTGCGCTTGAGGTGATACCACTGAATCATCTCGAGCGTGCAGCCCTGCTTCCACAGGGCGTGCTCATAGTCGTCGAGCGAGCGCCACAACGCCTCGGCATCGTCGACCGGCGCGCGATAAATCTCAATCTCGCTCCAGGGCACGAACACCGCCGTCTTGTCGCTCTCATGCTGCACGGCACGCATCCACTCGTTGTGGAAAAAGTTGCCCACGCCATTGGCCGTCGACTCATATACCACCACGGTGTCGGCCGTCGGCGCAATGGTTCCGGCCACGCTGCGAATCACGTCGTCGGGCGAGTGCATGGCGGTGTCGTTCCAAAAGGCCACCTCGGTGAGGTGCGCCATCGCCAGGTCGTAGCCACGCACGGCATCCTCGCTGCGTGCGCTGCCCATCACCACCAGACATTCGCGCGAGGCAATCTCCTGCACGTCGCGCGTGCCCTCGAAGGGCCTGAAACGCAGTGCGATGGGCTCGCCGTTCACATCGCGGTCGAGCATCTCGGTGGGGTAGTGACGCAGCAGCAAGTTGTACATGCGCTTGATGGCCCGCGCGGTGTTCTTCAGGTGGCCGCAAATCAGGCTGTTCCACTGGCGATGATGCACGATTTGCAGCCAGGCCAAGTAGATTTGCACCAACGTCGAGCCGCCCCACTGTCGCGCCTTGAGCAAGATGATGCGCACCGGCTGCCCGGCCTGTCGCTGCCCTTCCATGACGGCGATGAGGCGACGCTGCGGCGCATTGGGCACAAAGCGCACGTTGCGCGACGAGAGTTTGTCCTTGATTGTCACGCAGCGCGCGCACCAAAACTCAAAGTCGTAGCGCACGCGCAGGCGGTCGCGATCCAGGTCGCTGAGCGAGGCCACCTCGGGATGGTCGCGCACCATGGCGGCAGGCAACATGCAGTCGCCCACCGCCACGCGGTCGCCGTGACAGCCCACGCCACGCAGCGGGTCGTAATGCGTGACGAGGGCGGCGTTACGGCGGCGGTTTTCAGCAATTATTTCGTCGATCATATCAGCGAATTGTAACGCAGGTGTGTGGGAAGAATCAGTGTGCCCGATGGCGCCGTGCCGTCGATGCTCAGCCTTACGGTGCGCAGCGGCTGCGCCACCACGCTCAGCGACACCGGCGTGTGCAACGCGCCGTGCACGCGCATGCTGTTCACCTCGAAGCCGTGGCAGTTAACGCCGCGCGCCCCGCGCAGCCGAAGGGTGAGGTCCAAGCCCTCGCCGTCGACGTTCCACAGCACGCGCCTGGGCACCGTGTCGAACCAACTGTTGAGTGCTATGGGATGCGACAGGTAGGCGACGGCCATCGTGCCCGGCACCTCGGTGCACAGGTCGCGACAAGTGCCGCCGGCGTCGATGGCAATGGCGTGCGTCACGTCGTCGTAGAGTTGCGTCGCCGCCACGCTGCGCTCGCTGTAATGGTCGGTGCTGTCGATGGCGAGCACGCGGCCGTCGGTGGTGAGCAGCCACAACTCGCTGTGCGCGTCGTCCCAGGCCATGCCGCGCACGCCCGTGTCGCGCAACACCGCCGTCACCGTGCTGCCGCGCAGGCGACACAGCGTGCCTCGGTGGCTCAGGAAGTAGATGTCGCGGTCGCCCTCCACCGGCCATGTGCCAGCGGCGATGACGGCACGGCTCACCAGGCGAGGCGTCGACAGGCGGTTGCCGGTGGTGAGAGGCAGGGCGTAGATGCCGTGCGTGGTGAATACGTAGACCGGATAGCGTCCGAAACCGCCCGAGTACAGCGAGCGGCTCACCGCGGCGAGTGCCAGCAGCGACTGGTCGGCAATGGTGACCTGCTGCTCGGTCACCAGGGCGTTTCCTGCCACGCTCATCGTCAAGCGGCCATCGTCGGTGCCGACATACAGCCGTCCGGCTGCCGTTGCCGTGGCGACGACACCCGTGGCGCTCTCGCGCGAGGCAAGTTGCTCGGCCTGGTCGGCGCTGAGCGTGATGTCGGGGCGTATGGCGTCGGGCACCCACTGGTGGCGGTCGAGGGCGTCGAGGTCGGTGGTCGAGGCAATCACGTGCCAGGCCGACTGCGCCAACTGGCTCGTCACCTCGCTGGCGGCGCGTGCCGGCATGCCCCATTCGAGCCACGCCGCGCGGTTGTTGTCGGTGACGGCGCGATAGGCGATGCCGCTCCCGGTGGCGACCACGCTGGCGGCGTCGGTGGCCAGCACGTCGACGGCCTTGACCAGCGATTTCCATGCCGCCCCGATGACGCCGTTCACCGTCACGCTTGTCACGAAGGCCTGCATCGCCACTGTGGTGGTGTCGATGCCGGTGTAGTGGCTGCCGTCGTCGGTCACCGCGCTGCGTAGCGCATTGGCATTCAGCGCGGTGTTGCCGTCGAGACGCATGGCAGGACTGAGCCACAGATAGTTGTCGTCGTGCATGCGCACGCCGTAGCGCACCATGATAGGCCCGGTGTACAATTCGCGGCTGCGTGCGTCGGCAGCAAGGGCGTTCCACACGCTGCGCAACGTTGCTGACAGCGAAGCCACATCGCTGGCGTTGAGCGGGTTTTGCCAGCGCGAGTAAGGTTGGGCAAAGGTCTGCGGGGCGATAGTGGTGGTCAGCGCCGGCATATTGCTCGCTCCGATGGTCAGCGACGCTATTGCGTCGGCCGGATTGAGCACCGTGTAGCCCGTGTCGCCGCGCAGCAGATGGGTGATGCCCGCAGTCGTGGCCACCACGAGCAGTCGGCCCACCACATGGGCGTTGACGAAGTCGCCGTCGACCAGTGTCACGGCGTTGCCGTCGGCCCACAGTTTGCTGTCGTAGATGGTGATGAAATGTGCGCCGTCGATGGCGATGAGCCGATGGCCGGCTCCGATGCAGCCCACCGTGGCGGGGTTGCCCACGACCTGCAGCGCCTCGTCGGCCTGACGCACGTTTTGCGCCAAGCGCGCCGTGCCGGCCGGCAGCGTTTCGCCCGTGACCGCCTGGCATGCGCCGCGCGGCACCACGCGCAATGTTGAAGAATGTGTGTGTTTCATGGCATTTAAATTAAGGTAAAACTTGCCGCAAAGGTATCCAGGCCCATGCGCCTCGCACAACCGCAATCAGTAACACCAGGCGGTTCTCCACAAAATTTGCCGAGAATAAGCGCAATTTCCTCGTCACACTTTTCACAATGCCATTTTTTGTGTAATTTTGTGGTGATGATGAAACGTGAAATTAGTGCCGAAACGGCGTTAAATCGCCTGGCTGCGATGTGTTCGCGCAGCGAGCATTGTGAGGCCGATGTGCGTCGCAAGTTGGCCGATTGGGGCTTGGACGCCGCGTCGGCCGATGGCATCGTGCGTCGCTTGGTAAGCGAGCGCTACGTCGACGACGCGCGCTACGCCCACGCCTACGTACGCGACAAGTTTCGCTTCAACCGCTGGGGCCGCGTGAAAATCGCCTATATGCTTCGCGGCAAGGGTATTGCGGCCGACGTGATTGCCCTGGCGCTCGAAGAGATTGACGCTGCCGACTATGCTGCCACGCTGTCGCAACTGCTACGCGACAAGTGGCGCGAGGTGTGCCGTCGCGACCCTGACAAGGCTCGTGCCGCCCTGCTGCGCTTTGCCGCTGGCCGCGGCTTTGAACCGGCCGATGCCGTGCGTGCAGTAAACGAGATAATGCGATGTGACAATGACGACTAAGGTGCGACAATGGCTTGGTGCGGCAGCCGATGTGCTGCTGCCGCGTCTATGCCCGGTGTGCGGCCGTGTGCTGGGTAGCGACGAGCCGCATCTGTGCCGCGCCTGCCTGTCGGCGATGCCTCGCACTCGCCTTGAGCAGCAGCCGCTAAACGCCATGGAGCAACTCTTTGCGGGCCTGGTGCCAATTGAGCGCGCCACGGGCTATTTCTACTACGAGAAGGCCAGCCCCTATGCCGCCATCCTGCACGACATCAAGTACCGCAACCGGCCCGACATGGGGCAGTGGCTCGCCTGCCATGCCGCGCGGCAAATCGCGTCAAGCGGCTTTTGGGACGGCGTGGACGCCATCGTGCCCGTGCCGCTGCATGTGAGCAAACTCGCCAAGCGAGGCTACAACCAGAGTATGTATCTGGCACGCGGCGTGTCGCAAGCCACCGGGGTGCCTGTGGTCGAGGCCGTGGAGGCTGTCAGGGCGCATGCCACGCAGACCCACCGCGGTGCCCTCGACCGCTGGAAGAACACCCGCGAGATGTATGCCGCGCACTCCAGCGCCAAGCAGTTGGCCGGCCGCCACGTGGTGGTGGTCGACGACGTAGTGACCACCGGGGCAACCCTCGAGGCGTGCGCCACCGCGCTGCAAGATGCCGTGCCGGGCATCAAGGTGTCGCTATTTGCCCTGGCTGTGGCGCGAATTGATTGACAGTAACGATTTAGGACATTTATAACATGGCAAAAAAAGGTTTAGTGCTCGAGGGTGGGGCAATGCGCGGGCTGTACACCGCGGGCATCCTCGACGTGATGATGGAGCACGGCATCGACTTCGACGGCATCGTCGGCGTGTCGGCCGGCGCTGCCTTTGGCTGTAACTACAAGTCGGGTCAGGCAGGCCGTGTGATCCGTTACAACAAGCGTTTTGCTCGCGATAAGCGCTATTGCAGCATGCGCTCGCTCATCACCACTGGAAACATTTATAACGCCGATTTTTGCTATCATGTGGTGCCGCGCGAGTACGACATCTTCAACTTCGCCGCCTTCGAGGCCAACCCCATGGAGTATTGGGTGGTGTGCATCGACGTCGACAGTGGCGAGCCGGTGTACCAGCGTTGCGACAAGGGCGATGATGAGTTTCTGGAGTGGATTCGCGCCTCGTGCTCGATGCCGCTGGTGTCGCGCCCGGTGACCATAGGCGAGCATCGCCTGCTCGATGGCGGGTTGGCCGACTCGATGCCGCTGCAATGGTTTCAGAGCCAGGGCTATGACCGCAATGTGGTGATTCTCACTCGTCCGGCGGGATACGTCAAGGAGCCTGTGGGCCACCGGCGGGCGTTGCGCTGGTTGCTGCGCCGCTATCCTGTGGTGGCACAGGCCCTGCTGCAGCGCCATGAGTTGTATAACGCTCAGTTGCAATACGTTGCGCAGCAAGAGCAATTGGGCAACACCTTGGTTTTTCGCCCCGATCCGCCACTCACCATAGGCCACACCTGCCACGACCCGGAACAGATGCAAGCCACCTACGAGCAGGGCCGCCGACACGGCGAGCAGCGCATCGATGAGGTGGCGGCATTCCTGCGAGTGTAAAAAATCGCTAATCGATGACATTTCGCTGTCGTTTTGCTTGATGTTAAAGCCACTTTTTTGTACTTTTGCGCCAATAAACATAAAACAAACACGCATTATGAAGAACGTTGACCAACTGCTGGCCGAAAAACTGCTTGAAATCAGTGCAATTAAACTTCAGCCCGACAATCCCTTTGTTTGGGCTTCGGGATGGAATTCACCTATTTATACCGACAACCGCAAGACGCTGTCGTTTCCCGACATCCGCAACTTCATCAAGGTGGAACTGTCGAGACTCATCATGGAAAACTTTGGCGATGCCGAGGTGGTAGCCGGCGTGGCTACGGGAGCCATTCCGCAAGGAGCCCTCGTGGCCGACACGCTCAGCCTGCCCTTTGTGTACGTGCGCTCGAGCCCCAAGGACCACGGGTTGGAAAACCTTATCGAGGGCAATATCAAGCCCGGACAGAAGGTCGTTATCGTCGAAGACCTGGTGTCGACGGGCAAGAGTAGCCTGAAGGCCGCCCAGGCGCTGCGCGACGCGGGCGCCGAGGTGGTGGGCATGGTGGCGATGTTCACCTACGAATTTCCCATTGCCGCCGAGGCGTTTGAGCAAGAGGGCGTGAAACTGTTCACCATCACCAACTACAGCGCTATGATTAAGGCTGCCGTCGCCACCAACTATATCAAGGAGAGCGACGTGGTGACCTTGCAGCAATGGCGCGACGACCCGGCTGGCTGGGTGCCTAACAAAGCAAAAATCGACTAATCAGCAACATTATGGAATCTTACAAAAGCGAGCCGCACAACATCGAGTGCGGAATCAGTACTGTATACGAGAAACTCAGCCATCTGGACGTGTTTCAAAATATGATCGACACCAACCGCGACAAACTCCCCCCAGAGGCTCTTGAGAACCTCGACAAGGTGCGTATCGAGGGCGATGCGATTGTCATCAATTCGCCCATGGGCGACGTGCGTCTGGTCGTGGACCACGAAAAATGCGTTGACCCCAACCGCATTGTCTACACCGCCGAGCAAACACCAATAGAGTTCAACATGGCGATTGACTTGCAGCCAGTTGACGACGACAACACGCAACTCGTGGCCGCCATGGAACTCGACCTGCCGTTCTTCCTCAAGGGCATGGTGGGCTCGCAACTCGGGATGGCAGCCGAGAAATTCGGCGAGATGCTCAGCATGATCCCGTATAATCGGCTGTAGCCGATTGCAGATTACAGATTATAGATTATAGATTATAGATTATAGATTATAGATTATAGATTATAGATAACAGGTTCATTGATAAGGGACTGTGTTAAAAATCCCCCTCAAACGAGGGGGATTTTTCGTTATGTTTGATATGTGCTAAACGTAGTTGTTAGTACTTGTGGTCGGTGTTTTCGAGTTCGTCGCGCGTGATGTTGTCGTCGTCCATCTTGTACCAGCAGTAGCCTATGTAGCCCACCACAAACGGCACTAAGATCGACACTATGCTCATCACCGTGAGGGTGAACTCGCTCGACGAACTGTTGCGCAGCGTGAGCGACGACTGAATGTCGAGCAGCGACGGATAATAGGCCGTGTTGTCATAGCCCATGACCAAAAACAGTGTGAGGACCACCAGCACGGTGCCGATGCCGGTGTGCCAGATGCCGTGCGAGTAAGCCGGAACCATGACGCTCTTGCCGATGCCCCACAGCACCATTGCCACGCCAATCAGGAAAATGATTGCCAGCCACCACATTTCCACGTAGTTGCGCAAGTAGCAGTATTCCTGCAACTGGGTGACACCAATTTCGTCATAAATTACGCCCGACTGCAGGAAGACCACGGCCATAGTGGCCAAAAAGAGCACTACAAAGATTGCTCCGTTGACTTTCAGCAACTGGCGCTGCTTGACGAACACCGTCTCGTCGTCGATGTTGTTGATGAAGTAAAGCGATGCCAAGGTTCGCACCAGGAAGAGCACCATCAGGCCGAAGAGCAGGTTTTTCCAACTGGCCAGCGCCTCCAGGCCGTGCAGCGGGCCCCAGGTGCTGATGGTCGCCGCCTGAACGTTGAGGATGTTGCTCTTGGTGACTGTGAACTCGGCGCCGAAAAACATCGTTGCCACGGCCACGCCCAGCAGCAGAGGCCCAGCAAAGCCGTTGATAATCAGTAGGGTGTCGTAGAACCGCGTGCCGTACACGTTGCCTTTTTTGCGGCGATACTCGAAACTGATGGCTTGAATCACAAAACTCAGCAAAATGAGCATCCACAGCCAGTAAGCGCCGCCGAAACTGGTGGAGTAGAATAGCGGGAACGACGCGAAGAAGGCGCCGCCAAAGGTCACCAGCGTGGTGAATGTCAACTCCCATTTGCGCCCCAGCGAGTTAATCAGCAGTGAGCGCTCGTCGCCGTCGCGGTGGTGCATCAGCATCGACTCGCCGCCCTGTACAAAGAGCAGAAACACCAGCAAGGCGCCGAGCAGCGAGATGATAAACCACCAGTAGTTTTGCAGTAGTGTGTAAGTGTCCATATTATAACTTGTGTCGAATGTTAGTTGTTAATTTTGTCGAGGTCGGTGAGCGACTTGCGGCTGATTTGCCGGCAGATAATGCTCACGTCGGCGATGAGCAGCGCGGTGAACACCACGGCGAAAATCCAGAACGTGGTTTGCACGTATCCTGCGCTGAGGTCGCTGATAGCCACTTTGTTAGGCATGAGGTCTTGGATGGTCCACGGCTGGCGTCCCACCTCGGCCACAATCCATCCGCTGGCGCTGCACAGGTAGGTGAGCGGGATGGTGATGATGCACAGCCAGTACCACAGCCGCGACCATTTCTTGCCGTCGACAATCGCCGGCTTGTAGACAAAGAGCAGTGCAATGAGCAGGAAGGCCATCAGGTATCCGCCCACGGTGACCATGAAGTGGAAGGTGTAGAACGTCAGTGGCACGTCGGGTATGGCCTCCTCGGGCGAGTCGAGGTAGCCGTAGCCGAAGTATTTGAAGTCGGCATTGATGGCCTTGTGCAGGCTGTCGACCGCCACTTTGTTGCCGGCTCGGCTCGCCACGTCGTATTGCGCGATAAGTTCCTGCAGTTGCTTGCCTCGCTGCATGCGCTCGGCATAGGGCACGGTGTTCAGCGGCTTGCCATTGCTGTCGTAACTCACGCCGTTCAGGATGTCCTCGATGCCCGGCACAAAGGCGTTGGGGTCGTGTGTGGCAAGGAACGACAGTCCGTAAGGTATTGAGATGTCGAAGATGTAGGGGTTCTCGTTGTTGCCCGGTTTCTTGGCCGGGTTGAGGATGCCTGCCGCCACAATCGACTGCTTGAAGTCGCCCTTGTAGAGGCCCTCCATGGCCGCCAACTTCATGGGTTGGTACTTAGCCACGGTGACGGCGCTCGAGTCGCCGGTGATGCTGGTGAGCACAATGCCGATCACGCCCACCCATGCGCCCACCTTGAGGCTGCGCTGGCAGTGCGCCACATTGCGCTTGCGGAGCAGCATCCAGCCGCACACGCCCACCACAAACACGCCGCCCAGCGTCCACGCGCTAAGCACAGTGTGGAAGAATTTGCTCATCGCCATCGGCGAGCAAGCCACCGCCCAGAAACTCGTCATCTCGTTGCGCATCGTGGCCGGATTGAACTCGCAGCCAGTGGGATACTGCATCCATGCATTGGCTACCAAAATCCACAGTGCCGACAGCGTGGCGCCGATGGCTGTGAGCCACGTCGAAGCCAGGTGGAAGCGCGGACTCACTTTTTTCCAGCCGAAGAACATCACTGCGATGAACGTCGACTCCATAAAGAAGGCCAGGATGCCCTCGATGGCCAGCGGAGCGCCGAAGATGTCGCCCACAAACCAACTGTAGTTTGACCAATTAGTGCCAAACTCAAACTCCAGGATGATGCCCGTGGCAACGCCGATGGCAAAGTTCACGCCGAAGATTGTCATCCAAAACTTGGTCGTCGCAAGCCATTTCTCACTCTTGGTGCGGTGATAGATGGTCTCCATGATAGCCACGATGACTCCCAAGCCAAGCGTGAGCGGCACGAAGAGCCAGTGGTAAATCGCCGTAAGCGCAAATTGCGCCCTCGACCAGTCAACTACATTTACTAATTCGTTCATATCCAATAGTTTTAAAATGTTGTCAACTTATGGCTGGTGTCCCTTGTCGATCAGTTCATGCCGCACATAGTCGGCCTTTTCCTGGTCGTTGCTGGCCACCGTGTTGAGGAAATTGGGGAAGAAAATAAACTTGATGACCACGAAAAACACAAAGAGTTTTATCGCGATAATCAGCCACAACGTTCGCCCCAGGGTCATTGCCCTGAAGCCGTCGAGGTAAAAGTAGAATATGCGGCTGAGCCAGTTGTTGCCGCGTAATTGCTCCCGTTCCATTTCTTGAAAAATCTAATCGCAAAAATAATCATTTTGCGCAATATTTCAAAATATTTGTGTCGTTTTTCTTCGAATGGCACATTTTTTATGTTCTGCACGAGCCATGGTAGCGAGGCTTACGAGACTGTGTCTCGCAATACACATCGACACGCTGAGACAGTGCCCTGGCTTCTTATGCTTATTAGGGGTGGGTGGCGGTGGCAAAGCGGTCGTTGCCGTAGTGGTCGCGCACGATTGCGATGTCGTCGAAGCCGCTGCTGTTGAGCAACTTGCGCATCGCATTGCCCATCTGCTGGTTGATTTCGAGATACAGCCGTCCGCCGGGCACCAGGGCGTCCATGGCGTAGCGCGCGATGGCCGTGTAGAAGCGCAGCGGGTCGGCATCGGGCACAAAAAGCGCCCCGGCCGGCTCGTAATTGAGCACATTGGCCTCGATGGTGGCGCGCTCGCTCTCCATGACGTAGGGCGGGTTGCTCACCAGCACGTCGAGGCTGGGGTGGGACGGCGACGGCAGGGTGAGGATGTCGGCCTGCTCAAAGTCCACCTTGACGCCCAGCGCGGCGGCGTTTTCGCGGGCCACGGCCAGCGCGTCGTCGCTGATGTCGATGGCCGAGACCTGTGCAAAGCGCAAGGCGCGCGCCAAGGCGATGGCGATGCAGCCACTTCCGGTGCCCACGTCGAGCACGCGCAGGTCGGCACGCGAGCCGAGTTGGTCGACCACCATGTCGACCAGTTGCTCGGTCTCGGGCCGCGGAATGAGTGTTGCGGGCGTCACCTTGAAGTTGTGGCCGTGAAATCGCGCCACGCCCAGGATGTACTGCAGCGGCTCGTGGCGCAGCAGCCGCGTGGCCACCGCCTGGATTTGCTCGGCCATAAAGTCCGGCACGTCGAAGTCGCCGCGAATCACCACATCCACCGGCGTGTAGTGCAGCACCTCTTCCATCACCACGCGCGTCATAGCATCCACCTCCTCAGCGGGATAGGCACCGCGCAACCGTGCCTTAAACCCATTCACAACATCATAGACTGTCATCGTTGTAATTTTTTGTTTTTGAATTTTCAAAATTACGTTTTTTCCCCCATATCAACAGTGCTGCGACCGTTAAAAAGGTGTAAAATTGCGGTGATTACATTTTAATATCTTAAATGCTTCACGCTATGTGGCCACTAATGAGTAATTTTACACGCTAAAAATTGCGCCTTTTCCGTTATTTGTTAGAGCGGAAGGGTCGCGACGCAAATTTTTTTTGTAACTTTGCAACTTGATTATTATCGAAACGATGACTTACAAGAGTTTTTTACTATATCTCACGCTGGGAGTGGCACTGATGCTCTCGGCCACGTCGTGCAACAAGGACGACGATGACGACGGCACGGTGACCTACATCTACAGCACGAGCACCACCAGCGGCTTGGTGACCTCGTTCAAACTCAAGGCCAACAGCAATGTGATGGCCCACCTCGACTCGGTGTTTTTCACCATCGACCCCGAGCGGCATGTCATCTACAATGCCGACTCGCTGCCGGTGGGCACCAACGTCACTGCCCTGCTGCCCACGCTGGAGTTCAACACCGGCGTGAGCAAGGCTGTGCTGCAAGACATTACCAGCGGCGAGGAGGTGACCTATGTCACCAACATGACCGACAGCATCAACTTCAAGCACCTCATCTCGCTTGTGGTTACGCCTGCCGACCCCACCGCGCCCACCATGACCTATAGCGTCAAGGTGAACGTACACCAGGTGGAGCCCGACTCTATAGTGTGGTCGCGCAACAAGCAGAGCACGCTGCCGGGCGCTGTCGACGACCTGGAGCAGCGCTTTGCCACCCTCAACGGCCAGTTGCTGTGCTTCCGTGTAACTAACGACCATCAGATGCGACTCGCCACGGCCGACAGCCCCGACGGCCCGTGGACCGACGAGGCTTTCCTCCCCGATGAGGACCCCAGTGTAGGCTTCAACCCGAACCTTCAGAGTCTTACATCCACCGGCTCGCTACTTTATTGCCTCGACATAAACGGACGCCTCTACACCAGCGCCGACGGCCGCCAGTGGAATGACACCGGAGTGCGGTGGCAAACGATGATTGGCGCATACGATAACACCGTGCTTGGCATCGCCAACATCGACGGCTCGTTATATCACGATGTGTATCCCCAGCCCGATGGCTTTGAACTCACGGAAATCGACACGAAATTCCCCGTCACCCTGGCCACCGACATGGTGCTCGCCACCAACACGTGGGCCTTGGCTCCCCAGGGCGTGATTGTGGGCGGAATAACGTCGACGGGCGATTTTACCAATGCCGCTTGGGGCTACGACGGCAAGCGCTGGGCCGTGATTTCCGGCCAAAACAACGCCTTGCCTCGCCTGGCCCGTGCCACGATGTTCAGTTATTACTCGGCCACGATCAACAGCACAACGCTCAAGTCGACGTTGCACCCCACCTGGTATGTGGTGGGAGGCGTGCTCGCCGATCACACGATGAACCGCGACACCTACATCAGCACCGACCAGGGCATCAGTTGGACCAAGGCCGGCAATATGCTTCAGATTCCGGAGTCGATGCCCTCGCTGCAATTTGTGCAGGCATTTGTCTACAGCACCACCATGACCACCACTGCGCCACGTGCTCCGCGACGCATCAGCCAGGCCATCACGCAATGGGATTGCCCGTGGGTTTACCTCTTCGGCTCTTTCGGCGAGTCAGACCAGATGCAGTACACTGGATGGAAGGGCGTGCTCAACCGTCTCACCTTTAAACCGTTATATTAATCACTCGCGATATGAAACACCAGTTTCGCCTCTACTTGCTCTTGCTTGCCCTCGCACTTGTTGCCGGGGTGGCTCGCGCGCAGGACTACCGCTTTGAGGTGGGTCCCCGCTTGGGCATGAGCGGCTATCTGGGCGACGTGAGCCAGTCGAATGTGTGGCAGCATCCGGGCCTGGTGGGCGGCGGCTCGCTGCGATACATCTTCAACAGTCGCCTGGCTGTCAAGGCCAATCTCGACTATGCCCACATCAGCGGCAACAGCGACGACCTCGACAACAAATACCCCGGCGAGCCGCGCTACGAGTTTGGCTCGAGCCTCTTCGACCTGGGTGTTCAAGGCGAGTTCAACTTCTTCAGTTTCGGTTCCGGACCGCGCTACAAGCAATACAAGCGCATCTCGCCCTACATCACTGTGGGCCTGGGCGCCGTGCTGGCCTCGAGTGGCGGCAACACCGCCGTGTCGATGACCGTGCCCCTGGGCGTGGGTGTGAAATATAAGTTCAAAGACCGCCTGAACTTCTCGTTGGAGTTTACCATGCGCAAGGAGTTCAGCGACAAGATTGACAACCTGAGCGACCTGTACGGTATCAAGCACTCGTTTGCCAAGAATACCGACTGGTACTCCTTTACCGTTTTCTCCGTAACCTACGAGTTCAGCAAGCGGTGCGTGAAATGCCACTATGTCGATTAGTAACCACACATCAAAACACTGAAAATCATGTCGATCAACACCGATAACCTCGATTCTAACCGCATCCCGCGCCACGTGGCCATCATCATGGATGGCAACGGTCGCTGGGCTAAGGAGCATGGCCGCGAGCGTGGCTTTGGCCACGAGAATGGCGTGACCACGGTGCGCCGCATTACCGAGGTGGCCTCGCAACTGGGCGTTCAATACCTCACGCTCTACACCTTCTCGACCGAGAACTGGAACCGGCCGCAGGCCGAGGTCGACATGCTGATGCATCTGGTGGTCACGGCCATCGAGCAGCAAACGCCCGACCTGATAGCCAACAATGTGCGACTCACCACCATCGGCGACTTGGCGCGCATGCCACAGTTTGCCCGCGAGCGCCTGGAGCGCTGCATGGCCGACACCTCGCACTGCACCGGCTTGGTGCTGTGCCTGGCGCTGAGTTACTCGGCCCGCTGGGAAATCGTGGAGGCCTGCCGCAACATTGCCCGCCAGGCCCAGGACGGCAGCATCGCCCCCGGCGACATCGACGAGCAACTCTTTTCCCGCCACCTCGCCACGGCCGACATGCCCGACCCCGACCTGCTCATACGCACCGGCGGCGACCTGCGCATCAGCAACTACCTGCTGTGGCAAATCGCCTACAGCGAACTGTATTTCACCGCCAAGTATTGGCCCGACTTTAGCGAGCAGGACTTTGTCGACGCCATCGTCGACTTCCAGGCTCGTGAGCGGCGCTACGGCAAAACGAGCGAACAAATCAAGAACGAAAACACTACAGCATAGCATACTATAACGATGATTCAACACACGAACGTCACTTATAAGATACTTTTCACTCTTGTGGCTCTCGCACTGGCTGCGCCGGTGGTAAGGGCGCAGGAGTCGCGTGTCGAGAACGACACCATCTTCAATCCGCGCATCGTATTCACTGCGGCACCCTCGCGCTACGAGATTGCCGGCATGAGGGTCGAGGGCGTCGACAACTACGAGGATAACATCATCATCGGCTATTCGGGCCTGACCATCGGTCAGCGCATCGAAATTCCCGGCGACGAATTGAAGACTGCCGCCAAGCGCTTTTGGCGCCAGGGCCTGTTCTCGAAGGTGCAAATCAAGGTGGAGAAAATCTATCAGGACAAGGCCTGGATTGTGTTCAGCCTGCGTCAGCAGCCGCGTGTGTCGCAAGTCAACTTCATCGGCGTCAAGGGCGGCGAGAAGAAAGACCTGCAGGAGCGACTCGGCACCATGGTGGGCAACCAGATGACGCCCAACATCGCCAACCGCATCAAGCAAATCGTCGAGAAATACTATGCCGGCAAGGGCTTTGAGAAAGCCGTGTGTACGGTGCGTCAAACGCCCGACCTGAGCAAGAACAACGAGGTTATTGTCGACATCGACGTCGACAAGAGCGAGAAAATCAAGGTGCACAAGATTTACATCGAGGGCAACAGCGCACTGAGCGACCGTGCCATCAAGCGCACCATGAAAAAGACCAACGAGAAAACCGACATCCTGAAACTCTTCAGCCAGAAGAAGTTTGTGCGCACCGACTATGCCGAAGACCTCGACCGCATCATCGCCAAGTACAACGAGAAAGGCTACCGCGATGCCGTCATCGTGGCCGACAGCGTGACCAATTACGACGACAAGACCGTGGACGTGCACATCACCGTGGACGAGGGTCGCCGCTACTATATCAATAATGTGTCGTGGGTGGGCAACACGGTCTATCCCTCGGCCTTCCTCAACGACGTGCTTGGCATCGAAAAGGGCGACGTGTACAACCAGAAGTTGCTCAATAAGCGCACCCAGGAGGACGATGACGCCGTTGCCAACCTGTACATGAACCGCGGCTACCTGTTCTACCAACTCATTCCCGTGGAGGCAAAAATCAACGGCGACAGCATCGACCTGGAAATGCGCATGTACGAGGGCAAGCCCGCAACTATCAACAAGGTGGTGATCAATGGTAACGACCGCCTCTACGAGAAGGTGATACGCCGTGAGTTGCGCATACGTCCCGGAAAACTCTTCAGCAAGGACGACCTTATGCGCTCGGCACGCGAGATTGCACAAACCGGACACTTCGACCCCGAGAAGATGGACATCCGCCCCGAGCCCAACGAGGAGAACGGAACGGTGGACATCATCATGAATCTTGAGTCAAAGGCCAACGACCAGGTTGAGTTCTCGGCCGGTTGGGGACAGACGGGTATTCTGGGTAAACTCAGCCTCAAGTTCACCAACTTCTCGATCAAGAACCTCTTTCACCCGTCGGCCTACAAGGGCATTATCCCGCAGGGCGACGGACAGACGTTCACACTGAGTGTGCAGACCAACGCCAAGTACTACCAGGCTTACAGCATCTCGTTCCTCGACCCCTGGTTCGGCGGAAAGCGTCCTAACTCGCTGAGTTTCTCGGCGTTCTACAGCCGCACCACTGGCATCAACTCGTCGTTCTACAACCGCCAGTACCAGAACTACCTGAACAATGCCATGATGAACAGTTATTATGGCTACGGCTATGGTTACGGCTACAATCCCTACTATTATAACAATGGTGGCGGCTACAACTACTACGAGAACGCCTACGACCCCAACAAGTACCTGCAAATGGCAGGTGTGACGCTGGGCTTCGGTAAGCGCCTCAAGTGGCCCGACGACTACTTTACCTTTATGGCCGACGTGAGTTACCAACTCTACAGCCTGAAGAATTGGGAATACCTTTATTATATGAACAACGGTACGTCGAACTCGATTGTGCTCGGCTTTACGCTGTCGCGCAACAGTATCGACAACCCGCTGTACACCCGCCGCGGTAGCGCGTTCTCGCTGAGTTTCCACGCCACGCCGCCGGCAAGCCTCTTCGGCCACAAGAACTGGAAGGCCTTGAGCGCGTCGGCTCTGAGTACGACGGGTTCTGATGCCGACAAGCGTGAGTTTTACCGCTGGATTGAGTACTGGAAACTCAAATTCCAGGCTCGCACCTACACGCCGCTTACCGACCCCGACGGACGCTGGACGCTCGTGCTGATGACGCGCGCCGACATCGGCCTGCTGGGCAGTTGGAACAAGTACATCAAGTCGCCGTTTGAGACATTCTTTGTGGGTGGCGACGGTATGAGCGGTAGCTCGACCTATGCCCAGGAGACCATCGCACTGCGTGGCTACGAGAACGGTGCCTTCACGCCTTACGGCATGGACGCCTATGCCTACGACCGCTTCGTGATGGAACTCCACTTCCCGCTCATGCTCTCCAGTAGCGCAACCATCTATCCGCTGCTCTTTGTCGAGGGCGGTAACGCGTGGACCAGCGTGAAGCAATTCAACCCGTTTGACATCAAGCGCTCGGCCGGTGTGGGTGCCCGCATCTACCTGCCAATGATCGGTATGATGGGTATCGACTGGGGCTACGGCTTCGACAAGGTGTTTGGCAAGAAGGGCGGTGGCAACTTCCACTTCGTGCTCGGACAAGAGTTCTAAAAACATCAAACGAAATAAACCATTCACACTTTTTGCAGTCAAAACGTCAACACAAATTTAACACATCAAGATAGAAATGAAAAAGTTTGCACTATTTTTGGCAGTCGCCGTGGTCGGTATAGCATCGGCCAACGCGCAAAAGTTTGCGCTCATCGACATGGAGTATATTTTGAAAAACATCCCTGCCTATGAGATGGCAAACGAACAGTTGAACCAGGTGTCGCAACGTTGGCAACGTGAGGTCGACGAACTGAAGAAGGAGGCCGACACCATGTATAAGAACTATCAGAGCGACATGGTGTTCCTCACCGACGAGCAGAAGAAGAAAAAAGAGGAGGAAATCCTGGCTAAGGAGAAAGAGGCTACACAACTGCAGTACAAATACTTCGGCCCGCAGGGCGAACTCTTCAAGAAGCGCCAATCGCTCATCAAGCCCATCCAGGACGACATCTACAACGCAGTGAAGAAAGTGAGCGAGGAGCGCGGCTTCCAAGTGATTTTCGACCGCGCGTCGTCGCAGAGCATCATCTTCGCCTCGCCACGCATCGACGTGAGCAACGAGGTGCTGCAAAAACTGGGTTACGGAGGATAAGCCCCTCGTGATATTAATTGCATATTAAACTATTAAATATCAACACATTAAAATGCTGAAAAAATTATTGATCGCAGCCCTCGTGGCTGCCCCTCTGAGCCTGATGGCTCAAACAGTGAAATTGGGTTACGTCGACGCAACCGAAATTATCAACGTAATGCCCGAAAAGATTACAGCGGAGAGCACACTCAAGACTGTTGCCGACAAATATGAGGCTGAATTTAAGAACCTGCAGGCCGCTTTCCAAAAGAAGGTCGAGGAGTATCAGAAGGCCGATGAGGACCCTGCTACACCGCAGGCCATCAAGGATCGCCACCAAACTGAGTTGCAGGAGGATTACACCAAGATTCAGAACTTCAGCCAGCAGGCTCAGCAAGAGATGCAGAAGCAACAGGAGACACTCTTTGGCCCCATCTACCAGAAGGTGCGCGATGCCATCCAGGCCGTAGGCGCTGAGGGCGGTTACACCTTCATTCTCGACCCCGCCGCAATCCTCTACCAGGGTACTGGCGCCGAGGATATCGGTCCGAAGGTGAAGGCTAAATTGGGTATCAAGTAATTAAGGAATATTTGACATTGGGCCGGAGCACGCTTCGGCCCAAATTATGTGTAATACTATGACAAAGAAGACTTTACTGGCGATCGTCGCCACCATGATGTGTCAACTGCTGTGGGCACAGGGCGTGGCCGTGTTCAACTCCAAGCAGGTGTTCGACGCCATGCCCGAGAAGGCGCAGGCCGAGGCCACGCTGCAGCAGGCCAGCGACAAGTTGCAGGCCGAGTTCAGGATTATGCAGGATGAGTTCAACCGCAAGTATGCCGACTATCAGGCCCTCGATGCCAACACGCCGGCCACCATTCGCGAGCGTCGCATCCAGGAACTGCAGCAGGCCGACAAGGAAATCCGCGATTTCCAGGCGCGTGCCCAGCAGGCGCTGGACAAACAGCGTGAGCAACTCATGGCGCCCATTCAGCAACTCATCGACGCCGCGCTGCGCGAGGTGGGCGATGAGGCAGGTTACTCGGTCATCCTCGACGTGGCAAAGACCGCCGTGCCCTACGTCGGTCCCAACACCCCCGACGTCACCGCGGCTGTTAAGGCCAAACTCAACCTATAATCCTTTATGCAATAAGGCTATAGGAAACGCCTAACCGATAGTGACACAAAACATGGCGCGTAGTGGAGGGCTTGTGAGCCCGTTTGTTCCACTACGCGCCATGCTGTGTGTCTAAAACTTTGCTGTCAGATGTAGCGAAGCACCGTAGAAATGCGTCGAACACTCGAATGCTCGAGCACTCGAATGTTCGAGTCAAAGGGGGACACACCCCCAGCCCTACGAGTCTCCCGCTCTAATATTGAAGAGATGGGACGCTAACTCGTTGATTCTTTGGCTATATTATGCCGAAGTCACGTTAAGATAAGAATTCGCACCAAAATTATGGGGCGGTGTAGAAGTCGATGAGCCGCCTGATGGCGCGCTGGCACACGGGGCAGAACTCGGGCACCGAGTTGGTGCGCATGCGGCAGTCTTGCGTGGGCCGGTAGACGTCCTTGCTCAGATAGCCGCCGCCCTCAAAGAGGCCCACACGGCGTGTCATCAGCGTGCTGTCCTGGCTCTCCGGAGTGGGGCAGGGCGTCGACGGGTCGACCAGGTCGGCCCACTTGCTGGCGAAGTCGCGCAGCGTGGTCAGGTTTGGCTCCCACGGTTCCACGTCGCTGAAGTATCGCGGGTCGTCGTCGCCGTAGGGATACTCGTCGCCCAGGCCGGCGAAACTGTGGCCAAACTCGTGCACCACCACCGGGCGGAAATGCTTGCCACGCGTGTAGGTGAGGTTATAGGAGTTGTATATGCCACCGCCGCCGTAGTGCTCGGTGTTGGCAAGGATGATGATGTGCTCGTAAGGAATGCCTGCGAGCACGTTGTGCAATTGCTTGAGATACAACGTGGTGAGATAGCGCTTGCTGTAGAAGGTGTCGAAGTGCGAACCCAGCGCGGTATTGAGCCAGATGCCCTCGCCCGGGTCGCTCACGCCGCTGTCGTGCGACGGGCAGGTGACCGCCACAATGTTGAATCGGTCGCGCAACGACTTGAACGGCTCATGGGCAAACAGCGCCTCCATGGCCTCGCGGCAGTGCTCGATAAACTGCGGCATCTCGGCCTCGGTGTATCCCTCGGCCACGTAGGCGATGTGGATGCAGCGCGTGGTGTCGGCAGCGGCCTGCAGCGTGACGTAGGGCGTCACGTTGTGCTCGCCGCGGTGCGCAATCAGGATGTCGGTGGGTACCACTTGGTGCGTGAGCGTGCTGGTGACGCGGTGATGCGGGTCGCGAAGTTCGATGGTCACATCGGCGGTGTCGCGCGGCATGGGCAGCAGAAACACGTTCTCCATGGCCTTGCGCACCTGCTTGGCCTCGGCAGTCGAAATCCATTCCTGGAACAGGCTCGAGAAGGTGTGCACATAGATCACGTTGCCACTGCGGTGGTCGCGCATCGTGATTGTGCCGTCGCCCGCCAGCGGCGCTTCGTCGAGCCGCGCGTGGCGGCCCCACCAGCGCGGCAGCCGCGACAACTGGTCGAGGAAGATCTCCTGGCGCTCGCTGTCGCCGGCGAAACTATAGTCCACCCTGAGTGTGGCGTCTACAAAATATTGGTCAAAGTCTACGGCGCCGGCGCTGAAGCACGCCAGGGCAAGAATTGCGTAAATCCAAAGTCGTTTCATGGCATCGATTGTTTATTTTCCACAAAGTTACGCATTTTTTCCCATCCCCACAACCCCAAGCGGCCATAGTTGCTATTACCCTGGGGGGGGCAAAAAAAAGTGAGGCAAGCATTTGCTGCTTGCCCCACGGCTTAGGGTGAAATATGGGATTCGAACCCACGACCTTCGGAACCACAATCCGACGCTCTAACCAGCTGAGCTAATTTCACCATTTTCAATTGCGAGTGCAAAGGTAAGCCTATTTTTTATAATGTGCAAATAAATTGAGTTTTTTCTTTGTTTTTGCAGCGTTTTTTGTGAAAAACGCGGTGCAATGGGCACTTTTCACTGCGCCAACTCGCCCAGCGAGTACACGCTCTGGAGGTTCAAATCCTGGTCGTAGATGGCAATGTCGGCATCCTTGCCGCGCTGCAGCGAGCCCTTGCGGTCGTAGATGCCCATGATGCGTGCCGGTGTCTCGCTGCTCATGCGCACGGCGTCCTGCAGCGGGATGCCCGCGTCCACGCAGGTGCGTATCAGGCGGTCCATCGTGGCGATGCTGCCGGCCAGCGCGCTACGGTCACTAAGTTTGCACACGCCGTCCTCGATGATTACACGCGGGTCGAACGCCTTGTCGCTGTCGCTTGCCGTAACGGCCAGCGCGTCGGTAATGAGCGCGGTACGCTCCACGCCTTTCATGCGGTGGATGAGTTTGAGGATGGGCGACGGCACGTGGATGCCGTCGGCAATCATCTCCACGGCCATGTTCTCCATCAAGTATACTGCCTCGACGGTGCCGGCGTGCTTAAACTCGCGCACGTTGTGGAAACCAAGCATGCCGTTGTAGAAGTGTGTGGCCAGCGTGTAGCCTGCGTCGTAGGCGGCTTTCACGTCGGGATATTCGGCTGCGGTGTGACCTAAAGCGGCCACCACGCCCTTGCCGGTAATGTACTCGCCCATCTCGATGGCGCCGGGCAACTCGGGTGCGATGTCCCAGCGGCGCACGCAGTCAAAGTCCTCGATGATATGGTGATATTCCACGGGGTCGGGGATGCGTATTACCTCGGGCATCTGTGCTCCGGCCTTGCGCGGGTTGAAGTACGGCCCTTCGAGGTGCAGCCCCATGACGGTGGTGCGAGGCTCACGCATGATTTTGTCGCAAGTGGCGCATGCCGCTTCCATCATGGGCAGCGGCGACGACGACAGTGTGGGGAAGATTGCTGTGGTGCCGTGGAGCAAATGAGCGTGGGCCGCAGTGCGGAATGCTTCCTCGGTGCCCTCCATGAAGTCGCTGCCGCCACCACCGTGGCAGTGCAACTCGATGCCTCCGGGCACCACGTGCATGCCTTTCACGTCGACGGCATTCTCCACACCGCCCACGCGATTGCTGCTCTTGGTCATCTCGACGATCCTCCCTTCATTCATGATCACCGAGCCGCCGTTAATCCATCCTTCGGGCGTGAGAATGTGCCCGTTGTAGATTTGCGTTAACATCGTTATTGGGTATTACGGCAGGTCTAAATCTGCCAAACATGATTTCCGTAGGCAAAATTAATGATTAATTTCGTAAAAAGCGCCATATGTAAACGTTATTTTATGATTATTGATATTTTTTTAGTATTTAACGCCCGCCTTTGGTGTCACACCGCCTGCGTTGGCACTATTGTTGCCTATTCATAACCTCGATGAATTCTACATATTTAAAGCGGCTTGCATTGGCTGCTGTGATGATGACCACGATGGCCATTGGCACAGAGGCTTTACCACCTGCGCCCACCGACTCGCTCCCCGCCCGCAATAAGGTGAAAGTGAGTCTTGTGACTTTTTATCCGGGCGACGAGGTGTTCTCAATCTACGGCCACACCGAGTTGCGTGTGGTCACGGGGATGACCGACAGTTATTTCAACTACGGCGTGTTCGACTTCAGGACACCGAACTTTGTGGCTCGCTTTGTGGCGGGCGAAACCGACTATATGTGCTCGGCCTACCCGCGGCGGCTGGCTACGGTGGGCATGGAAGGGCGACGCATGATTGAGCAGGATCTCAACCTCACGCCCCGGCAGGCGCGGCGCATCCAGGAGTTTCTCTTCGACAACGCCATTCCCGGCAACAATACCTACCGATATAAATTTTTGAGCGACAACTGCTCCACGCGGCCACGCGACATCATCGAGATGGCGCTCGGCAGCGAATTGCACTATAACGGCCACGGCGAAAATGTCACTTATCGTGACATCTTGTCACGTTACACCAAGAATTACGCTTGGGATAAGTTTGGCATCGACCTGGCACTGGGCAGCGCCCTCGACACCATCGTCGACTACCGCCAGCAGATGTTCATCCCCATGGTGCTCATGCAGGCTGTCGACAGCGCCACTGTGGTGCGCGACGGCACCACGATGCCGCTGGTGAGCGAGCGCCGTGTGATGGTCGATGGCGACGAGGCTGGCACCGTGCTGCCGCCCACGCCCTGGTATCTCACGCCCTTGTGCGCGGCCATCGTGCTGCTGGTGGTCACGCTGGCCATGGCCTGGCGCGACTGGCGCCGGCAGAGCGTCACCCGGTGGTATCACTCGCTGGTGGCCACGCTCTACGCCATTGGCGGTTGCTTTATCTTCTTCCTGATATTTATCTCTACACATGAGGCCACGTCGCCCAACTGGAACGCGCTGTGGCTCAATCCGCTATATTTCATTCCCGCCGTGCTCGTGTGGCGCCGCCACAGCCGCGTGTTGCGCATCTATCACATCGCCAACGCTGCCGTGCTCATCGCCACAATGGTGCTGTGGCCTGTCATACCCCAGGTCGCCAACACGGCATTTTTCCCGCTGATGATGGTGCCCGTGGTCATGGCGGCAAGTTACCTGGCCATCGAGCGCAAAAGCGCGAAAAATCAGCCCGTGAGCAGCAAGCCAAGCGGCAAGCCCGACAGCAAATCAAATGGCAAGCCGAAAAGCAAAAAACGCAATAAATGAACTTAACGGCACTCCAATCCAAACATTTTTAGTAACTTTGCAACTTGGTTTGAAAATGCACGGTGCAAAAAGCCGAGTGCATAACCACTTTTTTTGAAAACATAACAAAACATCACATATAATGGCTTTTAGTGACATCTTAAAAAAACTGTTCGGCACAAAGAGCGACCGCGACTTGAAACGCTTGCTGCCCATCGTGGAGCAAATCAAGGCCGCCTACCCCGAAATCGAGGCTCTGTCGAACGACCAGTTGCGTGAGCGCACAGCACAGATTCGCCAGCAACTCAACGACGCAGTGAAACCGGAACGCGACGAAATCGCTGAAATCAAGGCAACCATCGAAACTATCGAGTACGACCAGCGCACGCCGCTGTGGGAGAAAGTCGACAAAATCGAGAAGGAAATCCTCGAGAAACTCGAAGACGAACTCGACAAGGTGCTGCCCGTGGTTTTCGCCATCGTCAAGGAAACGGCGAAGCGTTTTGCCGAAAACGAGACAATAGAGGTGACGGCTACCGACATGGACCGCGACCTCGCCGCCCAGGGACACGACTTCCTTACCGTCGAGGGCGACAAGGCGGTGTACTACAACCACTGGGTGGCCGGAGGCAACGAGACGGTGTGGAACATGATTCACTACGACGTGCAACTTATCGGCGGTGCCGTGCTGCATCAGGGCAAGATTGCCGAGATGGCTACCGGTGAAGGTAAGACCCTCGTGGCTACGCTCCCCGTGTTCCTCAACGCACTCACCGGCAACGGTGTGCACGTGGTCACCGTGAACGATTACCTCGCCAAGCGCGATAGCGAGTGGATGGGCCCGCTGTACATGTTCCACGGACTCAGCGTGGCATGTATCGACAAGACGCAGCCCAACTCGCCCGAGCGCCGTGCCGCTTACAACTGCGACATCACCTTCGGTACCAACAGTGAGTTTGGTTTCGACTACCTGCGCGACAACATGGCCATGAGTCCCGAGGACCTCGTACAGCGCAAGCACAACTATGCCATCGTCGACGAGGTGGACTCGGTGCTTATCGACGACGCACGCACACCGCTCATCATCTCTGGCCCTGTGCCCAAGGGCGAGGACCAGATGTTCAACGAGTTCAAGCCCAATGTTGAGCGCGTCTATAACGAGCAGCGCCGCCTGGTCACCTCGCTCTTGGCCGACGCCAAGCGCATGATGGCCAGCGACAATGAGGACGAGGTGAAAGAAGGCACTCTGCGCCTCTACCGCGCCCACAAGGGTCTGCCCAAGTACAAGCCGCTCATCAAGTTCCTCAGCGAGGAGGGTATCAAGGCTCAGATGCTCAAGGCCGAGAAGTACTACATGCAGGACAACAACCGCGAGATGCACATCGTCACCGACCCGCTGTTCTTCATCATCGAGGAGCAAAACAACACCATCGAGTTGACCGATAAGGGTATCGACGTGCTCACCGGCCGTTCCGACGACCCCGAGTTCTTCGTGCTGCCCGACATCGCCGCTCAACTTAGCGCGGTGACCAACGAGCCGCTCAGCGATGCCGAGAAGGTCGTCAAGAAGGACGAACTGCTGCAAAACTACAGCGTAAAGGCCGAGCGCGTGCACACCGTGACACAGTTGCTCAAGGCTTACGCCCTGTTCAATATCAACGAGGAGTACATCGTCGATAACGAGGGCAAGGTGAAGATCGTCGACGAGCAGACCGGACGTATCATGGAGGGCCGCCGATACAGCGACGGTCTGCACCAAGCCATCGAGGCAAAGGAGGGTGTCACCGTCGAGGCTGCCACACAGACCTTCGCAACCATCACGCTGCAGAACTACTTCCGCATGTATCACAAACTCGCCGGTATGACCGGTACCGCCGAGACCGAGGCGGGCGAGTTTATGGATATCTACAAACTCGATGTGGTGACCATTCCCACCAACAAGCCCGTGCAGCGCATCGATATGCCTGACCGCGTGTATAAGACCACCAAGGAGAAGTTCAACGCCGTAATTGAGGAGATTGAGAACCTGCGCAATGCCGGACGCCCCGTGCTCGTGGGTACCACCTCGGTCGAAATCAGTGAGATGCTCAGCCGCATGCTCAACATGAGGCGCATACCACACCAGGTGCTGAACGCCAAACTCCACCAAAAGGAGGCCGACATCGTGGCACAAGCCGGACGCTCAATCGACGGCAAGGGTGTCGTGACCATCGCCACCAACATGGCCGGTCGTGGTACCGATATCAAACTCACCCCCGAGGTGAAAGAGGCTGGCGGATTGGCAATCATCGGTACCGAGCGTCACGAGAGCCGCCGCGTCGACCGTCAGTTGCGCGGACGTTCCGGACGTCAGGGTGACCCAGGCTCCAGCGTGTTCTTCGTCTCGTTTGAGGACAAGGTGATGCGTCTGTTTGCCAGCGAGCGAATCGTGAAGATGCTCGACTTCCTTGGACTCAAGGACGGCGAGGCTATCGAAGACAAGCGCGTGACCAACGCCATCGAGAACGCCCAGAAACGCGTCGAGGAGAACAACTTCGGTATTCGTAAGCACCTGCTCGAGTACGACGACGTGATGAACGCACAGCGTAAGGTGATCTACAACCGCCGCCACCACGCACTCATCGGTGAGCGCATAGGCATCGACATCATCAACACACTCAACGACAGCGTCGAGGACATCGTCGACCGCTATGCCGCCGACGATTACGAAGATTTCAAGATGCAAGTGCTCAAGACCTACGGCATCGAGCCGCCAATGGACGAGGACACCTACCGTCGCGCCGACCGCGACAGCAAGGTCGACAAACTCTACGACGAGGCGCTGGCATCATTCAACCGCAAGATGGACCGCCTGAGCGAGGTGGCTTATCCCGTGATTGAAAACATCGTTCGCGACCAACTCAGCAATGGCGTGGAAGAGCCGCAAGGACTCATCCGCGTGCCCATCACCGACGGCAAGCGCATGTTTGGCATCACCGTGGGCATCAAGGAGGCCTACGAAACCAAGTGCAAGTCGCTCGCCAAGGCATGGCAAAAGGCCGTGATGCTGCTCACCATCGACGAGTGTTGGAAAGAGCACCTGCGCGAGATGGACCAGTTGCGACAGAGCGTGCAAAACGCCAGTTACGAGCAGAAAGACCCGCTCGTGATTTACAAGAAAGAGTCGTTTGACCTCTTCGGTGCCATGGTGGAAACCATGAACTCCAAGGCCCTCTCAATCTTGTTGCGCGGACAGATTCCTTCGCAAAACCCCGACCAGGCTCAGGTGCAGCAGCGCGAAATGCCGCGTCAGCGCCAGCGTTACAACGAGAGCCGCGGACAAGGCGTCAACGAGCAGGCTGCAGCAGCCAACCGCGCCGCCTCGCAGAGCGCACAAGGGCCACAGCGTCCCACGCAGCCCATTATTGCCGGGCCTAAGGTGGGCCGCAACGACCCATGCCCCTGCGGCAGTGGCAAGAAGTACAAAAACTGCCACGGACGCATGGCATAACCGCTAGCACATCAGCCCCCAAGGGCACAACAACACAGCAACCCCGGCACCACCGCCGGGGTTGCTTTTTTATTGACTGAGCCCAAGCGAATGCTCGAACACTCGAACAATCGAATGCTCGAACAATCGAGTTTATGGGGGCATCATTGGGGCAAAAAAAATCCCCCGGCAATCGCCAGGGGACCGATGTTGCGCTGTGCTCACGCATGGCCAACATGCTTTTATTAGATGTCTAACACAATATTGATTACAATGTTCAGGTCGGTGCCATTGACCATACCGTCGCCGTTGACGTCGGCACCCTCGATATTGCTGGCCTTGCCCAGAATCACGTTGATAAGGGTGTTGATGTCGATGCCGTCGACGACGCCGTCGCCAGTAACATCGCCAAGAACAGTCACGTTCTCATCAAGTTTGAATGCCGGCGACACGATTTGGTCTTGCCAGTTGCCGGTCTCATCGACCACGCGAACCTTCAGGTCGTACCAGCCATTCTCGCTGGGAGCGCTCACTTCGCTGAGGCTGCCCTCAAACAGTTGGCCAAAGGCGGGATAGAAGTAGAGGTCGGGATTCTCGGTGACCTCGAGCGATTGCCACTCGTCGCTGCCGTTGGGGGCGTAAGACACCTCCATGGTGATTGGTTTGCAGTTGAAGGCAAACATGCCAGAAGTCAGCGTGCCGTAGTTGAAGTCGCCACCGGTAATCTCAACCTTGCCATCGCTGGCGTTGGTGAAGCGGTCGGTGACATTGCCCTCAGCGTCGAGGAAGCGTAGCGTGGTGATTGTGGGAGCCGTCCAGTCGGTTTGCGTCATGTCGAACTCAAATTCAACCACGTTTTTGCCGTTGATGCCGTCGACATTCACATTATTATTAATAAATGTGGTGTTGATGATGCCGTCGGGATTGCCGGCCCTGTTGAAGTTGTTGTAGAAGGCGCTCAGCGTAGCGTAGTCGCTGTGCACCTCTTCGCCGTTATACTTCACGCTCACACGCAGGCTGTCGTTGTCGACCTGGCGGTATTCGCCATGGCGACCCATGCAGTAAGTGTTGAATGCGAAGCGCTTGCCGTTGTTATTCACATTGTTGGTCGATTGGATGACCATAATCGGGCAATTAGCGTTCAAACGCACCGGCTTGTTTTCGTCAATCATGGGGCTGAAGTGCGGGTTGATGACGTAAGAGTTTGCGCCGGCAATGGTGTCGTAAATCAGGCCGTTGCTGATGGGGATACCATAGTTGTTGTAGTAGTTGCCATCGGCCTCGAAACGCATCGTCGGAGCCATCGTGTAGCAGTAGGTGTACTGGACGCCCATGATGGTCGACTTGGTCGTCACAGCCTCGTTGTACACTGCGTTGAAGGTCGACGACACATCGCTTGTGCCGGGGCCTTCGCTCTCGAATGCAGTGAAGTAACTCGTCATGGAGTGAGAGCCGCTCATTGCGGGCAACATGTTAGGAATGTTGACCAGCGTCGACAACTGCGATGCGCCATTTTTGAGAATCGTGGTCAGTGTGCCCGGTGTCTGCTCCGAGAAGTCGCTGCCGCGCGGAGTCATCTGGAACAGGTCGACGTGCGTCGTGAAGTTGGGCTCGGGCTGAACGTCGATGTTGCCGTTGATACCGTCCTTCAGGTCGTAGGTGATATACACGGGGTCCAAATTCTCGCCCCAGAAGCCGCGATAGACGTTGTAAACCTGGAAGTTTTCGCTCACATCGTTGATGTAGAGGTCGATGCTGTTGCTCATGTCGCTAACTGTGGTGCCCTGGTTGTTGGTCACCGAACTTGCGCCACGATAGGTGCCCATGGTGGTGATAGCGACGAAACTTGCGCGGTTTTTCATGAAAATTGCGCGGAAGTACGACTCGCCGTAAACATTCTCGGTGCCGTCGAAACTGCTCACGCCATTCACCACAGTCACAAAGCCAGGATTGGCCTCCTCGCCGTTGGGCAGGATGCGGCCGAAGTGCAGGCGGTTCTTAGCCTCGGCGATGTCGTGACTCATCTCGAAGTTGCCATCGACAACCACGTCCTCAATCAGCAGGACGATGTCGCGCACACCGTCGTAGTGGCGCCACGAGTAGCCGTCGTCGTTGATGTGCCACTGGATGTAGAGCGTGTAAGTGCCGGCCGGCACGTTGGTAAACGTTACCAGGCTCTTGTCGGTGTTCGACAGGCGGCCGAAATACTTGGTGTTGCCCTCATTCAGCAGGGTGAACGACTGTGCCTGAATGGCGGGCTGGCCATTGGCGCCAAGGCTGTCCTTGTCGTAGGTCAGGTGAAGCAGAATCTCGCTGGCCGGCTGGCCCTCCAGGCGAGGAGCCGCCGACGGCATCTCGTAGGTCACTGTACCATCGGCACACACGGTGCTAATGGCTTGGTCGGTCAACGACGATGAAAACGGAGAAAACTGTCCATCTGCCGTGAATGAAATCAATGCCATCAAGGCAACTAAAATCATTGAGTAACTTTTCTGTTTCATAAACATTGATTTTTAGTGATTATGTAAATTTGATAGATTTTTCTTCAAGTTTTCTGCAAAATTATCCTTTTAAGGACGATTTTACAAAAAAACAAGGTAGACAAATGGTGGACAACCAAATTTTTACTATCTTTGCATCATGATACGGAAAACACTCATAACGCTGGCGTTATCACTGATTTTCGGACAAATAGCAATAGCCGAAAACAATAAATGGCCGTCGACCACTGTGGCACAGGCCGACCATCTGGTTGCGCATTTCGAGCAAACCGAGGGGCAGTCGATCATGCTGCGCCTGGCAATCTGCGACAGTATGAAAGCGCTGGCGGCCCAGCATCGCGATGTGCCGCAAATCATGTGGCGCGCACTTTTTTGCGAGGCTGTGGTGCGCCACACCTTCGACGACCCGGAAATCTCGCAGCGCCTGCTCGACAAGGCCATGGGTATGGTCGACGGCCGCCGTTACGCTTACGACTACGGCCGCATCGAGGCCTTCAGGCGGTTCAATGCCGCGCTGTGCAACAAGGACGCGTTCACAGCTTTTCAGGTGGCGAAAGCCAATATTGAGAAGTTCACCCAGCAGCGCGACTTTGTGACCGTGGGACGCTATTACCAGTGTATTGGCATCATTTTCAACAACATGACCGAGAGTTCAACGGCAATATCCTATCTGAAAAAGGGACAGATGAACTTCAAAAAGTCGAAACTGCCCATCGCGGCACAGCGTCTCGACTGGGATATCGCAAAAAGTTATGTGGGAATGGGGCTGATCGACTCGTCGCGGGTGCTGATCGACAAGTTGCTGAAAAACAAGGCTTGGAATACCGACTCGCTGATGCAGATTCGCATCCACACCATCGCCGCCTACTGCGCTCCCGACTCGGTGACGCAGGCCTATCACATTGGGCGCATGTGGCAGTACACGTCGCAAAACAGCGACTCCACGCTTATGATGCGCGGCTACACCAATATGGGCGGCTACCTGATTGGCTATGGCCACTATCGGCGCGCCATCGGCTATTACCTGCACGCTTACCGCTACATGAAGAGCCACAATCTTGCCAATTCCATGATGCCTTGCCTGTGTGCCTTGGGCGACTGCTATTACGCGCTGGGCATACCCGACAGCGCGGCAATATATTATAATGAGTATGAGCGTGTGCGGGTCGACGTGAGCAAGGCCAGCCAGATGAACCTCATCAAGTCGGAGGATTTCAAAAATCGCATCGAGGAGTATGAGAAGTCGCTTGCCGACATGAATCGCAAGGCGCGCACCGACCTCGTCATCACGGGCCTTATCATCCTCATTCTCATCGCTCTCACGGCAATCCTGTGGATGAGCCGGCAGAAGTCGCGCATCGCCCATCAACTTGCCGAGGAGCAAAACAAGCGCCTGTCGCAAAACTTGGAGATGGAGCAGTTGCGCAACAAGCAGCAACTCATCGAAATCGAGTTGCGCGACCGCCGCCTTGTCGCCGATGCCGTGCAGATGACCGAAAACGAGGCGCTCCTGAAGGGCATCCACAAGACCATCAACGAGGCTGCCGAGGGGCAGACCAACACCGCCGACGTGCTGCGTGAACTAAATTCGCAGATGCTTATGCACGCCAATAACATTAAGGAGTGGAACACCTTCGAGGCCTATTTCGAGAAGGTGCATCCGGGCTTCTTTGTGCAACTCAAGAAACGCTGTCCGCGCCTTACCGAGAGCGAGTTGCGGCTGTGCGCTTTCCTGCGTATGGGCATGACCAACGCACAGGTGGCGAGCATGCTGAATATCATGCCGTCGTCGCTGAAGAAGTCACGCTTCCGCATCCGCAAAAAACTTGAACTCGACACAGCCGATTCGCTCGAAGACACCCTGCGCAACATCAGCACTCAGTAACGCTCCGCTGTCGCTTCGCTGGGTTGCGGCAGCAACTCCCCCTCAAAGTTAGAGGGGGTGCCCCGAAGGGGCGGGGGCGTGTGTCCTCAATAATCTAGTGGCTCTAGAAAATCTAGAAGTTCTAGAAGTTCTAGTGATTCTAGAAAATCTAGGGAATATAGGCTATTCGAGTGATTGAGTAATTGACGGTGGGGCAAAAAAACTCCCATGTGAGGCTTCACACCTAACATGGGAATCCAAAAAAATTAATTTTCAAACCTATTTTTTCTTTCGTCCTTGCAGCATATTGCGTGCGAAGTCGTTTTCTGCCTTCTTGAGTAGGAATAACTGTCGTTTACTCAAGATTTTGGTGAATTTGGCGAAGTATTTCGCCTCGATTTCTCCCTCGCGAACCTTAGCATTGCTCAGCGCTTCGGCGGCTTGCATATAGTCGGCGTCGCTGGGATTTTTTTTCTTTTCGACATTTCTCGCCAGCGAGCGAGCGTCGCGGTTGGTCTGGAAAATCTCCTTTTCCATGGCCTCGTAAAGTGGCATGAACTGCTGTTGCTGTGCCGGGGTAAGTCCCACTTGTTCGATAATGAACTTGTGCTTGGTTTCAAGCATCTCGTTGGCCCATTGCGACCGACTTTGTGCGGTCATGGTCAGCAGGCTTGCTAATGTGGCGAGGAGTAGGAGAATGCGTTTCATAGTGGTGTGAGAGTGACGTGTTAGAAATTATTTGTTAGCATCGATCTCCACATCCATTTGAACGCTGTCTTCGTAGGTCATAATGTCGTAGTCGCTGGCCACGCCGTAGTTCAAAAACTCGTCGGCGTTTTGCTCCATGATGATGCCCGGTGCAATCTCGCTCATGCGCTGTTGCGTCGACATCTGGTTGGTGGTGATGCCGGTGAACACCTTCATGGTGCACCACACGCCGGCAAACATGGCAGCCAGGTAGACATATGGCCTCACTCGCAGCCACAGCGAAGGCTTCTCGTTGACCTCCGTGATGGTGACCTCGGGAAGTTCTTGGGCCATACGGGCGTTGAACTCGGCGAAATAGTTCTCGGGAACCTTAAAGCCGGCGTCCTTGCCAATGCGTTTCAATATGTCTGGTTCTTCGTGTTTCATTTCACTGTTTTTGACTCGTGGTAGTGCGAAAGGTTTAATCACTCTCTTCGAAAAACGCCTCAATTTTTTTCAGTGCATGATGGTACGACGCTTTCAGCGCGCCGACCGAAGTGCCCAGGATTTCCGACATGTCGTCGTATTTCATCTCGTCGAAGTAGCGCATATTGAACACCAGGCGTTGTTTCTCGGGCAGGGTGGCGATGGCCTTCTGCAGTTTCAGTTGGGCATCGTCGCCGTCGAACCACTCGTCGCTCTCGAGCGAGTTGACCAGGAATGAGTCATCGTCGTCGATCGACACCTGGTTCATCACCTTCTTCTTGTTGATGAATGTTATCGACTCGTTGATGGCTATCTTGTAGAGCCAAGTCGACAGTTTTGCGTCGCCGCGGAAGTTGTCGATGCTGGTCCACGCCTTGATGAAGGTGTTCTGCAGCACGTCGTTAGCGTCGTCATGGTCGACGACCATGCGACGTATCTGCCAGTAGAGAGAACTTGAATAGTGCTCAATCACCTGGCCGAAAGCGGCACGTGCGGTATCGGGGTGGTGCAGTTGCTCCACCACGGCAGCCTCGTCATATGTATTGCGTGATGCCATCAGTGTGGGTACAAAGTTACAAGTTATTTTCCTATAGCGACAAAAAAAATGCGCCATAGGGCGCATTAATTTATTATTTTTAAGACTTTGCTGCGTTTTATTGCCGCTTAATCAGGGGAACATGTTACCTTCGAAACTCACATAGTGCCCGTTGAGCGTCAGGTGGCCGGTGATTGTGCGGCCCTGGTCGGTGATTGTGGCCTCGACTTCGCTGGCTTTGTAGGCGTCGAGAGTGGCTTGGCCGCTCGCCGACACGCTCAGCGGTGTGATGTCGGTGCCCGTCAGGTGGTAACCGGTCTCGGTGATCTCAACGGTTAACTCACGGAAGTCGAGTTCGTTGATGACGGCATCGGCTGCGCTCAGAGCAAAGTTCTTGAATGCCAGCGTGGCTTTGTGGTCGGTGGGGTCGATAAGCATTCCATAATACATGTTGCTCGTGTTATACTCGGGCTTGTCGCTGGCGCTGGCGGCAACCTTTGTGCTGGTGACGTTATACAGCGGGGTGCTGGTGGCGTAAACCTTGTAATTGCCGTCGACCATAAACTCCATGTAAATCGAGCCGTAGTAGTCGACTTTGCCCGAGAGTGCGCTGATTTGGTGTCCTTCGGTCTGAATCATCGAGTGGCTGAAGGTGTAGATTGAGTTTGTGCCGGTGGATTTCAGCGGCAGGTAGCCCGTTTCGAACTGCAGGTTCACCAAGTCGCTCAGTTTGATGGCCTGAATGGCGTTGAAACTCTCGGCGGGCGACTTAAAGTACAACAGGCCATACGATTGATAGAAATATGGCGTGGTGTTTGCGCTGTTCACGTCCACGATACGGTAGTACATCATTGGCCGCGACTCGAGCGTCTGCTCGTCGTCGTCTTTGTTGTCGAGGCACGATGTGGCGGTGAGCGTCAGTGCTGCCAAGGCCACAAGCAGGGTGTGCTTAAATAATTTCATCGTTGTGAGGTGTTTACATACTTCCTTCCACGCTTATTTTTGTGCCGTTGTCGAGTTTGTATAAGGCCGTGAAAGTGTAGGTGTTAAGATTAATGTTCATGTCCATCTCGGTGATGGCGTAGTTGTTGCCATACTGGTGGTTCACTGGCGTGGCACCAGCGGGCAGGTAGATGTGGTAGCCCACAGGGGTGTATTCAATCTTGAAGCCGCCGTAGGTCAGGCCGTCGGTCTCGGTGGGCGTGAATGCCACACCGGCAATGGTGATGCTGGCACCCTGATATTCGGGGTCGCTGTTCGACAGGTTGACGCTCACGTTGTAGGTTCCGCTGTTGTCAATGGTCGTCTTGCCGTCGGTGCTGGTAATGGTGCTGACCGTGGTTTCGAAGGGGATAGTCTCTTGATAACCATTCACCTTGTATACGCCGTCGATCACGTAACTCACCTTGCTGCGCGTGTAACCGCTGCTGCGTGTGTCGAGCAACGCGTGGTAGTCGCTGATGGTGTGGCCACCATAGTCGACCGATGCCACAGGCATGCTCACAATGTATCCGACACTGCCACTGCGCATCGTAAGGTCTTGAAGTTCGAAGTTGTAGTTCTCGTTGTCCTCCAGCGTCACGTTGCCGGTCATGTCGGTGGTCATCTTGCTGAAGTTCAGGAAGAAGGCGTAGGCACCTTGCTTGGCGATAACAAAATCGCCAGTGGCTGCGTTGCTCACATGGTTGAACACTTGCAGTCCCAGCGTGCCCACGTTGTTGCCGTTATTGGGCTCATCGTCGCCGCAAGCCGTCATGCCGAGCATCAGCGCGGCGGCAAGGGCCATGAATAATGTCTTTTTCATTGTTATAAATTGAATTTTAGTCTAAATTGTCAGTTGTCAATAATTGCTGCCAATGGCCACCACATTGATGTCGTTGAAGGTGAGGGGCGCCTGGTATTCGTCGCGTGTAAGCACGCGTCGCAGCGTGTAGTTGGCGCTCATTGTGCCCTCGGCGATGTCGGCGGTGAAGGTGATGTTGGCGATGTGGTAGTTATCGGTGTCGATCACCAACTGGTTGTTGACCGTGTGGTTAACCTCGGCCGACACCATGGCTGCATTCAGGCGGTAGCCGTTGGCCAGGAGTGTCACGGGGATGCCTCGTGCGATGATCGACGTGTAATAGTGCGACTCCTTGCCGTTGTGCAGTTGCATGATGTGCAGCGTGGCGGTCATCGTTGCCGGGTCGATATCAATCTGATACATGCCGCCCAGATTCTGGGTGTAACTCGTGCCGTCGCTGTAGGTGAGTTCGCTGCGGGCTTGGGTGTAGTACACCTCGGGCAGCGTGGTCATCACGCGGTAGCGGCCGCCGATGGTGTAGTTGGCAAAGATGGCTTGCTCGTTCATGTCGAGCAGGCCGGTGAAATTGGCCGCTGTGGATGTGCCGCCGCTCATGTGGTAGCGCCCGGCGTGGTCCTCGATGCCCGTGAGGGTAGCGCCGCTCACGCTCACATTGTCGAGCCCGGCGGTGCTCAGTGTGGCGTTGCAAGTGGTGCGGTCGCCGCTCAGCACCACCACTGTCGAGCCACTGGCTACGCTCATTGTGGAGTTTTGCGTGTCGACGATGTGGCTGATGGTGTTAAGTCGCATTGTCACCTCGCGGTCGCGGGGAATCACGGGGTCGTCTTCGCCACACGATGCGCAACCCAGAGCCAGCAGGCCGGCAAACATGTAAATCAAGTGTTTCTTCATTTTATTATCTCCTTATTATACTATTATAACCTAAACGAAAAGCATAACCTAAAATTATGCCATTTGCGCGGCAAAGGTAGTGTTTTTTTCTAACAACACCTTTTTTTTACATGAAAAACTCACGAATACTGAAATATTCAGTATCTTTGCAATAACAATAATTCCAACCGAGAAATGAAAAAACAACTCTTCATTGTTTTGCTGGCTTGTTTCACGTTGGCCATGCATGCACATGATTTCAAGGTAAGTGGCTTGAAATATATTATAAATGAGGATGAACTGACGGTCACCATTGTAAAAAGTTCGAAAAAGAAGGGCGAACTGGTTATTCCGCCAACCGTTTCCGACAACAATAAAACCTACGTGGTCACCACCATTGCCGACGGGGTGTTTGCCGACAGCCCCGACGTGACCACCGTCATTGTCACCGACAATGTCACTACCATAGGCCGCGGAGCCTTTAAGGATTGCACGGGCATCACGAGCCTGACTTTAGGCAGTTCACTCGTGGCAATCGGCGACAGCGCGTTCAGCGGCTGCACAGCCTTGACCGATGTCGTTATTACCGACGCTGTCGCCAGTGTCGGCAAGGCCGCTTTCAACAACTGCAAGAGCCTGACGACGCTCACCGTGGGCAGCGCCGTCAACTCAATCGACGAAACCGCTTTTGCCGGATGCAACCGCTTGGCAACGCTGAATTGGAATGCTGCTTCATGCGGCGATTTCAACTCAAACTCCCCGTTCAACGGCCTTAATTCGATAAAAACGGTGACCATCGGCAACCAAGTCGAGCGCATCCCGGCATGCCTGTGCACCAACATCTCTGGGCTGTCGACACTCACCATTGGCAACCAGGTGAAGACGATAGGCGAGAGGGCTTTCAACGGCTGCGCGTCGCTGGAGAGCGTCAACATTGGCAACTCGGTTACCGATTTGGGCGTCAGAGCGTTTTTCGGCTGCAGTGGCTTGACCGACGTCGTCATTGGCAACGCTGTGACTAAGGTCGGCGACTATGCCTTTGGCGGCTGTTACGCCTTGAAGAGTGTGACCATGGGCAACGCCGTCTCAATCATTGGCGAGAACGCCTTCTTCGGTTGCCGCGGGCTCACCTACTTTGTTGTGCCTAACAGTGTCACAATCATCGGCGATAACGCTTTCGACGGATGCAACGGGTTGACGAGCCTCACCATTGGCCATGCCGTGACCACCATTGGCGCATCGGCATTCGGCGGCTGCACCGCATTGACAACCGTCAACTGGAACGCCAGGGCGTGTGTCGACTTTACCGAGCAGAATCACCCATTCCGTTTCCTCAATTCACTCAAGACCATTGTCTTTGGCAACCAGGTGAAGCGCATCCCGGCCTATCTGTGCTACATGAATAGCGCGTTGACCACCGTCGACATTCCAAACAATGTGGCGGCCATTGCCGAGTGCGCTTTTGCCGCGTGCGACAACCTTTCAAGCGTCACCATCGCCAATCCACAAGCACTGATCGCTTCAAATGCCTTCGAGCGCTGTAAGAACCTCACCTCAATCCCCGGCCAACAACAGTAACGATTAATACACATTAAAGCCCCATCTGAGTGGCCGAGTTTCTCAGCCTCCCCGATGGGGCTTTATTGTTGTAGTATTTAGCCGGCCTAACCTCCAGCCAAAAAACTATAATCTGTAATCTGTTATCTGTAATCTGTAATCTGTGTATTACATGTACAGCGAGCCGCTGTCGGTGAAGTGCAAGTTGAAGCAGTCAAACTCAATCTGGTAACGCTTGTTCATCACGTCGACGTTGAGGATTAAGTTGTCGACCTGGCGCTCAGGCATCTGCACCTCGGTGCTGCCGTTCAGGAAGTAGGGAACGATGCCGGTGGCTTGGTAGGTGTAGCCGGTGGCGGTGGATGTGCCCTTGTCGAATGCTACGGGGATGCGCAGTTGCTTTTGCAGCGGCATAGCATCCACAAACTTGATGTTGTGGATGTAGATTGAGAACTCGGTAGTGTTGGCGCCACCAATGAAGCGGTAGAAGCGCTCGCTGGTGGTGGTGAAGTCGGTGCGGCCGCCGCTCAGCGAGGTGTAGTTCTTGGTGTTGACGTAGGTCACCACGTCGAAACTGCCACGGCTTGACACAACCGTGTAGCGGATGTAGCACAGTCCATTCTCAAAGTCGAACGAGCCGGTGAGGTCGTTGATGGTGTAGCCCTCCATAGGCACGATGTTGGTCCCGCTGAAACTGATGTGGTTCGGGTCGTTGATGGTGGCACGCAAGTCTTCCATCTCAAACGTGATGTCGGGCATCGCGCTCACAAATTTGATATTTTGCATCTCGATGTCGACCTCGCGTTTCGCGTAGTCGATCTCGATGATTGCCACACAATCGTCGTCGCACATCAGGCGTCCACCTGCCGATGTCTTGGTCGTTAAATTCTTAAAGCCAGTCTTGAAAGTGTCGACAGGCGTAGGCTCGTCGTCGCCGCAACTCACGGCGCACAGTGCCATGGCCACGATGGCCATCATTGATAGGAATTTTTTCATTTTAAAGAATATATATAAATTTGTTTTTTTCAATCGGCAAAATTATCGTTTTCGCCACACTCCGACAATCACTAATTGTAGTGATATTTTGATGACCTGTGTTGGCCGTCAGTCATGCGGTAATCTTGCTGAAGTGTTTCTTAAATCATTAAAAATCAAGGCGTAATGTCACACCGGCCTCGCATCCACGGCCACGTTGCAAGAACTCGTGGCCGATGCTCACAAAGTAAAATGTCTTGTATTCTGTGTCACACAGGTTGCTTGCCCACAACTGCACGTTGTAGTGCTTGCCGTGTAGCGTGGCACTGGCTCCGAGCAGGGTGTAGAACGGCTGGCTCAGTGTGTTGGCCTCGTTCCAGTAGATGCGTCCGGTGCCATCGAGATGTGCCTCCAGGGTGATGGCGTCGGCCCAATCGCCCGTGATGCCCAGTTGGTGGCTCACCTGGCAATGCAGCGTGTTGTCGGGGCTGTAGGGCACATGGCGGTGGCGATAGTCGGCCTTGCCGTCATTATAGTCGAGGAAGCGCGCGCTCGTGTAGCCGTAACTCACGCTCACCTCGGTGCCGCACGTCGAGGCCCAAGTTGCCGACAGTTCGCCGCCAAGGTTGCGTGTGTGGCCGGCGTTAGTCATCACGCGGCCCGTCGTAGTGCCGTCGGGGAAGACGGTGAGTTGGCGGTCGTGACAGTCCATCCAGAACACGCTGGCGTCGATGCTCACATTGCCGTGCCAGGTGCCCTGCCAGTGTGTGCCGGCCTCGAAGTTCCATGCTTTCTCGGGGCGATAACTCACAATCTTGTCGACGTCGTAGCGCGCTCCGATGCCCATCATGCCCATGAGCCGCTGTTGTAGCACATCGCTGAACATCTGCGTGTTGAAGCCGCCGGCCTTGCTGCCGCGGCTCGCCGTCAGCCACACGGCATTGCGGTCGTTGCCGCCCAGTTGGTAACTGAGCGTGACGCGAGGCAGCACCTCGAAGAAGTCTTGGTGCAGGCGGCCGCGGTCGTCGATGTCGATGGCTTCGTGGGCCATCACCTCGCCGGTGGCGCCCACAAGGATGTTGTAGCCGGTGTTGGTGTAACTGTGGTAGCGCATGCCGGCATGCTCGTAGTCCAGGCGAACGCCGGCGGTGAGTTGCCAGCGGTCATGCTTGAGCGTCGATTGGTGATACAGCGCCGCGCCGCCTGTGGGCATCACGAAGTCGCTGCCCAGCAGAAACTCGCGGCTGTCCCACGCAATGGGATAACTCGGTGCAGCCATATTGCGGTGGTTCTCAATGAGTTCGCCTATGCCGGTGTCCTTGAAGGTTACCGGGGCGTTCATCGTCATGCGGCGGTAGTAGCCGAAGGCGCCAACAAGCCATGAGTATTTGTCGCCCGCGTGGCGTGCCACCACGTCCTGCGTGACGGCGTGCTCGCGGCGTTTCTGCGTAAGGGTGAAGTAGGGCTGCGGCGTGAAGTCCTGGTCCAGGGTCATGTTGTCGTCGAGATATTGGTAACTCGTGATGCTCGAGAGGTCGACGCACTCCATGCGTTTGCTCACGGTGAGGCCGTCCATCACGCTTGTGCGGCGGTAGAAGCAAGTGTCGTTGTATGCCACCTGGCCCGTTTCCACCCACTCATAGGGGTAGCCGCCCTGCCTACTCACCGATGCCTGTGCCACGTTGCTCACGCGCCACTGGTTGTCGCCGGCCCATTCAACTTTCACGCGGGCGCTGCCCTGGCGCTCCCAGTCAGTCAACTCCCCGTTGTAGTTGTTGCGCCACTGGCCGCCACTGCGCGTGTAGTAGCCGCTCGCCCCTAATGCCCAGCGGTCGCCGAGCAGGCGGTAATGGCTCAAGCCCACCTTGCCGCTGCGGTGGCTGCCCCACTGCGCCAGTGCGCGTGTGCCCTGGTAACTCAGTGGCGACAGCGTGTACACGTTCATCAGGCCGCCCACTGTGTTGCGGCCGTAGAGTGTGCTCTGCGGGCCACGAAGCATCTCGATGCGCGTGATGTCCATCATGTCGACGTCGTAGTTCTCCTTGCACAACACGGGGATGTTGTCGATGTTAAGGCCCACTGCCGGTTGGTCGATGCGTGTGCCCAGGCCGCGCACGTAGATGGTGGATGTCATGCGGCTGCCGTATTCCGGGATGAAAAAGTTGGGCACCTGCAGGGTGGCGTCGCGCACCGTGAGTACGCGGTCGCGCTCCACAGTGCCGCGGCCTAACACCGTGCCCGACGCGCCTGGCATGCCCAGGGCCGACGGGTTTTTGATGGCGGTCACGGTAAGTTCGTCGATGGTCACCGTCATGCTGTCGCCATCGATGGCCTTAGCCGTCTCGCCCATGGCGCTGATGGCCACGAGCATGAGCGGCAGCAGCGCTGACCACCGTCGTGCAAATGCTTTGAAATCTACTTTTTGTACCCTGAAAATCATGCTGCAAAATTACACCTATCACTAAAAATAGGCAATAGCCACTTTTAGTGATAAATCAGTGATGCCTGACCAGGCGGTGGTAGTTGGCCCACCGCCACTTGGTCAGGCAAAAGCATGAGTGGTGTTATTTCTTGTAGAGGATGTAGGCGGTCATCGGCTCGAGTTGAGCGTTGAGGCGACCCTTCTTCACGTCGAAGCGCTTGCCGGTCACCTTGTCGTTGTAGCGGCCGTTGGCGATGGTCACGTCGCAGGTGAGTTGAGCCGGCTGCTCGTCGAGGTTGATGATTACAGCGGCCTTGCTGCCACGCTCCACTATGATTTGGCGGCCGTTCTCGCTGAAGATGAGGTTCTCGGGCTCACCGTAGGTGCGGTGGCGGAACTCATTGGCGGCGCGAACGACAGGGTGCTTGAACTCATCGTTGCCCACCTTGCCAATCTCGTTGTCGCCCCAGTAGTTGTCGCGCGTGCTGCCGTGAGGCCGCGAGTAGAACAGCGGGGTGCCATATTGGCGAGCCACCAGGAACACCCAGCCCAGGCGAATGAGTTCGTCGCTCATGCCTGCCGAGGCGTGGTCGTTGCAGTAGGTGTCGTGCGACTCCACCCAGGTGATCAGGTGCGCCGGGTCGACCGAGTGGTGCCACGAGAGCAGGTCGTCGGCATGGGCATTGTGCTTGTTGAGCACGTTGCGCAGCACCCAGCCGTAGTTGCTGGCGGTGAGGTCCATGTATTCGGCATAGCCCTGCTCGGGCACGTTGCGGTCCTGCAGCACCTCGCCGTAGATGAAGAGTTCGTCGCGCGGCACGGCCAGGCTGAGTCCCTTCACCGGCTTGCGCCCCATGGCCACGTCCCAGAAGTCGTTTTGCGGCGACTTGGGGTCGCACATCTCGTCGGGCAGGCCGATGTGCTTGGCTGTGTCGTAGCGGAAGCCGCGAGCGCCGCAAGCCAGCACGTCGTTGACGTATTGCATGTAGTAATACTGGAAGTCGGGGTTCTCGGTGTTGACGTCGGGCAGCGTACCCATCTCGCCGGTGGTGCACTGATAGCGGTCGCTATAGTCGTTGATGGGCCACAATCCGTTGGCGTGAAAGAGGTTCTCGCGGCCTCCCACGGCGCTGTCGAGGCGCGCGTTGATGTAACTGCGGTCAATCACGGTGTGGTTAGGCAGCACATCCACGATGATGCGCAGGCCCAGTTGCGTAGCGTCGTCGCACAGTGCCTTGAACTCGTCGCGCGTGCCCAGTTGGTAGTTGCCTATGGTCCAGTCGGTGGGCTGATAGTGGTAATACCACTTGCCGTGGCCAAAGAGTTGACGACCGCCGTCTTCGCCCACTTTGCACTCGTTGATGGGCGACGTCTGCACAATGGTGAAACCGCCGTCCTTGATTTCCTGCAAGTGCTCGCGAATGGTGTTGAACGACCACGTCCACGCGTGCATGATAATCTCATTGTTACCGCCGTCGGCAGCCGCTGGCAGTGCGGTGAATGCTAAGGCCAGAAAGGCCGCTTTTTTGATGATTCTTAACATGGTGAAAATGTGAAAAGCGAATGTTTTCGCAAAGTTCTTATTTTTGTTTGTAATGTGCAAAAGATATGAGAAAAAACCTCACCGGCGGCGTGGCGCGCCAGGGTATAGCGCGGCGAGCAGGTCGGGGCGGTGCATGCGCCGCAGCGCGGCCTGGATGGCTTGCCGGTATTTCGCGTCGTACCAGAAGAAATACTGCCGCTGGGCCAACTTCTCCTCGCGGCTGTGAGCCGAGAACACCGGCTTGAGCGTGTAGGGGTGGAGGCCGGTGAAGAACGCCTCGGTCGACACCGTCATGGGCGTGGGCGTGAAGTCCTGCACCTGCTCCAGGTGGAAATTGAGGCGCTTGGTGATGGCGGCAAGTTCGGCCATGTCTTCCTCGCGGCACGCGGGGTGCGACGAGATGAAGTAGGGGATGAGTTGCTGGTTGAGGTTGTAGCGCTTGTTCACGCGGTCGAAGAGCGCCTTGAACTGCTCAAAGAGCGCAAACGACGGTTTGCGCATCACCTGCAGCACGGCGTCGCTGGTGTGCTCGGGGGCTACCTTCAGGCGGCCCGACACGTGGAAGCGAATCAACTCCTCGTTATAGCGGGCGTTCACCGCGTCGATGCGGCGGTCGCCGGTGCGGTGCATCGACAGGTCGTAACGCACACCGCTGCCGATAAACGATTTCTTCACCGCCGGCAGGGCGTTCACGGCATGGTAGATGTCGAGCAACGCGCTGTGGTCTGTGTTGAGGTTGGGGCACGGCTTGGGGTGCAGGCACGACGGACGTGCGCAGCGCTGGCACCGCGACAGGTCGTGGCCGTGCATGCCGTACATGTTGGCGCTGGGTCCGCCCAGGTCGCTGATGTAGCCCTTAAAGTCGGCCATGCGGGTCACCTGCTCCACCTCGCGCATAATCGAGGCCTTGCTGCGCGAGGCGATGAATTTGCCCTGGTGCGCGCTGATGGTGCAGAAGGCGCAGCCGCCAAAGCAGCCGCGGTGCATGTTCACCGAGTGGCGTATCATCTCGTAGGCCGGAATGCGCTTGCCCAGATAGCGGGGGTGGGGCAGGCGTGTGTAAGGCAAGTCGAACGAGGCGTCGATTTCTTGGGTGGTCATCGGCGGATTGGTGCGATTGACCTTAATGGCCACGTCGCCAGTTACTTGCCACAAGTTGTGCCCGTGCCACAGGTTGCTCTCTACCTCGATCTGCCTGAAATTCTGGGCCTGAGCCTTGGCGTCGCGCTGGCAAGTGGCATAGTCGTTGAGCACCACGTCGTCGCCCTCGGTGGGCACCTCGCCCACTTGGCGTCGCACCACGGTCTGCGGGATACTGGTTAGGCTGTCGATCGTGGCTCCGTCGCGCAGGGCGTCGGCAATCTGCACGATGGGCTTCTCGCCCATGCCGTACACGAGCAAGTCGGCCGGGCTGTCGATGAGTATCGACGGCCTTAGGCGGTCCTGCCAATAGTCGTAATGCGCCACACGCCTCAGCGAGGCCTCGATGCCGCCGGCCACCACGGGCACATGGGGGAAGAGGCGCTTCAGCGCTTCGGCGTAGACGATGGTGGGGTAGTCGGGGCGCGCTCCGGCGCGGCCTTCGGGGGTGTAGGCGTCGTCGTTACGGCGCTTGCGCGAGGCGGTGTAGTGGTTCACCATCGAGTCCATAGCGCCGGCATGGATGCCGAAAAACAGGCTAGGCTCGCCAAGTTTGCGGAAGTCGCGCAAGTCGTCGCGCCAGTTGGGCTGCGGCACGATGGCCACGCGGTAGCCATGCGCCTCGAGCACACGTCCAATCACCGCGGCGCCCATCGACGGGTGGTCGATATAGGCGTCGCCGGTAAAGATGATCACATCGGCCTGGTCCCAGCCCAGATGCTCCATCTCCTTGCGTGTGGTGGGCAGCCACTGCCCCTCGATGCGATGATGTGACGGCATGATGAATGCTGTTTTCTGCAAAATTACAAATAAGCGCGAGAAAAAACAAACTTGTTTGAGTTTTTCCGAGTGGAGGTAATTTCGACCGCAGGTCAAAAATACAAAAAAAGTGAGATTTTCGCTCTTTTGGACTGAAAATGCTCAGTTAGAACTTGCGATGGCTGCCGACAGGCGGTTGAGGGCGAGGCACTGCTGGCGGGTGATGGCGATGTGCTCGTTGTGGTGCTCCCAGGGCGCGATGATGAGCAGTTGGCCGCGCGTGCAAGCATTGAAAAACTCACCACTGGGTTTGGAGTATGGGGTGAGGCCGTTCTCGGCAAGGAAGATGAGCGGCATGCCGGCATCGAGCAGGGCGCGCATCACGGCTTTTTCGCCTGCCGAGATGGCTGGCGACACATGCACGGCGCCATGCTGCGCGGCTTCAACGGCATTGTGTGCCGCGCGAGCAATCTCCTCTTCGGTGAGATGGCGCGAGCACTGCACCGCGCGTATGTCGGGCCGCTCGAGCAAAAATCGGTTGCCCAGCATCGAGCAACTATGTCCCGCCACCTCCTGGTTAAAGCGCACCCTGAACAACTCAGGCTGCTCCCTCCTCATCATCAACCGCCGCGGGTTCCCCCGCAAATAGGAAATAAGGCGTGGCAGCATGTCGTAGTTTTTGTTTATGATATCGTTATAGCCAAGTTCAAAAAGCAAGCCTGGCTGTTGTTGCCGAGGCAATGCCTCGTCCTGCGATAAAACGTTGCCTGCCTTGTTGTGCCTGTTTTCTCCTCGGTTTTCCGTAGGTTGAGGCATTGCCTCAACGATAATCTTACGATAGGCCTTATTGCACCCAACCTTGAAACCGTTAACAACCTGCCCAAGGTGGCAATTCATCTTTTGGGTCACTTGCAAAATGCCATGCAGGTGATCGGGCATTAACTGCATGGCAATCAGTTTTATCTCAGGATGAAACTCTGGTATCCTTTTCCAAGAGGCTTGAACGGCAAGTCCTAACTCTGAGGGAACGAAAATGGGTGCTTTTGAGTTGCCTTTTACCTCTCCGAGCAATGGCCGCCGTCCTTTAACAACAAGAGTTATGAAATAAATGTTACGACCGGAGTAGTCGTTAAAGTCGCTGCGCCGTTTCATGGATGGCACCTTTGCTCCAGCATGCCGCTTTTTATCTTCAACCCATTTTTTCCCCTTATCCATAATTATTGATTAGATTGCTGCAACTTGGACTGGAGTTTTAGGATTTCGTCGCGGTATTGGGCGGCTTCGAGGAAATCCATGCGCTTTGCGGCGTCGACCATCTGCTGCTTGAGATGATCGATGGCGTTTTCGATTTGTCCAGTTGTCATGTAGGCCACGACGGGGTCGGCGGCGACACCGGCGGTGGGGTTGAATTCGGCAGCCGCCTGCTGGTTGCGCAGGTCGTCGCCACGCAAGCCGCTGTAATCCACTACGTTGCTCTCGTAGCGGCGGGCGTGAGCCTGGCGCTCCTCAGTGCGCACCATGTCGGTGTCGGCACCAATGATGGCGTTGCGGGCCTTGACGATGGCTTGCGGCGTGATGCCGTGGTCCTCGTTGTATTTCAGTTGCAGGGTGCGACGGCGCTCGGTTTCGTCGATGGTTTGCTGCATCGACTGCGTGATGGTGTCGGCATACATAATCACCATGCCGTTGAGGTTGCGCGCGGCACGGCCGGCCGTCTGTGTGAGCGATCGTCGGCTGCGCAGGAATCCCTCCTTGTCGGCATCGAGGATTGCCACCAGCGACACCTCGGGCAGGTCGAGGCCTTCGCGCAGCAGGTTCACGCCCACGAGCACGTCGATGGCCCCGGCGCGCAGGTCGTCGAGGATTTGGATGCGGTCCATCGTCTCCACGTCGCTGTGCATGTAGGCGCACCGTAGGTCGAACTTCGCCAGATAGTCGGTCAGTTCCTCGGCCATGCGCTTTGTGAGCGTGGTCACCAGTGTGCGCTCGTTGTGTTCGACGCGCAGTTGGATTTCCTCGAGCAGGTCGTCCATCTGGCCACGCGAGGGTCGCACGACGATTTTCGGGTCGAGCAGTCCGGTGGGTCGTATGATTTGTTCGGTAATCACACCCTCGCACTGCTGCAGTTCATAGTCGGCTGGCGTGGCGCTGACGTAGATGGTTTGGTGCGTCATGGCCTCAAACTCCTCGAAACGCAGCGGGCGGTTGTCGAGAGCGGCCTCCAGGCGGAAGCCGTAGCGCACCAGGTTGGTCTTGCGCGACTGATCGCCGCCGTACATGGCGCGTATTTGCGGTATGGTGACGTGGCTCTCGTCGATAATCGTGAGGAAGTCGTCGGGGAAGTAGTCGAGCAGGCAGAAGGGCCGCATGCCCGGCTGACGGCCGTCGAAGTAGCGCGAATAGTTCTCGATGCCAGTGCAATAGCCTATCTCGCGAATCATCTCCAGGTCGTAGGTCACGCGCTCATACAGGCGCTTGGCCTCCACGGGGCGGTCTTCGCGACGGAATGCCTCGACTTGCGTGCCCAGGTCGACATCGATGCGGCCCAAGGCTTGCGCCATGCGCTCCTTGGTGGTGACGAAAATGTTGGCCGGGAAAATGCGGAACTGGTTCACGCTTTCGCGCGGTGTCATCGTGAGCGGGTCGAGCAGGCTCATCGACTCAATCTCGTTGCCCCAGAAGATGACGCGCAGCATGATGTCCTCGTCGCTCAGGTACACGTCCACCGTATCGCCCTTGACGCGGAAGTTGCCCATCTTCATCTCCACCTCGTTGCGCGAGTAGAGCGCGTCGACGAGTTTGCGCAGAAACATGTCGCGGTTCATGTCGTCGCCCACATGCAGCGTGATGGCGTTAGCATTGATGTCCTCGGGATTGCCCATGCCGTAGAGGCACGACACGCTCGACACCACCACGATGTCGCGGCGGCCGCTCAGTAGTGCCGTCACCGTCGACAGGCGCAGGCGCTCAATCTCCTCGTTGATGGCGAGGTCTTTCTCGATGTATTTGTCGGTCGACGGGATGTAGGCCTCGGGCTGGTAGTAGTCGTAGTAACTTACGAAGTAATGCACCGAGTTCTCGGGAAAGAACGTCTTAAACTCGGCATAGAGTTGCGCGGCCAGCGTCTTATTGTGCGACAGCACAAGGGTGGGGCGGCCGGTTTCGGCGATGACATTGGCCATGGTAAATGTCTTTCCCGAGCCTGTCACACCCAGCAACGTCTGGTAGGGAACGCCGTCGTTGACGCCCTGACTCAACTGGGCGATAGCCTGTGGCTGGTCGCCCGTAGCGGCATATTGTGAGTGTAACTTAAATGCCATCGCAAGATTTCCTGGCTTAGAGGGCCAGGGCTTTATGAAGAGGTTATTTGCCCATGTCGAGCAGTCGGAAGAACTGCGAGCGCGTTGCTTCGTCGTCAAACTCGCCGGTGTAGTGCATTGTCACCGTGGTGGAGCGTTGCTTCTCCACGCCGCGCATCTTCATGCACAGGTGCTGTGCTTCGCACACCACAATCACGCCCTTGTTGGGCACGGTGCGTGCCAGTTCGTCGCAGATGTCCTGGGTGAGGCGTTCCTGCACTTGCAGGCGGCGTGCAAACACGTCGACCACGCGGCCCAACTTGCTCAGGCCCACGATGTGTCCGTCGGGGATGTAGCCCACCGACACCGTGCCGAAGAACGGCAGCACGTGGTGCTCGCACAGCGAGTAAAATTCAATGTCCTTGACGACAACAATCTCGCGACCCTGATGGTCGAAGAGTGCCGCCTTGAGGATTTCTTGCGGGTCCTGATGGTATCCGTAGGTGTTTTCAAGCAATGCCTTGGCGGCTCGGGTGGGAGTCTTCACCAAGCCCTCGCGGGTGGGATCCTCGCCGATGAGTCGCAGGATGGCTTCGTAGTGTTCAGCGATTTGTTTTACCAGTTGATCGTTGGTAGTCGCGTTCTTGTTATACATGATTGATAGTCAGGTTAATGCATAAGTATAAACACGCCCGTTAGTTCCACACGTTGATGTGGTCGCGAACGATGGTCATTTGCCGTGCGTACGACGGGAAGACGCTGCGTATGCGGCTGAGTGCGGCTTGTGCCTCGGCTTGTGTCTTGAAGTCGCCGATGCGCAGGCGCCACGACGGGGCGTTATATGAGATGTAGGAGCGATACTGCGGGAAGCGCATGGCGATGGCGCGTGCGCGCTGCTTCACTGCCGACTTGGCGTTGCGGCCGCTGTTGTCGGTATATGCCTGGATGCGGAAACCATTGGAGCGCGACTTGATGGTCTGGCTGGTGGAGTTGCTGCGCTTGGGCTTGCTGCTCTCGGTGCGTTGCTTCTCCTTGGGCTGCGTGTTTTCCTTGTTGGTCTCGCTGTTGTCGTCAATCTCGTCGATTTTCTCACCCTCGGCCTTCTTGGCGGTGGTGGTGCTCTTCTTCTCGCCGGCGGGGCGATTCAGTTCGTTATTGTTGCGCTGAGTGAGGCCGCCGGGGGCTTCCACGCTTACGTTTTCACTCGAGTTGATGGCCGTGGTGATATCGCGGCTTTGCGACCACGAGGCGAGGCTCGTCACCAGCAGTGCGAGCAGTGCCACGAGGCGCAGTGTGCGTAGTGTTGTAACTGTGTGTTGCATCGTATCGAAAATTTGGGGCAAAGTTACTGATTTTATTTCACAAACGGTTGAAAAAATTGCTAAACTTTTCATTTCGCTGCATTTTCGCTGCCAGAGCATGGGGAAAATTGCTGAAAATGGGCAAAATAAGTGCCTGACGCAGGGATTTCCCCACGCCAGGCACCTTTGCTTTAGTTGAGGCTGTGCGGCCTCGCCAAATTCGAGCATTCGAGCACTCGAACATTCGAACAATCGAGCATTCCAGCGAATGTGTGGCTTAGAAAGCGGTGACGATGCCCATGAAGTCGGCTGCCTTGAGCGATGCGCCGCCAATCAGGCCGCCGTCGATGTCGGGCATGGCGAAGAGTTCGCGAGCGTTGCTGGGTTTGCAACTGCCACCGTACAGGATGGTGGTGTCGTCGGCCACCTGGGCGCCGTATTTCTCGGCCAGGATGCCGCGAATGAACTTGTGGATTTCCTGTGCCTGGTCGGCAGTGGCGGTCTCACCGGTGCCAATGGCCCAGATGGGCTCGTAGGCAATCACGATGCGGCCCATGGCCTCGGCATCGAGGTGGAAGAGCGAACCGGCAATCTCGTTCTTGATGACGTCGAAGTGCGTGCCGGCTTTGCGCTCGTCGAGGCTCTCACCGCAGCAGAAAATCACCTTCAGGCCGGCGGCCAGCGCCAGGTCGACCTTGGTCTTGAGCATCTCGATGCTCTCGTTGTAGTAGCCGCGGCGCTCGCTGTGACCAAGAATCACATAGTCGGCACCCGTCGAGGCCACCATAGCGGCCGACACCTCGCCGGTGTAAGCGCCCTTCTCGTGGTCGGCGCAGTTCTCGGCGGCAAGGCCCATCTTCTCGCAGATGGCACCCTTGACAGCGCACAGGTGCGTAAACGGCACGCCAACAATTACATCACATTTCAAGTCTTGTGCGGCGCACACGGCCTCGCACACTTCTTTTGCCAACTGAACGCCCTCGGGAACGGTGGTGTTCATTTTCCAGTTACCTGCAACAATGTTTTTTCTCATGTCGATAGTAGTTTTTTATTGATTATTGGTTTCTTCTTTTTTCTCTTGTTTTTCCTCGGAGTCGCCGGCGGAAACCTCCTCGCTTGCCACGGGTTGCTCGTCGGCCTCGTCAGCGGCTTGCTCGCCCTCGGTGCTAGCGGCCTTCTTGGCATGGTTGCGTGGCAACAGGTTCCACAGCAGTTGCGGCGCGCGGTTGATGACCAGCAGCGCGAGCATCGCTAGGGCGTAGAGCCACAGCCAGTTGCGCAGGCTGCCGTGCGGGTCGAGGTCGTTGCTCAGCGTGTCGAGGTTAAGCGTGGCATCGTGGATGCGGTCGGTGGAGATGGAGCCTAACGTGCGCTTCCATTTTATGGTGTGGTCCTTGACGTAAACCACGGCGGGATTGCCGCGCGCAATCATCTTGATCTCGCTGTCGTCGCTCACCAGCAGCGGATAGTCGGCCATCGAGATGTCGGCCCACTCGGCGATGTCGCCGTCGCTGGCCGAGGTCAGCGCATACACCGCGGCACCATGGCGACGGGCGTAGTCGGCGAGTTCGTTGATATTGAAGGTGTAAGCGATGCTCACGTCCTTGAGGTCGGGGAAGAGTAGCAGCAACTGGCTGTTGCCGTCGTTGAGGATTTCGTCGGTCACGTCGCTTCCCTGGTCGGTGATGGCAATGTTGGGTGTGACGGCCGAGGCTGTGCTGTCGCGGTGTGCCGGGCGGCGCTCTACGAAGTTCCAGCCGCTGTCGTCGTCGGGCACCTCGTCGATGGTAAACTCCTGCTGCTCACCGTCCTTCTCGTAGACGAAGGTGTAGTCGTCCTCGCCGACCGTGGCGGGCGCTTGTAGCACGGTGCCCACGGGGTAGGGGCGGAAGTCAATCATCGGCTGGGTGAAGTAGCCCACGGTGGCGATGGCTATTGTCAGCGCAAAGGTGAGCGCCATGACGGCCCACTGCACCGCCGGGCCGTAGAGGCCGCGCACGCGGCGTCCGAACAAGAACAGAAACACCACTCCCAGCAGCAGAAGCACGTTCTTGCCGAAGGTGGCCCAGTTGCTCAATATCAGCGCGTCGCCGAAGCAGCCACAGTCGGGCACGGCATTGGTGACGGCCAGCCACAGCGTGATGGGCGTGAGCACCATCAGCATGACGGCGGCCACGATGGGCGCGCCGCGGCGGTAAGCGCCCAGCAGCAGCGCCACGCCCAGCAGCGTCTCAAGCACCGCCAGAGCGAAGGCTCCCACCAGGGCAAAACTCACCATCGAGTCCCAGCCCCAAGTGAGCAGGTACTCCTGTATCTTATAATACGTGCCCCACGGGTCGATGGCCTTGACCATGCCCGAGAACACAAACGTGCCGCCCACCACCACGCGCATCAGCCACACCATGACCGTCACCAGCCAGGGCACAGCGGGTTGCGCGGCAGCGTCGTTGTCGTTACGCTTACTCATTGCCCTCCATGTGCTTGATGAGTGCAAACACCGAGTAGTTGATCATGTCCTGCAGGTTGGCGTCGATGCCTTCCGACACCAGCGTGCTGCCGTGGTGACGCTCAATCTCCTTGACGCGGGCCAACTTGGTGAGGATGATGTCGGTGTAACTCGACACGCGCATGTCGCGCCATGCCTCGCCATAGTCGGTGTTCTTGGCCATCATCAGGTCCTTGGTCTCGCCAATCCACTTGTCGTAGAGTGCCAGGGCCTGCTCGCTGGTCATGTCGATGAAGTCGCTGAAGCCCTTCTCGAGTTGGATCAGCCCAATCACGCCATAGTTGATGATGCCCATAAACTCTGGCCAGATGTCCTCGCCAACCTGCGTTACGCCGTTGATTTCGAGGGTGCGGATTCGACGCGCCTTAATCAGGATTTGGTCGGTGAGCGAGGTAGGGCGCAGGATGCGCCACGACGGGCCGTAGTCCTTCATCTTGTTGATGAACAGCGCCCGGCACTGGCTCACCACCTGGTCATATTGCTTGCTTGTGTCCATTAATATCACAATTGTTTAAACCGACCACAAAGGTACATAAAAAATTGCCACTCACCCACCTTTGCGCACAAAAAAATCAAGTGCCCCTGGGCATGACAGAGGCACTTGTGGTGAAAAAGCCGCACCACAGGATGTGATGAAACTCCGATAAAAACAGGGTTTGAGGACTTCCATGCCGCTGTAATCCCCTGGCCACCAAAGTGATGACTACCCGAAGGCGGGGCCCGCCATTGGCATGTAAGTTTTTCTCGGTATTTCAGTATGATTTGAAGAGTATCCCAATCTACTGCAATGCGGCAATACGTTAATGAACTTAGAACGTTGCAAAGTTACAACATTTTTCCGCAAAAAGCAACTAAAATCACTAAAAAATTTCTCCAATTATCCACTTGGTTTCACTGTGATACTGTTGTAATATGAAAGGCGGTAGATACAAAGCGGCTCCGCAATCCGGTGATGGAATGCGGAGCCGTAAGGGTTGAAGCAATACTCTGCTTATGCGTTCTTGGCTTTCTCGACGATGGCCTTGAAAGCGGCGGGGTTGTTCATGGCCAGGTCGGCGAGAACCTTGCGGTTGATCTCGATACCTGCCTTGTGAATCATACCCATAAGTTTGCTGTAAGAGAGGTCCTCCTGGCGTGCGGCAGCGTTGATACGCTGAATCCACAGAGCGCGGAAGTTGCGTTTTTTCTTCTTACGGTCGGCGTATGCATAGGTGAGACCCTTCTCCCAAGTGTTCTTGGCGACGGTCCAGACGTTCTTGCGGGCGCCGAAATAACCCCTTGTAAGTTTCAAAATTCTCTTGCGCTTGGCGCGAGAGGCTACGTGATTTACTGATCTTGGCATTTTTTTAAATGATTTTGAATGTCAGCGGCACGGCGTTGCGTGCTCTTTGTGCTGTTCACTCGGTTAATAAAAATAATAATTGCTCTTTAAAGATTAAATGAAAGTTGGTGCTTACTTGACAAGAAGTTTGCGCACAGCCTTGCGGTTAGTGACATCGACAATCGAGGTGCCGGTGAGGTTCCTCTTCTGCTTCTTGGTCTTCTTCGTAAGAATGTGACTCTTGTAAGCGTGTTTTCTTTTAATCTTTCCTGTTCCGGTAAAGGTAAACCTTTTTTTAGCACCGGAATTAGTTTTAACTTTTGGCATTTTGTGTTGTTTTAAAAAAATATTAATAAATCGGGGACCAGGCACTTACCAAGCCTAATGCCCCATGTTGTCGCAATGTTATTGCCGGCGGAGAATCAATCCTGCTCGTTGGCTGGTGCCTCGGGGGCCTCGGCCTGCGGGGCCTCGCTGGCGGGCTTGGGTGCGGCGTCCTTTTTCTTGCCTGAGCCGGGCTTCTTGGGCGAGAGCATGATGGTCATGCGCTTTCCCTCGAGCACGGGCATCTGGTCGACCTTGGCATACTCCTCGAGGTCGTTGGCAAACCGCAGCAGCAGCACCTCGCCCTGCTCCTTGAACAGGATTGAGCGGCCCTTGAAGAACACGTAACTCTTCACTTTCGAGCCCTCCTTGAGGAACTCGATGGCGTGCTTGAGTTTGAAGTTGTAGTCGTGGTCGTCGGTCTGCGGACCGAAACGTATCTCCTTCACGACAACCTTGGTCGACTTGGCCTTCTGCTCCTTGAGTCGCTTGCGCTGCTGATACAGGAACTTCTGGTAGTCCATGATGCGGCACACCGGCGGGGTGGCCATGGGCGCGATTTCAATAAGGTCAAGGCCCTGCTCGTCGGCAATCTTCTGAGCGCGCGCTACGGGGTAGATGCCCTCGTCGACGTTGTCGCCCACGAGGCGCACCTCGCGCGAGCGAATCTGCTCATTGATGTTGTGAGCCTCCTTTTCCTTCTTGCCTGCATTGCGGCGGCCGGCGTTGCGGCGACCGGCACCGCTTGGCGACCCTGAGGGGCGCTTGGGCCCGCTCCAAAATGGTTTTTTCTCCATCCAGTAATTAAATATAGTTCACTTTACACCATTAATCGACTCTCAGCGAGCGCTTTATGCCCCCTGAAAGTTCGTCATGGCTGCCACTTCGGCATTTAAATCGGCTGCAAAGGTAATAATTTTTTTCGAACCTTGATCACCTTCGCCCTGTTTTCTTACAGAAACTTGCTCACTTTCTGCTTCTTTTTCGCCTACGATGAGCAAATAGGGGATACGCTTGAGTTCGTTGTCGCGGATTTTCTTGCCGATTTTCTCGTTGCGCTCGTCGATGATGGCGCGCACGTCGTTTTCGTTAAGAACCTCCACCACGTGCTTGGCGTAGTCGTTGTACTTCTCGCTGATGGGCAGTACCACGCACTGGTCGGGCACGAGCCACAGCGGCAGTTTGCCGGCGGTGTGCTCGAGGAGCACGGCGATGAAGCGCTCCAGCGAGCCGAAGGGTGCGCGGTGAATCATCACCGGGCGGTGCTTCAGGTTGTCGGCGCCGGTGTATTCGAGTTCAAAGCGCTCGGGCAGGTTATAGTCCACCTGGATGGTGCCCAGTTGCCAGCGGCGTCCCAGGGCGTCCTTGACCATAAAGTCGAGTTTCGGGCCGTAGAAGGCGGCTTCGCCGGTTACCTGGCGGGCCTTCAGGCCTTTCTCCTCGCAAGCCTCGATGATGGCGCGCTCGGCCTTCTCCCAGTTCTCGTCGCTACCCACGTATTTGTCGGGGTTCTTGGGGTCGCGGAGCGAAATCTGGGCCTCATACTCGAAGCCGAAAATCTTGAAGATGTAACTGATGATGTCCATCACGCCCAGGAACTCCTGCTTGAGTTGGTCGGGCGTGCAGAACAGGTGTGCGTCGTCCTGGCAGAAGCAGCGCACGCGCGTCAGGCCGTGCAACTCGCCGCTCTGCTCGTAACGGTAGACCGTGCCAAACTCGGCGAAGCGCAGAGGCAGGTCGCGGTAACTGCGGGGCGACGTGCGGTAAATCTCGCAGTGGTGAGGGCAGTTCATGGGCTTGAGCAGGTATTCCTCGCCCTCCTCGGGAGTGTGGATGGGCTGGAAGGAGTCCTTGCCGTATTTTGCGTAGTGGCCGCTGGTCACGTACAGCATCTTGTTGCCGATGTGCGGCGTCACCACTTGCTGGTAGCCGTACTTCTTCTGTATGCGAGCCAGGAAGTCCTGCAGGCGGTTGCGCAGAGCGGCACCCTTGGGGAGCCACAGCGGCAGGCCGGCACCCACGTTCTGTGAGAAGGCAAAGAGTTCCATCTCCTTGCCAATCTTGCGGTGGTCGCGCTTCTTAGCCTCCTCGAGCAGCACGAGGTACTCGTCGAGCATCTTCTTCTTGGGGAACGAGATGCCATAGACGCGCACCAACTGCGGGCGCTTCTCGTCGCCGCGCCAGTAAGCACCGGCCAGCGACAGCACCTTCACGGCCTTGATGGGCTCGGTGCTCGGCAGGTGCGGGCCGCGGCACAGGTCGGTGAAGTTGCCCTGGGTGTATGTGGTGATGTGACCGTCCTCGAGTTCGCTGATGAGTTCGCACTTGAGCGTCTGACCGCCGTCGCCGAAGAATTTCAGCGCATCGGCCTTGCTGATGTCGCGACGCACCACGGCCTCTTTGCGGGCCACGAGTTCGGCCATCTTTTTCTCGATTTTCTCAAAGTCAGCGCTGGTGAGTTGGTTCTCGCCCGGATCGATGTCGTAATAGAAACCGTTCTCGATAGCGGGGCCGATACCGAACTGAATGCCGTCGTACAGTTCCTGCAGAGCCTCGGCCAGCAGGTGAGCCGACGTGTGCCAGAAGGCGTGCTTACCCTCGGGGTCTTCCCACTTGAAGAATTTGATTGCACCATCGCTGGTGATGGGGCGGGCGATGTCCCACTCCTCATCGTTAAGTGTAGCCGCCAGGATGTTACGAGCCAGCCCGGCACTAATGCTCTCGGCAATTTGCAGGGGCGTTACGCCACTCTCAAATTGCTTGACGTTTCCGTCAGGAAATTGAATGTTGATACTCATTATAATACATGTTTTAAAGGCCGTACCATACAACGGCACGACGCGTGTCATTTAAAATGTCCGGCAAAATTACTCAAATTCCACCAAACCACCAACTAAACCCCAAAAATCTTTACTCACACCACTCAACGTAGCCACCCGCTGGCCGGTCCAATGGGTCTAATGGGTCCAATGGGTCTAATGGGTCTAATGGGTCCAATGGGTCTAATGGGTCCGACCAGTCTGACCTGTCCGACTAGTCCGACGGGGTCCGACGCTGTATCGCATAACCTTGGGGGCGGTTATCGGTTCATGCGCTTGATGATGTTGTAACTGGGGAGGATGCCGAGTTCGCCGGCCTTGCTCAGGTCGGCCATGCCGCGTGCTTTGTTGCCCAGTTGCAGGTAAGCGAGGCCGCGGTTGTAGTAGGCCTGTCCCAGGTCGGGCTTCGCCTCGATGGCTTTGTTGAAGCAACTTATGGCGGCGGTGTAGTCGGCCAGCAGTGCGTAGGCGTTGCCGCGGTTGAAGTTGGCGTAGACGTTGCCCGGCGACAGTCGCAGCACCTGGTCGAGGTCGCTCAGCACAGCCTGCAGCAGTGCGGCCTGCTCACTCTGGTGCAGCATGGCCTGCGTGCGTGCGTCGGTGGCGTCGCTGGCCGGGGCCGACGTGCTCATGCGCCATTGCATAAACCGCACGTTGGCGCGCAGGAAGTAAGCCAGCGCGAAGTCGCCCTTGAGTTCCAGGGCGCGGTCGGCGTCGGCGAGGGCGCCATCGAGGTTGCGCACCATCAGCAGGTCGACGCCGCGGGCCAGATAGTCGATGGGACGCGGGGTGGCGGTGGCCAGCAGACCGTTGTAATAGTCTATATTGTTGAAGTAGCGCGCTATGTCGTCCTCGTTGAGATGCAGTTCGCCGCTGGCCAGCGTCAACGCCTCGGGCAGCAGATGTGTGGCGTTGGCCTCGTCGACCTCGCGCATGTAGTAGGTGTTGCCGTTGAGTTTGTTGTCGTGCGAGAGATATGAGAGCAGGAACATCGGCTCCGGCTCGATGTTCATGTCGGTGTTTTGCACGTGTCCGCGCGCCTTGTTCTCGTATTCTGGCTTCACGCGGCTGTCGGTCTCGACGGTGAGCAGCGAGGTGAAGCGCTTTGCGATGTCCTCGTCGCTCTCCTCTTCGGGCTGCAGTTCGCCGCTGGCGAGTTTCTCGGCGCGCTCGGCGGCTTTCTCGGCCTCGATGCGCGCGGGGTTAAAGTCGCTTGTGCGTGTTTTCTTCTTGTCGAGGATGGCCATGGCTCGGTCGTAGTCGGCCTGGCTGCCGCGCATGTTGCCCATCTTGGCCTTCGCGCCGCCGCGCATCATGTAGCCCGCCTCGAATTGCGGATATTTCTCCAGCACGCGGTCCAGGTCGGCGACAGCCTCGCGGAAGCGCTGGCTCTGCATGAAGAGCATGGCGCGGTTGTAGAGCGCCATGAAGTTGTTGGCGTCGGTCTCGAGCACGTAACTGAAGTCCTCGATGGCCTTGGCGTTGTCGCCCACCTCGGCACGCAGCAGGCCGCGGTTGAAGTGCGCCTCGACCGAGTTCGGGTCGAGACTCAGGGCGTAGTCGTAGTCGGCCATGGCGCCAAAGTAGTCGTCGAGGTTGTATTTCATGTAGGCGCGGTTGATGAAGTAGCCGGCGTAGTGCGGCTCGAGGGTGATGGCCTGGTCGAGGTCGGCGAGCGCCTCGCTCCACTGCTTGCGCTGCATCATCACGGCGGCGCGCATGGCGTAGGCGTTAACGTTGTTCTTCGACAGTTCCAGGCACCGCTCCACGTTGGCCAGCGCCGCCGTGGTGTCGGCGCGCTCCAGGTTCAGGTGGGCAAGCCCCAGGTAGGCGCGGTCGTTCTGGCTGTCGATGGCCAGCAACTCGTCGTAACTGCTCTGCGACTCGTCGTAGCGCTTGAGTTCGCACAGGCACACGGCGCGGTTGAGCAGGAACACCTTCTCCACCGGCATCAACTTCAGCCCCTCGTTGTAGTCGCTCACAGCGCCCTCAAAGTCGCCCATGTTCTGGCGCGCGATGCCGCGCACCTGGTAGGCATCGACGATAAAGGGGTTGCGGTCGATGGCCAGTGTGGCGTCGGCCTCGGCACCGCGGTAGTCCTCGAGGTTGATTTTTGCCACGGCGCGGTAAAAGTAGGGCTCGGCAAGGAACGGCTTGGCCTTGATGGCTTGGTTGAAGTACTGGATCGACAGCACATAGTCCTCGAAGTATAGCGAGTTGCGGCCAATGCGCATCACCTGGTCGGTGTTGATTTGAGCCATGGCAAGCACTGTGCACACCGCAAACAGCGCGCACATGAGCCGACGTAATATTTTCCCGCTACATTTCATGGGTGGCAAAATTACAGGTGGGTTCTATAAATTGCTCGCGTCGGCCCGAGATGGTCGAAACAAGGAATTACTATTCTACAATTTATAGAACCATCCTACAAACATATAAACGACGCAGTCAATCCAAAATTGCCTATAAAATATTAAAAGAAACGAAACGATTTGGTGGAGTGGGAAAAAATGCCGAAATTTGCTTTCTCATAAATCCTGCGCGGCGGGCCACGGCCCGGCGTGCGCAAAATCGTGAATATGAAACACTTTATCGCACTATCGCTCGCTGCCCTGCTGATGGCCACTCCGGCCACCATGATGGCGCGTGAGAAAAAGAACAAACAGAATAAGAAGATGAGCAAGCAGGAGGTGGTCGTGGATCAGAACATCCCCGTCACCCAGTCGCCCGTCGCTGTCGCTATAACCGATCCGGCCACGCAACTGCGCGGCGAGTGGAACATCGAGACGCTGCGCAACAAGCCGTTGACGACGCGACAGCGTGCCTACCTGTATCTCGACTTCGACAATAACCGCGTGTACGGCAACAACGGGTGCAACAGCATCAACGGCGAGTTCCGCATGCGGGGGCGTGAACTCGTGTTCAGCGATCTGCTTACCACCGACAACACCTGCCACAGCAACAGCAACGAACGTAACATCATGAAAGCCCTGGAGGAGGTGCGAAAAGTGCAGGTCACCACATTATATAATATATATTATATGTATCTGCTCAACTCCAAAGGGCAGGCAGTGATGATGCTCAAGAGCCAAAACATCGACTTTATGAATGGTGCGTGGGCCGTTAAGGAAATGAACAACGAGAATGTCAGCGAGCACAACCTGCGCCTGGTCATCGACACGCCCATGCGCACCGTCCACTGCAACACTGGCGAGAACATCATCAACGGCTTGATTACCGTCGACCCGGCCAAGGACTTCGCCATCCAGTTCGAGGACTTGGTGTCGAGCGGCTACGAGGGCGAGAACGTCGACCTGGAGACCTCGCTGCTCATCGCCCTGGAGATGGCCGAAACCTGCAAGCGCATCAATGCCCGCGAGGTGGCGCTGCTCGACGGCAAGGGCAACATGGTGCTCGTGCTCGACAAACTCGAGTTGCATCGCTGACCCTCTCAACCCACAAGCAACAAAAAACCACGGACGTCATGTTCCGTGGTTTTTTTTCACTATTACGCGTAAATTAATACTCTAACACAAGCCACACAAGGTATGGCCTGCAGGGACCTTTACAGGTCCTCGCCTTCGAGTTCGGCCAGGTCGCCCAGTTCGTCCTCGTTAAACTCGGCGTCGCCGTAGAACTCCTCGCCGATGTCGTCGAGCGACGGCTCCACCACCTTGCTCGATGCAATGGCCAGCGTGTCGGCCAGGTCGATGGTCTCCTTGGGCGCTTTGCCCTCCTTGCGCTGGCACAGGGGGTCATGAAGTTTCTTGCCGTACACAATCTCCTTGAGTTTGATGAAGAAGTTGCGCTCGGTGACATAGTCGAAGACAAACTTCAGGCGCTGGCCCTCGTCCTCGATGAGTTCGTCGAGGTGCGTGTCCTCCATCAGCCACAAGTCTTCGTCAGAGTCGTCGGTGCCCATGTCGACATAGGTGACCTCCTTCTCTTTGTTCCATTCCTCGTCGCAAATGTAGAACGAGTCCATCTGGTCTTTATCGTAACCCGCTGCCTCAAGGATTGCGTTGCGGAAACGCAAAAACGTGTCCTCAGAGTCAATGGCAATTTCCAACTTGAAATTTTCGGCTTCTTCCGAGCCGATGACAAATTTGTAAATCATGTGATGTCGTCAAAAATGATTAATATCGCTTGTCAAACTAATGACGGTGCGAAATTAGTAAAAAAATATATGATGTATGCAATTTTGCCGTTTTTTTTTCGCCAATGTCAAAAAAAGTTCTTGTGCAATAGTGCCTGTAACTATTTTGCCTACTAATTTCGGCCTTATTTGCGCTGATGAGGTCCTGAACTGTCACAAAAAAGCACCGCCAGGCGCTGCGGGGCGCTTGGCGGTGTGATGTGAGGGGTGGGGCAGTGGGGCGTGATTAGGGAATCAGGCCGTAACTGCGGAACACCTTCTGTATCTTCTCAAGGGCCATGGTCACCTGGTCGCGGGTGTGGGTGGCCATAAGGCTGAAGCGTATCAGCGTGTCGGTGGGCGCCACGGCGGGCGACACCACGGGGTTGACAAAGATGCCCTCGTTGAGCAGGTCGCGCGTGATGGCAAACGTCTTGTTGTTGTCGCGGATGAAGAGCGGGATGATCGGCGTGCTCGTGTTGCCAATCTCGCATCCCATCTCGCGGAAGCCGTCGAGAGCGTAGTGGGTGATGTCCCACAGGTGCTTCTGGCGCTCGGGCTCGGTGAGCATGATGTCGAGAGCCGCCTCAACAGCCGCCGTCGATGCCGGCGTGATGCTGGCCGTGAAGATGTAACTGCGCGAGTGGTGGCGCAGGAAGTTGGTGATGGTGGCGTCGGTGGCGATGAAGCCGCCCAGCGAAGCAAACGACTTGCTGAACGTGCCCATGATCAGGTCAACCTCGTCGGCCAGGCCGAAATGGTGGCACACGCCGCGGCCGCCCTCGCCGAACACGCCGATGCTGTGGGCCTCGTCGACCATCACGCTGGCGTCGTACTTGCGCGCCAGGTCCACAATGTCGGGCAGGTTGCACACGTCGCCCTCCATCGAGAACACGCCGTCGGTAACGATGAGTTTCACACGACCCGGCTCGCACTTCTGCAACTGCTTCTCGAGCGAGGCCATGTCGTTGTGCTTGTATTTCAGTGAGTTGGAGAACGACAGACGACGGCCCTCAATAATCGAGGCATGGTCCTGCTCATCCCACAAGATGTAGTCTTCGCGGCCGGTCAGCGTCGACACCACGCCCAGGTTCACGCCGAAGCCGGTGCTGTAAATCATGGCGTCTTCCTTGCCTTCGTACTCGGCCAGGCGCTTCTCCAAGTGCTTGTGGATGTCGAGCGTGCCATTGAGGAACGGCGAGCCGGCGCAGCCAGTGCCGTATTTCTCAATAGCCTTAATAGCGGCCTCTTTAATCTTCGGGTGGTTAACCAAGCCAGTGTAGCAGTTCGAGCCGAACATCAGCACTTTCTTGCCATTGATAATCACCTCGGTATCTTGCTCGCTGGATATCGCGCGAAAATATGGATAAATGCCCGCAGCCTTGGCTTTCTGGGGCTCCTGGTAGCGTGCCAGTTTTTGTTGCAATAATTTCATTATCTGTCTGTCGTTGAGTAGTTTAACTTTTCCCGCGGTGCCTTGGCTTTGCGAGAACATTGCATTACAGTTTGCAAAAGTACAAAAACATTTCCTACTAATGAATAAAAATGTGAAGAAAATACTATTAAAAAGTATCAATTAGGCATTAAGGGGCCGTCGTTGCTGGGTTCAGCAGGTGGCGTAACGGTTGGCCGAAACGCTTGGCCCAGCACGCCTCGTTGTGCCCGTCGCCATCGTACACGCGGCTCACATAATGCGCGCTGTCCCAGCCATGCGAGGCGAAAACCGCATCCATCACTTCCTGGTAGCGACCGTAGTCCTCGTCGAAGTCCTCGGTGCCGTGGTCCATGTACACCAGGCTGCCGTTGGCCGCCGGCAGATGCTCGGCCACATACAGGGGAAACGCCGCCGCCCACGCCTCGTCGGAAGCGCCGTTGTTGAGCATGGCAAACGACAGGTGCGACGACAGGCAGGCTACGCCGCCAAACACCTGGGGATACTCGCACAGCGCGTACAGCGAAATCAGCCCGCCCATGCTCGACCCGGCCATGAAGGTGTGCTCGCGCGTGGTGAGAGGGCGGTAGTGCTCGTCGATGAATGGTTTCAACTCCTCGACAATAAATCGCAGATACTCATCGCCAAGTTGGTCGCCCGAGGCGTCGTCGCGCAACTCGGCCGAGATGTAGTCGCGGGCCTTGTCAGGGAAATCCTCCTTCAGCCGCGCGCTGGTGTTGTCGATGCCCACCACTATGCAGCGTCTTATGGCGTGCTCGGCAATCAGCGTGCTCAGCGTCTCGTCAACGGCCCATTCCTGGCCGTTACACGTCGCCTCGGCGTCAAAGAGCATCTGGCCGTCGTGCATGTAGAGCACGTCGCAGGGTTCGCCGGCCCGGTAGTCCTGTGGCAGCCACACCGTCACCGTGCGTGGGCTTACGTGTTTCGATTTAAAGTCGGCATAGCGCTCCAGGCGGCCCGCACTGGCCACCGCCACCTCGTGATTGGGCCGCGTGGCGCACCATGCCACGCCCACACCCACTACCAGCACCGCCAAGATGCCCAATGTCCATCTCATCTTTCTGTGTTTCTTCATTTTCGGGATAAGCCATCAAAGGGGACGGTTCTTTTGATGGCTTTTTATTAACACTTATAAACAAATGAAATCATTATAAATCAACCAATTAACTAAAAACACCATCAAAAGGGACGGTTCTTTTGATGGCTTTTTTGCCACTAATTTTTAACATTTGCCGCTCGAATTTCGTAGCAACGGATTTCAAGGCACAACCTCACTCTGGCGCTAACGCCGCCTGCTCAACCACTTCAAGGGCGTGGATTTTGCCTCTTACATACACATAAATAACTGCGCGCGCCTAAGCGTTCTCCGCCGGGGCCGGCCATGCAAGCGCGGCCCGTCGGTTGGCCGTCGGTCTGTAATTCGGGCAACAGTCAGCACCTGCGTCGCAGCGCAATCAAATCCCGAGCAGCACCATCTCGGCATCCCTTCAAGCATGCCCCCCGGCAGCGCTTCTATAACTTTGTCGTGGCCACAGTTGCCGTCGGCCTCTGAGTCGCCTTTTCCCGGGCTGCTGTGCTACGTGTCTGATTACTTGTTGTTTACCGTCGTTTTGGTGCCTTGTTTGTTGCTTGTGTCGCAAAAAAAAAGTAAAATTTTTTGCGGAAAATTTGGTCAGTTCAAATATTCATTGTAATTTTGTAGCCGCAATTGAGAAAACCTCAATTCTGCGACTGCGAAAGTAGCTCAGTTGGTAGAGCGCGACCTTGCCAAGGTCGAGGTCGCGGGTCCGAGTCCCGTCTTTCGCTCACGGTCTTGAAAAACACACTGCCGCAATTGCGGCAACAACATGCGAAAGTAGCTCAGTTGGTAGAGCGCGACCTTGCCAAGGTCGAGGTCGCGGGTCCGAGTCCCGTCTTTCGCTCACGATCTTTAAAAAACACGATGGCGCCGCAACAATTGCGGCAACAAATGCGAAAGTAGCTCAGTTGGTAGAGCGCGACCTTGCCAAGGTCGAGGTCGCGGGTCCGAGTCCCGTCTTTCGCTCCACAGTGGTCCAGGTGGTGGAATTGGTAGACACGCTACTTTGAGGGGGTAGTGGCCGTTCGGCTGTGTGAGTTCGAATCTCATCTTGGACACCTTTTGAAAGTGATAGCAAGTTGCGAAACAACGAGTTATCACTTTCTTCTTTTTTGTTTGTCCCATATTTTGCCCCATATATAGACCCAATTTTACGCCGTTATACACCCTGATATTTTCGCCATCAGACATCACCCTATTATTGCCATCAAGTGATACAAAATGATATGGTTTGAAGGCTTTGTTAGCGATGCCAAAAGTATCATTCTCTTTCATATCTACTTCAAAAGAAAAGAAGCCTAAATCTTATGTCAAAAATTGACATGAATTTTTTCACATTATATTATTCGTTTTAAGGGATAATCTGTAAATTTGCACTTTGAACAAGAATAAAAGACTTCTTTAAATGAACGAAGGCATTATAAAAGAAATAAGAAAGGAAGTTCTCGTTGAGATACTTAAGAGATGGATAAGATGTAGTTATCCCCCGGTTGTTGCCGAATTGCATTGTCATCAGATTGATGACACAAAATACTTTGTTAAAATGGTTGAATTGATGCTGAGACCACATACAATTTAATTAGTCTGTCATGAAATACCTAATGCTATATCATTACACATCATTTGAAGCATCGAATAGTATATTACAAAATGCGCCATCTGAACGTGGTTTGTGTTTCAACAGCAGCGGGCAACCAGTGTATATCACCAAACGGTTTGATGTGGTGGGCGGTGTTAAGGATTTTGAACGCTTTGCGAAAGGATTTGCTTATCGAAAAAGCGTGCTGATATGGTTCTAAACATGTTTATGGATATTCCTCAGGAAACGTATGCGCTCATCAATCGCTCTTTCTTGAGCGACAAAATGAAGCGGAGCTACAAACGAGTGATCGAGGAAAGAAAAGAGAGGTTTATACGAATGGAATAAATCGTTTTTTTTCATCTACGCAAATAGGCTGCGGTCAGGGGTTGTACCTTTGCCGGCGAAAATGTGGCGTGAACTTTTTTATACACTTTGTGTATAAGGAATTTGAGCCCCAAAATTAGTTGGCGAGATATTTGGTTGCATAGCTAAAATACACTAATTTTGCAGCCGATTTTTGAGAACAATAATATTGCAGCAATGCAGAATCTGAGAGTTGACATATTGAAAGGCATTCGTTTTCAAGGCACAAATTGCTTTGAAAGCTATCGCCACATGCTCCAGTCAAGTGCATGGACACCCGGTGCCCATAAGTCGACTTTCCGGATTATGCGAGAAACCCCATATCATAATGTAATATAACGCATAGTCATCCCCTATAGAGATACTACTCGATATACGAAGTGGTTGGAAAGTCAAGCAAAGGCGAGACATTCCAACCACTTTTTGTATCTCATGGTGCCTATCACGGGCGATGAAGACTGACCTACCACCAGCCACCACTTCTCCTCATCGCCTTTGGCCAATGGCACCGGCAACCAATCAAATTATTAACCGCGTCCACTATGGCGCACAAAACGACAAGAAAATGATTGAATTCAAGAAGTACAGCTCCATCGAGAACTCATTCAGCCGCGAGTTCATGGAGAACGTGGTGGCTCAGGTGCCACCCGACATGGAATGGGTCGTGCAGGAGAAAGTGCATGGCGCAAACACCAGTTTTCTGTGCGATGGCTGCGAGGTGAAGTTCGCCAAAAGGACTTCAATGCTTGCAGATGGTGAGCAGTTCTACGATTACCAAGAACTGCTAGATCGCTACAAAGAGCGGGTGTTTGACCTTTTCGGGAAAGTGAAGGCAAATCATCCTGAGGCAAAGGCTATCTCAGTATTCGGCGAAATGTTTGGCGGGCTCTACCCTCACAACGAGGTGAAACGTAATCCCAAGATGTCACTCATCCAAAAAGGCGTTTGCTACTGCCCTGAGCACGAGTTCTACGGTTTCGACATCTATATCTTTACCGAAAACGAGGGTCAATACCTGCCAGTTGACGAGGTGAACGAACTGTTTGAAACTAATGGTTTCTTCTATGCAAAGACCTTGTTCCGTGGTTCGATCAACGACTGTCTGAAGCAGCCAAACGCTTTTCAGAGCAAAATCGCCGAATGGCTCGGGCTGCCTGCCATTGACGACAACATCTGTGAGGGTGTGGTAATACGTCCTGTGATGCCTTGCCACCTCAGGAATGGTTCGAGGGTTCTCATCAAGAACAAGAACGAGCGTTTCGCAGAGAAAAAGGGCGTGAAGAAACGCAATAAGCTCTTTGCCGAGCCAGTTCCTTTCAGTGATGAACTGAAAATGCTGATTGTTGAAGCTGAGGCATACGTCACGGAGAACCGTCTCGCCAACGTGGTGAGCCACATCGGCGAAGTTCATCTTCCTAAAGACTTCGGCAAAGTCATGGGACTGTTCTCGAAGGACGTGCTTGCCGACTTCCTCAAGGAGCATGGCGGTGAATTTGACGCGCTCGACAAATGCGAGCAGAAAACCTTTAACAAGGAAGTCAACAAATTCTGCACAGCCCTGGTGAAGCAAGTTTATATGAGCAAGGCTTATATAATTGAGTAAAACAGATTTAACAATGATTCTCCCCATGTCTCATAACTGGGGCTTGGGGAGATAAAAAAGAAAGGAGGACCAATCATGAGCGGAGGTGCTTTTTACTATGAACAGTGGCGAATGCAAGAAATCGCCGAGATGATTGAAAAAGAAATCATGCAAGCCGGTAGGCCTATTCCGTGTGATGAAACTTTTGAATACAGGCCAATTCAAGAACCGGTTAAGTTCAAGGATGAAAATTATCCAGACTACAGCCCCGTGACCGTTGATATTATGGCTCGAGCTGTCTATATCCTAAGAATGGCATATATCTATGTACGGCGCATCGATTGGATGATATCGGGCGATGATAACGAAGTTAATATGGCCATTCGATTAAAAGAGGATTTGGCTGAGTTGAAAGCAATTTACCCGAGAGGTAGGTTCACTTTTGACAAGGACAAAGTTAAGTTCAATGTGGAATGTGGCCATTACACAACTGAAGAATAACAACTACCGCTCCCAGTCTTATTGGGATTGGGTGTGGTTAAAACAAGATTAAATTCAATATGGAAACAATGAAACAGATTTACATGAGTTCGATATGTGGCACAGGTGAACGACCCTGTCAGCCAGAGTTTTCCACGATTAAACAACTATAGTTATGAACGATAAGATTATAATACAAGATAATGCCAGCAAACAAGAATGCGTTAATTCGCTACAAGACCATAGACCGCTGCCTGCGGAACCCGTACCGTCGGTGGACCATCGACGACCTGGTCGAGGCTTGCTCCGACGCCCTCTACGACATGGAGGGCATCGTGAAGGGAGTGTCGTTGCGCACCGTGCAGGGCGACCTCCAAATCATGCGGTCCGACAAGTTGGGCTACAACGCCCCCATTGAGGTGTACGACAAGATTTACTACCGCTACGCCGACCCGGATTACTCCATCAGCGACACGCCGCTCAACGATGATGACTGTGACCTGCTGCTTCACGCCATCAAGTTGCTCAGCGGTGAAACAGCAAATCTCGAAGATGTGAAGGAAGTCCTTGTTCAAGTGAGAGAACGTCTCACCATCTTACTCATTCATGAATAGATAATGCCCCGACTTTTTCGCGGCGGTTAAAGCCGGGGCATTTATTCAAAAAGGGCTTTAGCGGCACTATTATTTAGAAAAATAATAAAAAAGTGCAGATTATTTTTGGTACGCAAAAAGGCTGCAGTCAGAGGTTATACCTTTGCAGCGTCAAAAGAAAACAACGGAGAATTACCCAAGTTGGTGAAGGGGACGCACTGCTAACGCGTTAGGCCGGTGAAACGGCGCAATGGTTCGAGTCCATTATTCTCCGCGAAACAATGGAGGTTTGGCAGAGTTTGGTTGATTGCGCCAGTCTTGAAAACTGGAAGGCGGTGAAACGCCTCAGGGGTTCAACCCGAGCGAGCAGCGAGAGTAAAGACAAACTTGTTTGATCTTTACCGAGTCACAAGTGAGGACGCTGTAAGCAATCCCTTAGCCTCCTCCACGACTGGAACTTTGGCAGACTTGGTGTATGCGCAGGACTGAAAATTGCGATTAAGCGAAAACAGAACCAAACTTGTTTGAGTTTTGTTGAGCGTGAGCAATTTATTCAAAATCCGATTTCGTGGTTCGACTCCACGAGGTTCCGCAACGACATTGAGGTGTACTCTAGCGGCAATGAGGGCAGACTGTAAATCTGCTGCCATACGGCTTCGGAGGTTCGAGTCCCTCCACCTCAACAAATGCTTCAATAGCTCAACTGGCACGATTCCGACTTGAAGCTCACAGAATGCTCCAGTAGCTCAGTTGGATTAGAGTACCTCGCTACGAACGAGGTGGTCGCAGGTTCGAGTCCTGCCTGGAGTACGAAACAACATACTCTTGTGGCGCAATCGGTTAGCGCGTCTGCCTGATACGCAGAAGGCTGTAGTTGCCTTTCGGCTTCCTCAGACACGACTCGGCAATGTTCAAACGAGTTTGACATTGCGCTCGCTGCTTCTTCGGTTCGAGTCATACCAAGAGTACAACAATGCGGGATGCCTGGAGGTGGTTTCCAGAGCGGTCTCATAAGCCGCAGACGTGGGTTCAACCCGAGTGAGCAGCGAGAGCAGAATCAAGCTTGCTTGAGTTATGCCGAGTCGCGTGCGAGGAAGCCTGTGGCAATCCCACTCCCGCAACCAAACACTCTCGTGGCGCAATAGTCAGCGCGTCTGTCTTATACACAGTAGGTTGCAGGTGCAAGTCCTGCCGAGAGTACAACGACACTGGAGTATAGTTCAGTTGGAAGAACGTCGGTCTCCAAAACTGCGGGTAAGCGAGTAGAGAACTGAGCTTGCTCAAGTTCTTTCGAGCGGGAGCAGTTTATCTAAAACCGAAGGTCGAAGGTTCGAGCCCTTCTGCTCCTGCAAAATTTAGGGTATAGGTCAAACGGTTAAGATGTCGCCCTGTCACGGCGTACGGAGCGGGTTCAACTCCCGTATACCCTGCAAATGGCGTTATAGAGTAACTGGTCAACTCGTCGCTCTTTCAAGGCGAAGATTACGGGTTCGAGTCCCGTTGACGCTACAAGATTGACTTCGTAGCTCAGTTGGCAGATGCACTTGACTTTTAATCAAGGGGTCGTGGGTCCGAGTCCCACCGGGGTCACTAAACATTTTGGGATGTAGCTCAGAGACAGAGCAGGTGACTGTTAATCATCTGGTCGAGATTTGCCTAATGGCGTCCTCCGTCGCGATTCGGCAAAGTCCATGCAGGCATGGCTTTGCACTCACTGCTCAGTCGGTTCAAATCTTGGTGAGGCAGCCAATGATGCTCCAGTAGCTCAGCGAATAGAGCAACGGTTTTCTAAACTGTGGGACGGTGAGTTGCCTTTTGGCTTCCTCACACGCGACTCAGCAATGTTCAAGCAATCTTGACGCTGCTCATTCGGTTGAATTCATCCTGATGCACAATCTGTGAGGATGCCCGAGCGGTTCAAGGGGGCTGTCTGCAAAACTGTCATTCATCGGTTCGAATCCGACTCCTCACTCTGTTCAAATAATCATTAAACGCGGTAGAAATCTATGCCAGATACCGATTCTTAGTACATTATGAAAATGACAAACTTATTGAAACGGAAGCGCTGATTATCAATTTATTACTTACTATAGAACTGTAGTATGCGGCAATAACATCAACATTTCCAACTACAAAACCGCCATTTTGCGACACTTCCTATTCCAAATATTTAACTTCCCAAATACTCTCCAACTTAGGCCTATCTAGCCTATCAAATCGGTCCTTGTGTATGGCATAAGCCAATAGATACTTAGGTCGACTTAATGCCACATATGCCACTTTTAATGATGGTAACACATGCTTTTCTCCAACTCTATGAACATAAGGCTCGCCGCAAAGCTGCGCACCAAAATGTTCACTTTCATACTTATAGTTTTTTGTTTCCAAGAATAGAGTTGCAACATGAGTTTCTCCTTTCACAGAATGAACAGTAGCAACTTCAATTTCCAGTTCGCCGTCTCTATATACATTATGGCTCTGCTCTTCATTCTTTATCATATAAAACTCTTCATCATTTTTCTTCAAGAACTGTTGCACAGATCCTATCTCCGCCATAAAACCAAAAGCCTGAGCAAAGTCCGTTGAAATAAATGCCTTCACATCATCAAAAACATCCGAATCAACACTAAAATCCGATCTTAATAATTTCAAAATCCATTCTGATAATTTTATATTCAGTTTGCCAAACAAATCTGGAGCATTCGATTCAAGATACTCCAACATGGACTTCTTTGAAAAAGATCTTCCATTGTCTTTCTTAACATTCGCTCTAACCAAAATTGCAGCCAAAGCATCTAATATGCGACTTCTATAATCTTGCGGGGTATCTTCAATTGCATTTTTCTGAAGGAATGTATTTAGATTAGTCTGTTCATTAAAAGGTCTTTTAGCAATAGTTTTATTTTCAAACTGAGGAAAATAATAATGGATAGTTTGTGATTCTCCGTCAACTACTTTTTCTTTGCCAACAAATCCAATTGCCTTAATATTTATACGATGTAACGAATCTTTCTTCTGTTCATTCTTTGCTATATCTATGATAGGAACACCATTAACTGTTTTTTCTCTCAACAATTTGGCAAATGCTGGAAGCACTTTTTTGCCATCAGTATAAACCAACATCACAGGCTTTACGGAATGCACCTCATTGCTCCCATCTAGCCCTCTATTATCTTCAACACAGACAAATCTTAATACATTAGCAATAGCAGAACCGAAACGCTTACTCCGATTCAGCGGTAAAGGATTTATAGGGGCCCATACGCAATCCCTTTCAGTATTATATATAGCTTGATAAGGGTCGCCAAAACGTTGAACCACTATTTGTTGCCGATCAAACACCTTTTCTAACAACGCAAGTTGTAACTGGCTGCTATCTTGGACCTCGTCAATGAACACATATTTGAAACGAGTTGCAAATACATCTTTAATTTCAGGCAACATCTGACTATATGCAAATGCTATTGAAAAAGCATCTTCAAACTTGAGAACACCCTCATATTGTGCTGCTCTCCGCACATCTTTAAAGAATAAATATCTTGTGGAATCATGCCTTGATTTTGCAGCTATACTCTTGGTGTTTCCGTAATGTCGGTAATATTTCTTTGCGTAAAAATCATAGTATGATTCTCTTACTACTTTCTCTATTTCAGCATGAACATCATGCCAATTAACCACGCCACCATGTTTATGTTGGTCTATATCTACCAATTTATATAAAGATTTCCTTTTTTCACGCGTTAATTGACTAAAGCGCACTGCAAACTCTCTCTTTATTATAGCGTCTGCCCTGTCATCACTAATATCAACTAAAGGTTTTCCTGAAAAAGAATTAAAAAAGGGGATTGCAAGAAACCTGTCCACAAAAGACTGGATAGTTCCACAGAAATTCGGATAACTAAATAGTAAATCTGCTTTCCCTCCAAAACGGGCTTTAATTTCGTCAATAGCGACATTAGTATGGGTCAACACGCATACACCAGAGCCATCTGAAAAAGGCATTCTATTAGAGAGTATTAACAACTTGGCGAGTAGTACGGTAGTTTTCCCGCTCCCTGGACATGCTTTAATGTCACGAGATTCATTGCATTGGATTACTTCAATTTTGTCCTCTTCGAAAAAAGGTCGACCAGGCAGCAACAAATCATGTGCTGTGCGTATTTCGTCGTTTGTTGCAAAAGGTATCATGCTTTCTTTGGAGTTACATGCTTGATAGCTTCAACTAGATAGGCCAAATGCTCGTCAGCTTCAAACACAGTTTTATAAAATGCCGGTTCAGACACCAATATCTCTGCAAGGTATTGAGCCACTATTGCTTTAGATACGACACCATCATTGATCGGCTTGAATATCTCGTATGCCACTGAATCATTTGTAATGTCTCCATATTTATCATCAACTGTCTTCTTTGCATCCTCTACATTAATTGTTTTCCCAGCTTGCTCTTCTTTAGCCAGAAGTACAGCCATTGCCAATTCTTTAAATAAAGCGCTTTTGGCAATCTCATACTCCAGCGTCCAGTTCTTTGCAACGAACAATTTTATGTCATCATTTGGATATATAGAAGATAATGCTTCCGCCTTTTTTTGACGAAAATGTGATATGGCCTCTGCTGTTATTTCTGCTGCATTGCTTTCAAAATATTTAATTGCGGCTTCACGCTCTTTTTTATTTACTCCTCTGCCTCTTGTCCCTGCTTTCTTGTGCTGAGTTATAAAATCATTCAGTTCATTTTTAGTTTTAATGTACTCAGGCAGACTTGTAAAATCAACAGATGAACAGATTTTCTCCAAGTCCGATTTAACATCATCAGTACAATGTAAAATCTTTCTCTTTCGTTCCTCATCCGCATCTTTATAATATTCAATACTCTTAACATCTAGGTCGGTTACAATTGCTACAGGAATTCCCATCTGCTGACCATCTTTCCGCTGGAATATCTTTGCATAACGTTTATAAGCAGTACTGCCAACATTCACTATGGATACTCCATGTTCATGAAGTGGTCTTTCTAATACTTCTGCGATTGCGGGCAACAACAAATTCTCTGAATCCCCCTCAACCATAACAACGCCTCGGGCAAAAAACAGATTTGATTTTGTCGCATCAAGAAATCGATGAAGGAACTTGTAATCCTCATCTTGACATTCTGTATTTTCTTTATCCATGGGAAAAACTCTATTATCCCTCAAGATGATAAGATTTTGCAGTGGAATATTTGCGGCGAGTGTTATACTATGGGTAGTAAGGATGAACTGCCCAAATCCTTCTTTGCCACGAATGTAATCTAGCATCCTTAGCTGGTATTGTGGATGCAAGTGTGCTTCTAATTCCTCAATGAGTGTTAACTTCAAACCGCGTTTCTCCTCAAGAAACAATAGCAATTCTGCTGCAACACAAAGTAGATTTAATGAACCGAGACCACTTTTGTTGCTTTCCAGCACTAAATCTAACTGCCGTAGTATATCGATCAGATCACTACCTGTCAGCGAAAGTGATGCTTTACGTTGTTCTCCTGCCAAGAGGAAATGTTTTACAAGTATGTCATTTATGTTTTCTGTGATTACTTTTCCGTCATCTGATTTGTTCTGGTCGAAATACTCATCTATCTCCTTCTTCAGTTGTTGGTATAAATTTTCCAGTTTGTGTTTCCCGTCCTCACCTCTTTTGCTGTCTCCAAATAGACTATGAGCTTGTAGAATTTGAGCAATACGTGACTTATATCCGTGTGTCATATCTTGCAATGCATCACGCAGTGGCTTCAGATAAACGACTCTAAGTAGATCCCGTGCTTTACCGTCCATCGGTGTGCCCTGATTACCCATACCTGCTTTAACAACAGGATATATTCGACCGTCTTCAAGAATTGTAGCATTTAACGTAAGACGTAAGCAGTAATGTATTCCTTCTTCTCTTTTTTTCAGCCCAATCCACTCTAGAAAAGGAGCAGCTTCAATCTCTGAAACACCTTCAAACCAGCATTCGATTTTCAATGACTTTGAACGAATATTGCCAATCATATGGAAGTCTTTCTCATCCATGTATATTGTTTCACCACTTTTGGTACGGAGCACATAACGGACAGCATCAATAATGGCTGTCTTGCCAGAGTCGTTCTCTCCAATCAGGACATTAACTCCTTCATGGAAATGGACTTCTAATCCCGGAGCACCATTATCGCCAATGCCATACTTTCTAAAATTCCAAATTTTAAGTGTTGACAGATACATTAATACGTTCGTTTGATATATGTGAATAAAAAACTTACAAATAGCAGGGGAGCAATACTTTGAAGAACTAGCCATAGAACAAGCAAAGACAAGATTGCGACTTCTAAAATAGCCGATATTTGTGTGACATCATCATTAGCCAAATGCGTTAACTGATTTTGTGGGGCGAAGCAGAGTGCGGATGTCCACATCGAGCAACTCGGCAACACGGGTCAAAGTGTATAGGTCTGGTTGGCTGGTGTTGGTGCACCACTTCGACACCGTTGCGGGGTCCTTATCTAGTTGTTCGGCGAGCCACTTACTGGTGCGCTCAGTCTCGGCCAACACCGCTTTGATACGATTTATACGTTCCATCTTGATTTCAATTTACTTGATTTTGAACGCAAAGATAATTGAAATAATTGGAAGTACACTCATGAACCAATCTTTTTCTCATTTCAGAGCACGGCACTTTCATTTAACTTGAAAACAAGCGCATAAGCCCCTTACCCAATTCTTGTGAGATAGGGCATTCTGCTGTTGTCTGTATTTCAGTTAGTTGT